>CAWISY010000254.1:0-111151 GCA_963838455.1 Bryobacterales bacterium
GTTATGTTTTATGTACATACCTACTGGTTCGTTCAGGTGTTTGCTAAAGCATGCAGCGCCGGGCAGCTTTGGCCGCGCCGGAGGATTCGCTTAAGCAGGTTCTAACGTCCCAGCAGCAGCGCTCCGACGCCATCGACTCCGCCGTAAGCCGCGCCGATCAAGCCAACGTTGCGCTGGCGAACCTGGTCATGCAGCTTCAGGCGCGACAAGCCGCCAGCGACGGCGTTCAAACCGCCTTTGAAGCCGAAGGCGCGCGCTGGAGCGCGTATTACTCCGCACGTCGGGCACGAGCGCAAATGGAGTGTGCCATCACCAAGGGAACTCCGGCTCCTGCCGCCAAGGGAAAGCAGAAATGACCCGCCGGACCGCGCGCCGATTTCTCCCGGCCCCGGCCTCGGCCATGATCCTGGCGGCGCTATGCCTGCCGGGTCAGCCCACGCGCGACGGCTATCGCACTCTCTATCGAACTTGGCGCGAAGCGGATCCGAACCTGGAACTGGACGCCGCCGACGCTCCCGCCGGCGCCCTGGCCTCCCGCGCCGGTAAAGCCGCGCCCCTGGCTGCAGCCTACTCGACCGCGCACACGGCTACGCTCCGGGCTACGGCGCAGCAGCAGGAACAGAACCTGCAATGGCTGAACGCTAACGTCGTACAGGCGCAGCCGGATCTGGCTCCCGCGCCGGAGGAGATTCGTTTCGCCAATCGCGAGTCGGCTATCGTCGCTTCGAGCGCGTCCACCTTCGCCAACGATCCCGACCGTGTGATCCAACAATTGCGCCAAGCCTACCAGCGCGAGCAAGCCTCGCTGGACGCCTTGAAAGCCAGCATCGTTTCCCGCCAGCAGGCCGAAGAGAAATCGGTCACCGCGGCCGGTGCGGCGGAGCAGGCTCGCGGCACAGCGCTGCAGCAATATACCTTCCTCACTTCTACGTTGTCGCAGGCGGGAGACGCGATGAATCAGGAGGCCTCCGCCTGGGCCGCCTACTATGCCAAGCTGGCCGACGCCGCGCAGGCCCCGTTGTCGACCGCTGCGCCCTCGACCCCTGCGTCGGCCGACGCCGCTCCCCGCGCGCCTTCGATCACGCCTGTGCCGCTGGCACGTTACGTCGGGGTATGGAGCTATCGTCCCGGACCCGGCGCTCAATACTTCGGTTCGGAGCCGGAGGTGGTTGATTTCACCGTGCATGAATCCGGCGGCCATGCCACCGGAACGTTCTACGCGCGATTCAAGCTCGGCCCGGGCGCCGGCGACCCCGTCCTGCGCTTCGAATTCTCCGGCGATTTCAAGCCCACGCTCAAGCAGAGCTTCAAGCTCACCACCGCGGAGGGCGCTTCCGGAACCATGGATCTGACCCCGGGGGTCGCCTTCAATGAACTGGAAGTGAGTTTTTCCACCGACGCTAGAACCGGGAAGGTGAACCAGGGCGATATGATCCTGCTGAAGCAGTAGGCGCCGTTCTGGCGTAGCTCGCCACCACTCCTGCCATAGCCCAAAAGAAAGCCGCCAGCGCCGGGCGCTGCTCGAACGGATAATCCACCCAGGCGTGCGCGAAAACAGCCACCAGCCCCAACCCCCACAGCGAATCGAGCGCCGGCCGCACCAGCAGCGCGACCACGGCCAACATCGCTGCCAGCAGCGGCAAGCCGCCTTCGACGGTCCACTGCGCCCAGTCATTGTGCGCCTGATTGACGAAGGTGCCGTCGTCATACAGCGCGTAGCCGGGATAAGCGGAGGGCCACGCGCCCAACCCGAAACCGGTGAGTGGCCGCTCCTTGGCCATCGCCACGCTGGAGCGAAGAAGGTTCGCGCGCACCGCGTAGGGATTCGGTTCCTGCAAGTGCTTCCACACCGTCTCCCAACCGGTCACCATTACCAGCAGGGCCGCACTTAATAGCGCGAGTCCGCCGGTGCGTACAAACGCTCGCCAGGATCTTCTTTGATAAGAGACGCCGCGCCAGGCGGCTACCGCCGGCAGCACGATCAGCTCAGCCAGGCACAGAATAGCCCCCGCGCGTGAGCCCGCCGCCGCCGCGCACGCGAACATGGCGCCCGCTGCCAGGATCCAGCCCAGCGAATATCGCCCCGCCCGCGCTGCTCGAGCTACGGCGATGCCCGTACCCACCTCCAGATACGCCGCGAACTGGTTCTTGTATGCGAACGGTCCGAGCTCGCCCTGCGTGTACAGCCAAAACATACAGAACACGCCGAGCGCCACGGCGAAGAGCGCCTGCGCCGTAAGAAACCGCTCACGAATCGATTCCCGCTGGCACAACGCGAGAGTGAGGGAGAATGCCGCGCAGTCCACGGTCCAACCGAGGGAGCCCTGCAAGGTTCGTTGCGGATCGACCGAAACGCCCAGCCACACCTGCACCAGTCCCCACACGGCCGTTCCGCCCAGCACTAGCGCGATCGGGTGGAAGCGAATCTCGAAGCGCTGCCGCACCATCGCGGCCGCAGCCAGAGCCAGCACGCCCACATCAATCGCCGTCAGCCACCACCGCACCGCGTCCGCGGCCCGCAGCGTCAACAGCCCAAACCATAGGATCACGGTCAAGACCCATTCTGAGAACCGGGCTTCGGTCAACGCTGCTCCTCAATCGACACGTGCCGCAGCTCGACCGATCCTTCGACACGCGCCTCGCCCAACGGCCTCGCGTAGCCGAGCTGCACCGGTGCGAAGTCTCGCCGCGCAGTAAACTGAAACTCGCCCTTAGTCCAATCGTCGGCCCCCCGAAGCGAGCCGCTTGCGTCTCCCGCGCGCCATGCCAATCCGCTCGAAACCCCGCGCGATTCCCATGTCATCCGGTAGCGCCGCCCCTGGCGCACGCTCGCATACTGCTCGATCAGTACGCACGATTCCGGCTGCATCCCGCTCAGCGAAATCCGCAGCGCCGGCGGAGTATCGAGCGGCGTAAAACTGACACCCGGATTCTCCACGAACCGCCAGTCGAGACCATGGCCGATATGAGGAAGCCCGAAGTCGGGGTTAAAGACAATCCCGGTGGGCGCAGGGTATCCCAGATTCCGCCAAATTTCTAGAACAGAGCCGCGCGAGCCGCGTTCCGCCAACCGGTCCAGCGCCGCACCGAGCTCGGTCCGGTCCGCCGGGTCTCGCCATTCGGAAAGCCGCACGGCGACCGGCGTCCAATCCGGCGGTTTTAAGTTCGGCCGCAGTAAGCACCAGAGGTAGGCCGCGACCACCTCATGTTCCGGCGGAATCGCCCGCTCCAGAACCAGCTTGCCGGTGGGATCCGCGCTCAGCGCCAGCCGGAACGCCGCACTGCGGTCGCCGTAGGACACTTCCAGCGCGGCCCGCATCCAGGCCCAGAACTGGTCCGTGTCCTCCTGCCGGAAGTAGAAATTCGCCAGCGTCCAGCGCGGCTCGTACTGATGATCCACCCGAGCCGCATCCAGCAACCATCGCTCCGCGTGGGCGATATCGCCACGAGCTTCCGCATTCAGCCCCAATCGGATCCGCGGCGCAGACGCTCGCGGAGTTACGCGCGCGATCTGCTCAAGGAGCGGTGTCGAGTCCCCGCCGGCATATTCGGTCTGCAGCGCCTGGAACGAGAGATACGCGGCGTTCCGCGGGGCCAGCGCGACCGCGCGCGCGACGCTCTCCGGAGTCCCTTCTCGAAATGCCGCATCCGCACGCGCCAACTGAATCGAATACCATCCGCCCACTGCGATCGCCGCGAACGCAACGACGCCGGTGACTTTAGAGAGCCCCACTGGCCAGCTCCTCTTCCATCTCTTCGAGCGTCACGCCCTTGGTCTCCGGATACGTAGCGCGCACGACGATCAACTGCAGCACCATCATCGCGGCAAAGAAGGCGAACGGGACGGTGCGCGAATGCGTGGCGACAACCGGAAACACCCCGGAGATCAGAGCGTTCATGATCCAATGCGTGGAGCAGCCGATGCTCTGCCCGCGCGAACGCACCGCTGTGGGAAATACCTCGCTGATGTAGACCCAGATCACCGCTCCCTGCGAGAACGCGAAAGACGCGATGAACCCGATCAGCAGCCATAGCAGGAACTGTTGATTCCGGCCCGTTCCGAAAATTGCGGCCACTCCCGCCAGGCATACGGCCGTCCCGATCGCCCCGATGGTCAGCAGCGTCCGCCGTCCCGCCTTGTCGATCACCAGCATCGCCAACACGGTGAACAGCAGGTTTGTCGCCCCGATCGCGACCGCCTGCAAGTCTCCGGAAACTTTGTTGAAGCCGCCCAGAGCAAAAATATCGTTCAAGTAATACAAAATGGCGTTAATTCCGGAGAGTTGATTGAACATGGCGATGGAAATCGCCAGAAATAAGGGCAACCGGTTGCGAGCCGCGAATAATTTCTCCTGCCCGTATTCGATCTCCAGCCGCTTCGCCTCTTGCATCGCGCTCACGGCGCCGTCGACATCCGGCTCGCCGATCCGCTGCAACACCTCGCGAGCTTCTTCTATGAATCCCCGCTCCACCAGCCAGCGCGGACTTCTCGGAATGGCAAAGAGCACCGCCAGCAACAGCACCGCTGGAGCGGCTGCAACCGCGAATTTCCAGCGCCATTCGGCCTCGCCGAACCCCAGCAGCCCGATCCAATAATTCGACAGGTACGCGGCCAGAATCCCCAGCACGATATTGAACTGGAACACGCCAACCACGCGGCCCCGCCATTTCGCCGGCGAGATCTCCGCCAGATACATCGGCCCGATCACCGACGAGCCTCCAATCGCCAGCCCAACCACGAAGCGGAACAAGAGTAGCGCGTGCCAATTCCATGCCAGCGGACATCCCATTGCTCCTGCCAGGTACAGAGCCGCCAAGCCGCGCAGGCTATCGCGCCTGCCGAAGCGGTCGCCCGGAAGTCCGGCCAGCAGCGCGCCCGCCACTGTGCCCCACAGCGTCACCGAAACCGTCAGTCCCAGCCCGCCGGGCGTCAGAGCGTATGCCTTGGTCAGTCCCGCCGTGGTTCCTGAAATCACCGCGGTGTCGAATCCGAACAGCAGCCCCGCGAGTCCACCCGCCGCGGCAGCCTTCACCAACGCCGGCTTCAACGCCATAAGCCTCTGACTATAGCCGATTCGCGGGTCGGGGCTTCACGTCACAAAACTGCCCTTGGCCCCTGGCGTGCACGGAGAAACTCGTGCGCACGCGATCCAACTCCATTGCCCACGCGTTCTCCATTCCGCAAACCTTCGACTGGCTGTATTCGGAGGAGCACCGGCACATGATGGAGCGCTGGGTCGTCGCTGCCGGAATCGCAGGGTTTCTGCTCCATCTGACCCTGGTCTTTGTGGCGCGCCATCTGGCGAGCCCGCCCGGCTGGATTGCGTCTGCGGGAACCAACTACCTGGCGGCGATCTCTACTCCCTTCGGGTTCATCCTGTTCTACGAAGTCCTGGGCTTAATCGCCGCGCTGCCCGAATCGACCACACGGTCCATCGCCATGCAGTTCGAGATCGTATCGTTGATCTTTATCCGGAGCTTTTTCAAGCACCTCACCTCGCTCGACCTGGAGCATCTGCAGGCGCCCTTACAGGAGTTGGCGCCCATCCTGTTGGAGGTCAGCGCCGGCCTGTTGATGTTTCTGCTGGTTACCGTGTTCCGCCGCGCCGCTCCCAGCCGCGTCCCCGAAACCAACGAGACCGAATCCCGCCGGCAGATTCTGCGACTGATCCAGCAGAAGAAGTTCATCGCGCTGGCGTTGACCGTGGTCCTAGTGATGTTAGTGGCGATGAGCGTCCGTGACTACGCTCTCGTAGTCTATCGCGACATCGGGGAGGAGGTGCTCCTGCTTTCGCCCCCGGTCTCCTTCTACGCCGATATCTTCGAGGCCATGATTTTCGCCGATGTTCTGGTGCTGATTTTGTCGCTGGTGGTTTCAAACCGGTACGAGCTGGTGTTCCGAAATGCAGCGTTCGTGATTTCGACGGTGCTGGTCCGCCTGTCGCTCACGGTCGCGCCTCCCTACGGTGCGGTGTTGGGCGTCATCGGTATGCTGTTCGGAATTGTAACGGTCCTGATCTATCGCTATAACACCCAGATGGCGGTCCCGGCGCACCCAGTGCCGATCGCGCTGCTTTGTGATGAATAACGCTCTATTGCTTCGGCAGCGGAATGACCTTCGGACCGTCATCCAAGCCTTGAATGACGATTGCGTTTTGCTTGGTCGCTTCGCTCACCACCGGCGGAGGACCAATCATATCCAGCATGGGACGGAGTTGTTCGGTGATCTGGCTCCGGTAGGCCTCCGGTAACTGCGCTGGATCGAGCGCGGCCCGCACGCTGACGCCCCGAACCGTTTTCTGCACCGTCGACCCGCCGAGCCCCAGATCGTCCGGGCTCTGGGTCAGCTTCGCGGCCAGGCGGTCCGTATCGGCCGGGGTCGCCGCGGTCAGCAGTATGTCCACCGCGATCTGATCCTGAAGACTCAACCCCAAGGAAGCACCCGTCAGCCCTGGCGGGCTCTGGGCCGGCGGCAGAAACTGTTTGAGCATCCCTCTGCCGGCGATCAGCCACAGGTCACTGTTCCCCCAAAGCTCCCCGGCACGCTGCGACATCGGCCCGGGAGCGCCCGCGATCACCCGCGCCAGCGCCCGATTCACGGCGTTCCATTCACCGGTGAGGAACGTGTGCTGATCCAGGAAACAAACCGTCACGCCTCTGGCCCACAGATTCGCCGCAATGGACTCGACGCCCGGCCCCATCAGCAGCATCACGGCTTCGGTCTTCTGCGCTGGGGTCTTCTGCGCTGGGGTCTTCTGGCCGGGAGTCGCCTGCCCTGGAAGGACGCGCAGAGAGATCCAAACCTCGTCGATGGGAGGAACTGCCGCTCCCGCAGCCTGCCACTGTTTTCCGAGCTCGGGGCCCAGCAACGCGCCCAGCGCCGGGGAATGCACCAGTGACGTCAGCTTCACCCCCATCAGCGCCGCGGCGTCCGAGGGAGCAAAGGTCCAGCGCGGCCAGTTCGGCGCCAAAGGCTTGGTCAGGCGCGGCTTCTTCCAGTCGGTATCCGCAGGCGCCGGCCGAACGGTGGTAGTGCGGCTGCCGGCATTGGAGGACTGGCTCGCCGTCATGGCCTTGTAGTTGGGATTGAGCAGATCCGGATGCTCCTCCCACCACGGCTTCTTGCTGAACATCTCCTGGGTCTTGCGAGCCGACTCCGCCATGGGACACCCGTCCATCATGGGATTGCTCATGCAGTTCCGCTCCGGAAGCTGCGCCCGGACCGCGCCGGCCGGCAGCAACGCACCCGCTGCAAGACACCACGCGCTCAAATACTTGTGCATGCTAAAGCTTTACATCCGCGGCTCACAGGTACAATCCGTCGTACACCCTAGAATGCCCGTTAACATTCAGTTATGATCCGCAACCGCACTGTTCCCGTCGACACCATCCTGCCGCACCTGGTTTACCGCGACGTGGCCGCAGCGCTCGGCTGGCTCGAACGCGCCTTCGGATTCGTCGAAGCCTTCCGCTACGGCGACCCAGCTTCACCCCAGGGCGCGCAGATGCGCCGCGGCAGCGTCTGGATCATGCTGTCGAGTTCACGCCCGGGCAGCGCCAGCCCCGCCGAGGCCGGCGTCCGCACGCAATCCCTGACCGTCTTTCTCGAAGATGTGGAAGCGCACTGCCAGCGCGCCAGGGCGGCCGGCGCGGCCATCGTCGAAGAACCGCACGAAACCGTTTACGGCGAGTTCCAATGCGCCGTGCACGACCTGGAAGGCCACCTCTGGATCTTCTCCCGCCATGCTCGCGACCTGGATCCCCGAGAGTGGGGCGCCACCGTCCCGGCCTCCACCTGATTATGGAGCGGCGTGTCCGCTCCATGGCGACGGATATGGAGCGGCGTGTCCGCTCCAGGGTGAGTGTGCGCCCGAACCGAAGCCTCAATGAACGGTCGGAGTCAGAAGATAGTCGATCGATGCACCGAAGAATCCGAAGTCGACCAAAGCGCCGCTCGTAAGGGCAATGGTCGAATTCGGTTCCATGTTGGAATCGGCCGAGTCAGGAACGCCGGAGCTGTGCTCGGATTGCACCCGCAGCGTGGAAACGGACGCCGAGGGAATCAGGTATTGGAGCGCAGCCACCGGGATTGTGTAGGTTCCCAGGCTCGCCGGAAGCGGCAACTGAGTTCGGCAACCTGAACGGTCTTGGCGATAATTTCCGTCTCAATCGTAATCGCGACGTGGTCGAATCCGCTCCCGGTCCAGTTGATGGTCAGCGGTTGCGAACGGTCGATCGAACTCAGCGAGCTCAAATTCGTCACCGTGAAACTGTTCGGAAAGGTCGCCGACACGGTAAAAGGACCGACGTCCGCCCCGCCAGTAGCGGTCAGCGTGTAGGTTGCCCCTGGCGCCACCGGAATCGAGCCGCTGTAAACCGGTCCGGCCGAACTGGTATTCTTGCCGATCGTCACGGTTTGCCCGCCCCCCGAAACCGTCAGCGTCCCCGCATCGAGCTGCTGATCGGCTGCCACCGGGTCCTTCCCTGAGTAGGATTCCTGAAGGACCAGGCACTGGTCCACCTTCGGCCCGCTATAGGGCAAAAGGAACTCCGCCACGGAGTATTTGTTGATGAGGCCGCCGACAGGAGTTGTCGCGCTGCCGTTCTGGATCTGCTGCGCGAGGCCGAGACCCACAAAAGTGACCGACCCAGCGCCGCTATCGAGCGTCGCCAGAGACGTTTTCGAAATGGTGCCCGAGCAGGATGCCGCGCCCGGAGCCGCGATCGCGATCGTAACTGGATTGCTGACCTGGCCGCCCGCGCTCACCTGCACCGACGCCAGGCAATCCGAGGCGATATTCGAGGGCAGCACGAAATTGATCTGCCATAGCCCCGGGTAACCCGACGACGCACCCGAATACAACGGCACGATGCTGGTCCCGTCGACAATGACCGAAAAGTTGCCGGCCGCAGTCTGATCGCCCGAAGTGCCGCCGGTATCGTTGGCCAGGTCCGCTCCGCCGCCGGTGCCCCACAGCACCAGTTCATCGCCCGGATGCGCCGGGGAGAGCGTCCAGTTATAGCCGCCGAAGTTGATGCTGCCTCCGGTCATACGCACCAGGCTGATGCCGCTGTTGACGTTGCCAATGGTGGCCTGCGCCGGTCCGGTCCCGCCGCTATTCGCCGTCGCGATGCCGAAGCTTCGCGCCACCACCGTCACATTCTGGGGCGCGCTGATCGAGGTGTTGTAGGTCACCGTCACCGCGTACGTCCCTGGCGTGATGGACGACGGCAGCACTCCAGCCACCTGCGTCGCGAGCGTGTAGACCATCCCTGCGGTGATCGCCGCGCCACCGCCAACGGGAGTGAATTTGATAGAAGTCCCCGCCAGCGACGGGGGATAGTTGGGCGCCGATCCGGGCTGGAGCGTTGACGGTCCCAACCCCGTTCCGAAAATCACGAACACCGTGTCTGGAGCGAGTTGGGCCTGGTACCCGCTGGCGTTCAGGATTCCATTGGAAGCTCGGATCACCGGCTGTTGCGCCGCTGCCGCAGCCGCGGTGATTAGCATCAGCAGAGCGGCCCGAACCCCCCGCTTCATATAACGTCCTGCGCCCCCAATTGTCTTCATTAGGCGATTTTAGCGCGCGCCCGGCGGGGCATCAAATTGGCGAGTCCGTTCGCCCCGCAGCGCGGCGCGGCCCTTGGGGCGGAGCCTTGCTCACGCCCCTGCCTCCTATAATTAAGAAGTGTCTCCTTCCACCAAGAACTTCGTCGACCAGCACCAGGACCGCCTCCTTGATGAGTTGAAGCAGTTCCTCCGCATTCCCAGCATCAGCGCCCAGCCCGCCCACTCGAAGGATGTCGCCAAAGCCGCGCACTTCGTAGCCGCCAGCTTGAACGACGCCGGCATGGAGCACGTCGAGATCATCCCCACCGCGGGCCATCCCTTGATCTACGCCGACTGGCTGCACAAGCCCGGCAAGCCGACCGTGCTGTGCTACGGCCATTACGACGTCCAGCCACCCGACCCGCTGGAGGAATGGCACACTCCTCCGTTCGAGCCCACCATCCGCGACGGCAACCTCTACGCCCGCGGAGCCTGCGACGACAAGGGCCAGATGTATTCGCAGATCAAAGCCATCGAGGCTCTGCGCGCAGTCAACGGAACGCTGCCGGTCAACATCAAGTTCCTGATCGAGGGGGAAGAAGAAGTCGGCGGCGAAGCCATCGCCAAGTTCGTCGCGGAAAACCCGGCCAAGCTGAAGGCCGACGTCGCGCTGGTCTCCGATACCGAGCTCTACGCCGAAGGCATCCCCACGCTGTGCATCGGTCTCCGCGGCCTGATCTACACCGAAATCGAGGCTCGCGGGCCGTCGCGCGATCTCCACTCCGGCCAGTACGGCGGCGCCGCACCCAACGCCATCTTCGGTCTGGTGGAGCTGCTCGCGAAAATGAAGGATGCGAACGGCCACATCCACATTCCGGGCATGTACGACGACGTCAAGCCGCCTTCAACGGCCGAAAAACACAGCTGGTCGATTCTGCCCTTCAGTGAAGAGGAGTTCCTCAAGCACGAAGTCGGCTCGACGCAGCTCACCGGCGAGCCCGGCTTCTCGGTCTTTGAGCGCCTGTGGGCGCGCCCCACCCTGGAGGTCCACGGCATCGCCGGCGGCTACACCGCGCCGGGAGCCAAAACCGTGATTCCCGCGAAAGCCACGGCGAAGGTCAGCATGCGCATGGTGCCGGATCAGAACCCGGAAAAAATCGTCGCAGCTTTCAAGAAATTCGTCGCCGATAACACGCCCGCCGGAATTCAAACCGAGGTCCGCATTCTCAGCGCCTCGCCGTCGATCTCGGTCAAGGCCGACCACCCCGCCATCCACACCGCCGCGAAGGCCTTCTCCGAAATTCTGGGCCGCGAGACCGTCTTCATACGCATTGGCGGATCGATCCCGATCGTCGGCGACTTCGCCACGCACCTGGGCATCCCGACGGTCCTGATGGGCTTCGGCCTGCCCGACGACGGCTTGCACTCTCCCAACGAAAAATACAAAATCTCGAACTACTATACGGGGATCATGACCATTGCCCACTTCCTTGAACAGTACGGTAGCTGACCCCGCTTCCAGCGGTCAGGAGCGGCTGGTCCGCTCTGCCGGCGTAGTCTCGCTGGCGGTGCTGATGAGCCGCGTCACCGGGCTGCTCCGCGAAAGCGTGATGGCGCGTCTGTTCGGCGCGGGCATGATCTATGACGCGTTCATGCTCGGCTTCCGTATCCCCAATCTCACCCGCGACCTGTTCGCTGAAGGAGCTCTCTCCAGCGCCTTCGTGCCCATCTTCACCGAGTACCTGACCACGCGCAGCAAGCAGGACGCCGCGCGGCTGGTGAACCTGGTGGGCACCGCGCTGATCGTCATCGTCGGAGCCCTCTGCGCGCTGGGGGTTGTCTTCGCGCCCGTGCTGGTCCATCTGCTGGCCCCCGGCTATGCGGCTGAGCCGCAGAAATTCGCCCTCGCCGTCACCATGACGCGAGTCATGTTTCCGTTCCTGCTGCTGGTGGCTCTGGCCGCGCTGGTCATGGGCGTCCTCAATTCTTCGCATATTTTCGGCGTGCCCGCTTTGGCCTCCACGTTTTTTAACCTCGGCTCGGTCGGATTCGGCATCCTGCTCGGCATCGTGCTGGGGCCGTCGCTCCACCTCACGCGCATCGAAGGCATGGCCATCGGCGTGGTGCTGGGAGGATCTCTCCAGCTCGCCTGGCAGATGCCGAGCCTGTATCGCCTTGGCTATCGCCCCCGCCCCTTGTTCCACTGGTCGGATCCCGGCATGGTCCGGATCCTGCGCCTGATGGTGCCAGCCATCCTGGGCAACGCCGCGGTGCAGATCAACGTGATGGTCAACACCAACTTCGCGTCCAACATTTCGGACCCGGTCACCGGCATCAACGGCCCGGTGAGCTGGCTGGGCTACGCCTTCCGCTTCATGCAGCTCCCGCTGGGCTTGTTCGGCGTCGCCATGGCTTCGGCGACACTCCCTTCCATTTCGCGCAGCGCAGCCGAGGGCCGTCTGGATGAGTTTCGCCAGACGCTTTCGCATTCGCTCGGCATGGTGTTTCTGCTGACGCTGCCTTCCTCGATCGGGCTGGTGGTGCTGGGCCGGTCGATCATCGGCGCGATTTATCAGGGCGGCCACTTCCACCTCTACGACACCGAACAAACTGCGCGAGCCCTTTCCTGCTACGCCATCGGCCTCACCGGCTACGCGGCCATCAAGGTCCTGAGCCCGGCGTTTTACGCGCTGGGCGACGCGCGCACGCCCATGCTGGTCAGCCTCGCCTCCATTCTGGTGAACTACGCTGTCGCCAGCACCATGATCCGCCTGGCCGGGCTCGGTCACGCCGGGCTGGCGCTTTCGACCTCGGCGGTCGCGCTGTTCGGATTCCTGATTCTGTTCGGGATCCTGCGCCATCGCCTGGGCGGCATTTATGGGCGGAAGCTGGGCTCCCAGTTGGCCAAGGTTGGCTTGGCAACGGCGGCCATGGGCGGAACCGTGGCCCTGTCTACGCACTTCATGTCGGCGCGTCTCGGCGTTTCTCAATTCGCCCGCTTGGCCGATCTGGCGGTCTCGATTCCACTCGGCCTCGCGGTTTACTACGGTTGCTGCCGAGGCTTGGGCGTAAGCGACATCGACATGGCTGTGCGAGCTTTCACCGCCCCCATCCGCCGCCGCCTGCGAGCGTAGGCCTGCGTCCGCAGCGCTCAAGCGCTCACCCGCCGGTCCACGCGATAATGGACTCGTGCCGGTTCCTGTCGGTTTCGTTCACCAAGCGCAGCTCAAAGACGCCGTCGACGAGGCGATCAAACTGCTCGATACCCGCGAAGTCAGGGATGTCCGGTTCACGATTGGATCGGACGCAGACGGCGAGCCGTCAATCTTTTTCGCGATCCTGCTCTCCTCCTACGCGATCCACGCCTCCCGCTTTGCGAGTGTAACTGAAAGAGTAGCAACCACTCTTTTTGATCAGATTCAACCTTTCAATCGGTGGGGACTCCAGCCCTATTTTAACTTCACCGCCGACCCTGCCCATTTCAAGAACCCTGACTGGATGTAGTTGATGCCGTTTGCAGAAGACTTACTGACCCAGGCATTCCTCCTTCTCAACAAGGAGTCTAAGAACCCCAAGCAAGCCAGTCTACGGCGGTCCGTCTCCACTGCCTACTATGCGCTTTTTCGCCTGCTGATACAGGAAGCTTCTGCCAATTGGAGCCGAGCGGATACGCGCGACCATCTTGCGCGGGCATTCGAGCACTGTACGATGAAGGACGCATCCAAGCGCGCAGAGAACGCAACTTACGATTCGTCGGTGCCGCCTCAAGTTGCTGCGAAATTGAAGTCTGTGGCGAGGGCATTCAGAGAGCTTCAGTTTCAGCGCCACCTGGCGGATTACAGCAACGCCACAAAATGGGATCGAAACAAGGCATCGGCAAAAGTCAACCAGGCGAAGACTGCCTTTAGTAACTGGAAATCAATCCGAAATGAGTATGTCGCTCAAAGATATCTCGTTTCTCTTTTGAGCAATTACAAAGAAGGGTGACACCCGCGCAATCCTCGTCCTCCATCCTGCGAGACCGGGCCTTCGGGCCCCGCCCGTTGCGCCGATAAAGGCGTCAAGCCGGGCGATTCCAAAGGTCTTCTTTGCTCGCAGAAGTTCACGTCTGAGTTCGTAATAAACGATGGCGGGAACGATCACACGGCCTCCGCTAAGAAGGCAACGCGAGAGCCACTCAGCGATAGCGATAACCTCGGGGCTACGTTGGGGATGTGTCAGAAGGCCAAGCGGACCGGAATCGAGGAAGAGAAACTGGCTCACGAATAGAGCTTCCGCTCACCAGCGGAAACCCGGTTTTCGTCAATCGCCTTCTTGAATTCGGCCAGCTCCTGCTCAGCCGCGCGAATCTGTTCCGGGTCGTTGGTAGCGTCTTGCCGTCGCCAAGCAGCAAGAAGCTCAAGCGTAGCAATGTCCACTGCCGTGCCTGGTCCCGGCGGTGGAGTCGCCGTTGGCTGAGATGTTGACGGCTGCTTCATTGCGAGGGGACCTTTGTCGATTCAATCGTACCAAGCCAGGATTCTACACGAAACTTCGCCCGCAGACATGGAAGGCCTGCGCCGCCGTCTTCGGCTGCCTGCGAGCATCCGTCAGGCTTTCGCCTCCCGGCACCATACCCTGCATCGTGTGCCAGTCAGGCAGGGTGTCGAGGGACACCTCGGTGCCGGACTTCGGGTTGAGCCGCTCGCGCACCGCTTTTGGAATGGCGATCAGTCCTTTCGATGAAACGGTGGTTTTGGTCATTGCCCACTTACCACGATGTGGCCGAACTCTCTGCAATCCTGGATTATAATTTCCCCAGGGCGGAACCCATGAAAGAGAGTATCCTTCTGTACATCGTGATCGTCGGCTCGATCGCGATGCACGCGGCCGAAGAGCCATCTTTCGAAGCCGCGAGCGTGAAGCCGGCCGCAACGAAGCCGGTGCCTGCAAATCAAATCATGGCTAGATTCCCTATCCGGGGGCAAATGAATGGCGGGCCAGGCACGGATGACCCGCAACGGATTTCCTACAAAGGAGTCGCCCTTATATTCTTGATCAAAACTGCTTTCGGATTGCCGTTAATTAGGATTGTAAGTCCTCCTTGGCTTGACCAGGAAACTTACGACATTGAAGCAACGCTTCCGCCAGCAACCTCGCAGGAACAATTCCAGTTAATGCTGCAGAGGCTGTTGCGCGAGCGTTTCGGGCTGGCCGTTCACCGCGAAACCAGAGTTTTTCCCGCTTACGAAGTTGGGCTGGCTAAGGGCGGTGCTAAGGTAAAACCGTCGCCTGAGCTCGGGCCTGCGCTCTGGAAGCAAACCCGCGATCCGGAAGGAGTCGTCGCCTCCTTTCGCAACTACACGATGGTGGACTTTGCAAAATGGCTGGAGGGGAGGCTCGCCAACCAAACGCCCAAGATCGGATATGCGACATACGAAGCCGCTAGCGTAGTGGACAAAACCGGGCTGGACGGGCGGTATGACTTCAGGATCGAATATGACGGTGCCCCGGGCCCAGGCGGCGCTGCACCCGGCCCTCCCTCTCCGGCTCCGCTTGCGACTGGAGGAATTACGATCTTTGCTGCCGCGGAAAAGCAACTCGGCCTGAAGATCGAGCAAACGAAGTTGGCAGTCGAGATTTTGGTAGTCGACCACGTGGACAAGATGCCGACCGCAAACTAGTCCCGAAACTGCTATGGAATTGGCGGGCCGGCGATCCATTCCACCGTGAGAACACCACCCATATCGCGCAACTCTGGGTCGCCGGTGATGACTGCGGACTTCTCCTTGATCGCCAGCGCAGCGGCGAAGGCGTCCGCGTACGAAATCCGATAGGACGCCTTCAGCTTGGCGGCGGCGATGATGTCGTCCTCCTCCGGCAGAATCAGGCGGATGGGAAGAGACGGAAGCCGGGTCAGGAATTCCTCGGCCGTCTTGGCGTCATGCTTGCGGCTGAGCATGTAGTAGACTTCACCGGCGTTTATCCAACTCATGGAAAGGGGTGTGCCACCGTCTTCGGCTGCTTGCAAAGCGAGCCGGACGCTCTCCGCGGCAGGCTGTTCATTCCGCACCCAGGCCAGCAACGCCCAGGCGTCAATGACCTTGGAGCCTGCCATCTTCTCGGTCGAGTTCGGCGCGATGCTCGGCTTCGAGAGCATCCGTCAGGCTTTCGCGTCCCGGCGCCATACCCTGCATCGTGTGCCAGTCAGGCAGGGTCCGCACCAAGCGCCTAATGACGACAGCTTCGCCCTGGACGTCGAGCGACACCTCGGTGCCAGACTTCAGGTTGAGCCGCTCGCGCACCGCCTTCGGAATAGCGATTTGTCCTTTCGATGAAACGGTGGTTTTGGTCATGCCCACTTACCACGTTAGGACGGGATCGGCGACTATGCAACCCCAAACCGTCACCGCGACTCCCCGCTAAATCGGGATCCCGACCCTCCACAAATCATACGCGAGCGCCTGCCGCAGTCTCAGCCACGTCTCGGTACGGCCCTCCGGCGGCCGGTCTTCCGGCCTCGGCGACCCGTACACCTTCATCCCCTCGCCTTCCAGCACCTTCTTCACGCGGTAAATGTGATAGCCGTCGCTCACCACAATGCACGACTTCAAATTCATCCGCCGCATAATTTCCACTGCGGCTGCCAGGCTCTGCACCGTGGTTTCTCCCTCGGACTCGACTAAAATCGCCTCCGACGGAACGCCGTGCCGGGCCAAATAGGCGTGCGCGACCTCGCCCTCGGTATAGGTGGGATCGCCTCCTTTGCCGCCCGTGGTCAAAATTCGGGGCGCAAATCCCTGCAAATATAAAAACAGGGCGTGATTGAGCCGGGCTTCCAGCACCGGCGACGGCTTCCCTCTATACTCCGCCGCGCCGAGCACGACGATCACGTCCGCCGGCTGCGCCTCATCCACGGTCGATTGCAACCGGATCTCCCGCGCCACGCCTGCAACCTGAACCGCCAGCGCAGTAAGAACCACCACTCCGATCCCCGTCCCTGCGATGAGCCTTGCGCGCTTCATGCGTTCCCGTGGCGAACAGTCTATTGTACCCGCGCCGTCACGCGCTTCCGGCGGAGTTCAAAAAAGGCGACCGAGGACAAGCGAGCGGCAACTCGCCGGCCTCGGCCGTATTCCTTTCGAGTTGCTCTTACGCCGCGCGCACCGGCACCAACGGAACCGGGGTACACACTGGGTGCAAGTTGAGAACGGGGACTTGCTTAACGAGCCCGAGGCTGCCGGGTTCGAGGATTTCGTGACAGCAGACAAGGATCTCATCCGTCAGCAGAACCTTACAGGCCGCAAGATCGTCATTGTGGTGCCGGGTCAGGGAAGGTGGAGTCTGATCCGATCTCACGTTGCGCAAACCGTCACGGCAGTAAACGCGGCCACTCCCGGCAGCTCTGCTCAGGTGGATATCCCTTACGAGTAAAGCCGGGATCGAACTCGCACGCGCCGTCGCGCCACCCGTGGACCTTGGACGATCCCCGCGATTATGTCACGGCGGGGGAGCGAGGGGGTCAAACCGGACTTGCCGCTGAACGCCCCGGCGACTCCTCTTACGGCCAATGCTGAGCTGCATGCCGAATCCGAAGCACCTGCACTTGGTCGCCGAGAATCTCATATACCGCGATGTACGGCCCAGGCGGGAACAAGATTTCGCGAGTATTTTCGGCCAAGCCGACTCGCCCGCGGCGCGGAAGCGTCCGCAGCGCGGCAACTCCGTCGAAAATGGTCTTTGCCACCCGAACGGCGCCTTCAGGATTTTCTCGGGAAATGTATTCGACAATGCGCGCCAGATCCTCGGCAGCGGCCTCGGTCCAACCAACATCCATCTAAGAACGCAGAATTCTCTCGATGCGCTCCACGACTTCGTCGTGGTCCAGCAGGGCGCCTCGGCGGGCGTCAGCTCGACCCTTCTCGACGGCTTCCAGGAAGTCCCGCTCGTACTCGAGCATGCGGTCAACCGCCTCCTGGACAAGCGCTACCGCAGTCTTCCCGCTGCGGGTCGCAACCTCCTGGAGGCGGGCTTCTTTCTCAGGTGAAAGATTGACTTCCATCACTGCAAGTATAGCGGCGCGTTACGCCGCCCGCACCGGCACCATCGGAATCGGCGTGCACACCAGCTCCGGCAGCAAGTCGGCGAGCACGTCTTCCACGCGATCCGCAAAGATGAAGGTCATCTCGTCGCGAACCTCTTTGGGCAGGTCGCGCAGATCCTTCTCGTTTCCGCGAGGCAGGACCACGCGCTTCAGCCCCGCTCGGCGAGCCGCCAGCACCTTCTCCTTGACGCCCCCGATAGGAAGCACCAGGCCGGTCAGCGTCACCTCGCCGGTCATCGCCGTATCGTTGCGCGCCGGAATTCCGGAGTAGAGCGACGCCAGCGCCGTGGTCATGGTCACGCCCGCCGAAGGCCCATCCTTGGGGATGGCGCCTGCCGGCACGTGAATGTGCAGACCGGAGCTCAGGAACCTTTCCGGCTCCAGGCCAAATTCACGCGCGTGGCTCCACAGGTAGCTGCGCGCCGTCTTGGCCGACTCCTGCATCACCTCGCCCAGTTGGCCGGTGATCACCAGTTCCTTGCCGTTGGGAAGCAGCGCCGCCTCGATATAAAGGACATCGCCGCCGGTCTCGGTCCACGCCAGGCCGGTTGCGACACCCGCCGGAAGCTCCTTGCGAGCCTGCTCCGGCAGAATGTTCTCCGGACCCAGCAATTCGGGCACGTCGTCGGCGCCGACGGTGACCGTTTCAGTCGAGCCCTCGGCGAACTTCACCGCAACTTTACGGATGATCCGCCCCAGCACCTGCTCCAGCCGCCGCACGCCCGCTTCTCGCGTGTAAGAGCCGATGGCTTTATGCAGAGCTTCATCGGTGAGGATGAACTGCTCCGCGGTCAGACCCGTCTGCTTCAACTGGCGAGGCAACAGGTAACGCCGCGCGATCTGCATCTTTTCCTCTTCGCTGTAGCCGGAAAGCCGCAGGATCTCCATGCGGTCCAGCAACGGCGCTGGAATCGTATCCAGAGTGTTGGCCGTGGTGATGAACAGCACCTTCGACAAGTCGAACGGCAAGTCGAGGTAGTTGTCGCGGAAGGCTTTGTTCTGCTCCGGATCCAGAATCTCCAGCAGCGCCGCCGCGGGATCGCCACGGAAGTCGCGGCCGAGCTTATCCACCTCGTCCAGCATCAGCACCGGGTTCAGGAAACCCGCGCGCCGCATGGCTTGGATCAGCCGCCCCGGCAAGGCGCCGATATAGGTTCGCCGGTGGCCGCGCAGTTCGGCTTCATCGTGCAGGCCGCCCAGGCTCATGCGCTCGAACTTGCGTCCCAGCGCGCGAGCGATGGATTGCCCCAGCGAGGTCTTGCCCACGCCGGGCGCACCCACCAGGCACAGAATCGGAGCCTTGGCCGAAGGATTCAGCTTCAGCACCGCGAGCTGCTCGATGATGCGGTCCTTCACCTTGGTGATGCCAAAGTGATCCTCGTCCAGGATCTCGCGAGCCCGCTTCAGATCGAGCGAGTCTTCGCTCTGCTTGATCCACGGCAGTTCGATCACATATTCGAGCCAGGTCCGGATCACGCTGAACTCGGGCTGTCCCGCGGGCAGCTTCTCCAGGCGACCCATCTCGCGCTCGGCTTCCTTGCGGATGTCTTCGGGAAGCTCCGCCTTGGCCAGCCGGTCGCGGAGCTGCTTGACCTCGGCTTGATCGCCGTTGGTTTCGCCCAGCTCCTGCTCGATGGCCTTCTTCTGTTGCCGCAGCACGTACTCGCGCTGCTCCTTGCTCATCTCCGTGCGAGCTTCATTGGCGATCTTGTTGCGCAGCTCCAGCACATCCACTTCGTGCGAGAGCCAGCCCAGCACCATGCGCAGGCCTTCCAAGCGCGTCGGGGTTTCCAGTAACGCCTGCTCCTTGGCCGCGTCCAGGTTCATCACCGAAGCGATCATGAACGCCAGTTGCAGCGGATCCTGCTCCGCCGCAAACATCCGTACGATGTCCTGTTGAATGTTCCCGCCCTGCGCCAGTTGCAGGAACTTGGTTCCCATCTCCATCAGCGAAAGCGTCAAGGCCTCGGTCTCGCGGCTGGAATCGTCGGGCAAAGGCAACGGGCGGACGCGAGCGTGCAGATAACCGTCCTCCTCCACCTTCATGATCACGACGCGCTCAGCGCCGAGAACCATGATGTCGAGCTGATCGGGACGGACATGATGGTGTCTCCGAATGGTCGCGCGGGTTCCTACCGTGTATACGTCCGCGGCCTTGGGCGTGTCGGAGGCGGCGTCGCGCTGGGCGACCACCACCAGGTCCTTCTCCTCGGTTGCCAGCGCCGCGTCTACCGCTGCAACCGAACTTTTCCGCCCCACCGCCAGCGGCATCATCAAACCCGGAAATAACGCCGAGTTCTTGAGCGCCAGCAATGGCAACGTCCGAATCGTGGTCTCTACTTTCTCTGCCATATCATTGTCCTTCGTCATTTAGATGCTCCTGCATGCAGCGGGGCTTCAAACACCAGTTCCCCGCCCTTTTCATCGATCCGAACCTGCCCGCCGTCGCGGACTTCGCCAGCCACCAGCTTCCGCGCCAGCGGCGTCTCAATTTCTCTCTGGATCGCGCGTTTCAGCGGCCGCGCGCCGAACGCCGGGTCGTAGCCGACCTCAATCAGGTGTTCCTTGGCGGCATCGGTCAATTCGATTTCAATGCGCCGGTCGGCCAGCCGCGCCTTCAGACCGTTCAACTGGATATCGACGATCTTCTTTAGATTCTCTTTCGTCAACCGGTGGAAGTCGATGATCTCGTCCACGCGGTTCAGGAACTCCGGCCGAAAGAGCCTCGGCAGTTCCTCCTTAGGCGCATTCGAAGTCATGATCACGATGGTGTTCTTGAAATCCACCGTCCGGCCCTGGCCGTCGGTCAGGCGCCCGTCGTCCAGCACCTGCAGCAGCACGTGGAACACGTCGGAATGGGCTTTCTCGATTTCATCGAGCAGCACCACGCAGTACGGTTTGCGCCGGACTGTCTCGGTCAACTGGCCGCCTTCTTCATAGCCGATGTATCCGGGAGGCGCGCCCACCAGCCGCGAAACCGTGTGCTTCTCCTGGTACTCCGACATATCGATGCGCACCAGCGCCCGCTCATCGTCGAACAGGAACTGCGCCAGCGCCCGAGCCAGCTCGGTCTTGCCGACGCCGGTAGGACCAAGGAACAGGAAACTGCCGATGGGCCGCTTGGGATCCTTCAACCCTCCGCGCGCCCGCATCACCGCGTCCGCCACGGCTTCCACAGCTTCGTCCTGGCCCACCACCCGCTGGTGCAGCTCCTCGGGAAGATGCAGCAGCTTCTGCACTTCGCCTTCGAGCAGCTTCGAAAGCGGAATGTGGGTCCAGCGGCTCACCACTTGCGCGATGTCCTCTTCGGTCACTTCTTCTTTGAGCAGCATCGGCTCGCGTGCGGGTTTTTCCAGCTCCTTCTCAATCGATGCCAGAGTGCCGTACTTCAACTGCGCGGCCTTGTTCAGATCGTAGGCGCGCTCGGCCTGCTCGATCTCGACTTTCACCTGCTCCATCCGCGCGCGCAGCTCGCGCTGCTTCTTGATGGCTTCCTGGTCGGCCTGCCATTGAGCTTTAAGGGAAGCGGACTCCGTCTTGAGCTCGGCCAGTACCTTCTCGATCTTGCGCAGCCGTTCTTTCGACGCCGCGTCGTTTTCTTTCTTCAACGCCTCGCGCTCGATCTCGAGCTGCATCTGCCGCCGCAGGCTCTCATCCAGCTCAGCCGGCATCGAGTCGATCTCGGTACGCAGCTTGGCCGCCGCTTCATCCACCAGATCGATGGCTTTGTCCGGCAGGAAGCGGTCAGAGATGTAGCGCTGGCTCAGCACCGCCGCGGCCACCAGAGCCGAATCCTTGATGCGCACGCCGTGATGGCCTTCGTAACGCTCGCGCAAACCGCGCAGGATGGAGATGGTGTCTTCTACCGTCGGCTGATCGACCAGCACGGTCTGGAAACGCCGCTCCAAGGCCGCGTCCTTCTCGACATACTTCCGATATTCATCCAGAGTCGTTGCCCCGATGCAATGCAGCTCCCCGCGAGCGAGCATGGGCTTCAGCAGGTTGCCGGCGTCCATCGCGCCCTCGGCCTTGCCCGCTCCCACCACCGTGTGTAATTCGTCGATGAACAGAACCACAGTTCCGGCGGAGGCCGAGACCTCTTTCAAGACCGCTTTGAGACGTTCTTCGAACTCGCCGCGGAACTTCGCCCCGGCTATCAGCGCGCCCATATCCAGCGCGACCACCTTTTTATCCTTCAAACCCTCCGGAACGTCTCCGCGCACGATGCGCTGGGCCAAGCCTTCAACGATGGCCGTCTTGCCGACGCCTGGCTCGCCGATCAGAACCGGATTGTTCTTGGTGCGCCGCGAAAGCACCTGGATCACGCGGCGAATCTCGTCATCGCGCCCAATCACCGGATCCAACTTGCCGGATGCGGCCAGCTTAGTGAGATCCCGGCCGTATTTTTCCAGCGCTTCGTAGGTCGCTTCCGGGTTTTGCGTGGTCACACGCTGCGTTCCGCGAACCTCCTGCAGCGTCCGCATGAGCCGGTCGCGGGTTACGCCCAAGTCCTTGAAGACTTTCTCGTCGGTCGCGGCCAGCAGCACGTGCTCGATCGAGACGTAGTCGTCCTTCAAACGCTTGGCTTCGGCTTCCGCACGGGTCAGCAGGGATTGGAGGCGCGGGGTCACATAGATTTGCTCCATGCTCGCGGCCCCCCCGCTTACGCGCGGGAGCTTGTCCAGCACCTCGGTCAGGCGCCGGTGCAGATCCTCCAGCTTGACCCCGGTCTTGGCCAGAACCGACTGCGCCAAGCCGCCCTCCTGTTCCAGCAAGGCCGCCAGAAGATGCTCGACGTCTACCTGCTGCTGGCCTCGCTGCGCGGCGAGGGATTGGGCGCTCCGGACGCCCTCCTGGAGTTTTTCCGTGAAACGATTGAAGTCCATAAGCTACTCCGTTTGATGCTTGCCTCTAATGGAAAGATACCATATTAGTCTTTGACACTTCAACAATCTTAGCGTACTATTGTCAAGTATGCCAGCCACGCTGCCACGCATCCTCACTCCGCTCCCCGGCCCCAAAGCCCAGGCCATCATCGAACGGGATCAGCAAGTTATCTCCCCTTCCTATACCCGTAGCTACCCCCTGGTCGCCTCCCGAGCCGAAGGAGCCATGGTTGAGGACCCCGATGGCAACCTTTTCTTGGACTTCGCCGCCGGCATCGCCGTGGTCTCCACCGGCCACTGCCATCCGCAAGTGGTTCAAGCCATTCAGGATCAAGCCGCCCGGTTGATTCATATGTCAGGTACCGACTTCTATTACGAAAACATGGTCCAACTAGCTGAAAAACTAGCAAGTTTGGTGCCGGGAGATGTCCCCCGCCGGGTTCACTTCTGCAACTCAGGGACCGAGGCGATCGAGGCGGCAATCAAGATGGCCCGCTACCATACCGGGCGCTCGGAGTTTGTCGCCTTCTCCGGTGCCTTCCACGGCCGGACCATGGGATCGCTTGCACTAACCGCTTCTAAGAGCAGGCAAAAGCAGGGGTTTTTCCCGATGATGCCGGGCGCGCACCACGCCCCCTACGCCGACTGCTACCGCTGTGCTTATGGAAAAACTCCGGATTCGTGTGCCGTGGAATGCGTGGAAGCCATTGAAAACGAGTTGTTTCGGACCGAGCTTCCGCCGCAGGACTGCGCCGCCATCTTCCTCGAACCGGTGCAGGGCGAAGGCGGCTATATCGTCCCGCCCCGGAAGTTCTTCGAAGCCCTGCGGAAGCTGGCCGACAACTACGGCATACTTATCGTATTCGATGAAGTTCAGAGTGGTATGGGACGGACAGGAAAGATGTTTGCCTGCGAACATTTTGATGCAATTCCCGATGTGATCTGCCTGGCCAAAGGCATCGCCAGCGGACTTCCGCTGGGCGCCACCATCGCCCGCGCCGACCTGATGACCTGGCCGCCCGGAGCCCACGCCAGCACTTTCGGGGGCAATCCTGTCGCGGTCGCGGCCGCGTTGACCACTATCCGGCTCCTGGAAGACGGCCTGATCGCGAACGCGGCGAGCGTAGGCACCCAACTCCTCGATCGGCTGCGCCACTTGCCGCAGCTATATCAATGTGTGGGGCAAGTGCGCGGGCTCGGCCTGATGATCGGCATCGAGCTGGTGAAGGATCATGCCACGAAGGAACGCGCACCGGCGGCGCGCGACAAGGTAGTCCAGTTGTGCTTCGAGCGTGGGTTGCTGGTGTTGGGATGCGGCCCCAACACCATCCGCCTGTGCCCACCGCTGCTCATCACCCAGGAACAAGCCGACTTCGCCGCGGAGACCATCCAGATCTGTTTAAAGGAGACGGCTTGAAAAAAATCCGGTGAGCCTGTCGATTCTGGCCCTCTCTGTTCGACGCGTGAGTGAGGGCGGAAGACAAACGAGCCTTCAAGGGGAGAGGAGACAAAAATGCGATTCCTTTGTATCTACAAGCCGGGTAAGCCCGAGGGCACCCCGCCCACGCAGCAGCACATGGAAAGCATGGGCAGGCTGATCCAGGAAATGATGCAGTCCGGCCATTTGCTCGCAACCGAAGGCTGCCTGCCGAGCGCTCTGGGCGCCCGCGTGCGGCGGTCTGGCGACAAGTACACGGTAACGGACGGCCCCTTCACGGAAGCCAAGGAGATCATCGGAGGCTTTGCGTTGATCCAGGCAGCTTCCAAACAGGAGGCCGTCGAGCTCACCAAGCGGTTCCTCAGCGTGGCAGGCGATGGCGAATCCGAAATTCGCCAGATCTACGAGGCTCCGGCTGATACCGGCGGAAAAGGAGGACGGTGACTGTGCGATTCATGATGATCATGATTCCCAAGCATTACGAAAAGGTCGAGCCAGACTGGATGCCCGACCCTAAGGACGTCGCCCGCATGATGAAGTACAACGAACAGCTCCAGAAAGCCGGCGTGCTGCTGGAGCTGAACGGCCTGCTTCCGCCTTCGAGCGGCGCGCGCGTCACCTTCAAGAACGGAACCCCCACTGTCACCGACGGTCCCTTTGCCGAGGCCAAGGAAGTCATCGGCGGCTACTGGATGATCCAGGCCAAATCGCGCGAGGAAGCCATCGAGTGGGCCAAGCGCTGCCCCGCAACAAACGACGAAATGATCGAGGTCCGGCAGATCCACGACGCTGGCGATTTTCCGGCGGAGGTGCAGGAGTCGATCCGCAGCTTGCATCAGTAGCGCTTCGGCGGCTTGCAGCCGCAGCAGCAAGAATGTTGTGATCGGTAGCGGGTGACCGCTACCGGAGCACACGTTCGCAAGACCATCGACGCCGTTTGGCGCATCGAATCGGCTCGCCTGATCGCGGCGCTGGCGCGAATGGTGCGCGATGTCGGCATCGCCGAGGAACTGGCGCAGGACGCCTTCTTGGCCGCCATCGAGCAGTGGCCGGCTTCGGGCGTGCCTCGCAATCCCGGCGCGTGGCTGATGGCCGCGGCCAAGCACCGCGCCCTCGATCATCTGCGGCGCAGCAAACGGCTCGATCGGAAGCACGAGGAACTGGCTCGTGAGCTGGAGCCGTTGCAATCGCAGGCCGCCACCGAGATCGAAGCGGCGGCGGGCGCGGCGTGGGAAGACGAATTGGGCGACGACATGCTGCGGCTGATGTTCACCGCCTGTCATCCGGCGCTGTCCCGCGAGGCTCGCGTGGCGCTGACGCTACGGCTGCTCGGAGGCCTGACCACGGAAGAAATCGCGCGAGCGTTCCTGGTTCCCGAATCCACCATCGCCCAGCGCATCGTGCGCGCCAAACGCACGCTGGCGGAGAAGCTCATCCCTTTCGAGGTGCCGCGCGGGGAAGAACTGTCGCAACGTCTGGCCTCGGTGCTCGAAACGGTCTATCTCGTCTTCAACGAAGGCTACGCGGCGACGGCTGGCGAGGATTGGATGCGCCCGGCGCTGTGCGAAGATGCGCTCCGGCTGGGGCGAATCCTCGCGGAACTCGCGCCGGCTGAGCCGGAAGTCCAGGGCCTGGTCGCGCTAATGGAGATCCAGGCGTCACGGATTCCGGCGCGCACCGGTCCCTCCGGCGAGCCGATCCTTCTACTCCTACAGAATCGGGCGCTGTGGGACCATCTGCTGATCCGCCGGGGGTTGGCCGCGCTGGATCGGGCGGAGAAACTTGGCGGCCGCGGGTCTTACGAACTGCAGGCGGCGATAGCGGGTTGTCATGCGCGCGCCCGCACCGCAGAGAAAACGGACTGGGCGCGGATCGCCTCGTTGTATGGCGACCTGGCCCAGCTTACGCCATCACCGGTCGTCGAGCTGAACCGCGCGGTCGCGGTCGGGATGGCCTTCGGGCCGCAGGCAGGGCTCGAAATTATCGATGCGCTCGCGGCGGAGCCGTCGCTGCGCGAGTATCACCTGCTGCCCAGCGTGCGCGGCGACCTTCTCGTCAAGCTGGGCCGGAAGGAGGAAGCCCGCGCCGAGTTCGAGCGCGCCGCCGCGATGACGCAGAACGCCCGCGAGCGGGAGTTGCTGCGCAAGAGGCTCGACAAACTGAGCTGACCTCGGTTGACTGGCCCGAACTACTTACCGTCTTCTCCCGGCGGCGGAGCGTTTGGATTCACCACCGCGCCGCGCCCGCCACGGCCTCCGCGGGCGGGAGGCGTCCAGCCGTCGTTCGACGGCCCGTTCTGGAAGAACTTCGCGTCCTTGCTCAAGGGATGGCCGGTGGCGTACATGGCGTTGGCCTGGCCGAAAATCTTGCCCGCGCGCAGAGTGTCGTCGTGAATCTTGGTCACCATGGCCTGGTATTCAGGGCTGTTCTGCGGGTAACCGGAGAAGGACGCCAGATCGTTGTTGCCGATGATCACCACATCCACACCCGGCACTGAGGCGATATCGTAGGCGTTGGCCACACCCGTGGGAGTCTCGATCATGATCACCACCAGCATGTTGTCATTGATGGTCTGGCGATAATTGACACCCTGCACGCCCCAGATCTGCGGGGCTTGGCCTTGTCCCGAGCTCCTCCGGCCCACCGGTGGGAACCGCGCCCACTTAGCGCCTTCGCGGGCCCGGTCGACATCGTCGACGGTGGGTATGATCACGCCCAGCGCGCCGATATCGGTGGAGTGCTGAATCCGCCACTCCTGAGCGTCGGGAAGGCGGATCATGGGCGTCGCGGCCACGTGAGGGCAAGCCTTGATCATGGCTTCGATGTCGCGGAACTCCAGCGTCGAGTGCTGCATCTCGAACCATGTGAAGTCGTAGTGTTTGGCGCGCTCGCAGTAACCCTCCGGATCGGCGGTGGATTGCGTAAAGCTGAACACCTGCTTGCCCTCGAGCACCTTCTTCTTGGCTGTGTTGTAGAGCTTGCTGGAGTCGGCGATCGGCGGCGGAGGGTTCTGGGCCACCAGCTTCGAGGAAACCAGCATCGCTACTGCGACCGACGCAAACATTGCGACCAACATGACTTTACGCATGGTAAGAGCCTCCCGAATTCGGATCACGGATATCATACTGCAAAGCCCTGACTGGGTGGGCTATCGATAAAGATGATGCGCGTGAATGTATCCGGCAACCGCAGGCGGAAGCACCGCGGGAGTCTGCCCCTTGGCCAACTCCTGCCGGATCTCGGAGGAAGAAACCGGAAGCGCCACCGTGTCCAGCCTGTGCACCCGCGCTCCGGGCGGACTGAGATAGCGATGCCCCGGGCGCGTGACCACGATGAACTCGACACCGCGCACCACGTCTTCCCACCGATGCCAGGTGCGGATTTCGGCGAAAGCGTCGGCGCCGATGATGAACAGCAGCGTCTGCTCCGGAGCCGTGAGGCGCTCAATGGTGTGAATCGAGTAACTCTTCTCGCGACCCTCTTCCATGCGGGAAGGCTCAAAGCGCGGGTCCGCGGCGCAGGCTAGCTCCACCATGCGGAAGCGGTCCTGGTACGACGCGCCGGCTTCCTTGTGAGGAGGATTGCCGGCCGGGATGAACAGAATGCGGTCGAGCGCAAAGGCTTCCGCGGCTTCATGCGCGATAACCAGGTGGGCGGAGTGGATGGGATCGAAGGTCCCTCCGAAGATGGCGATTCTCATAGCATTCGCCTAAGCAGATCCTGTTCCCCCTCGATCTCGACGCCCAGTTTCAGCCAATACAGCGGGAGCTTTCCCAGGGCCGCCGCAGCGCCTACGGGCAGGTTCATGATGTCTTTTTCCGTGGTCACCAAAGCGTCGGCACTCTGAGCCAAGCCGAGCGCAGCCAGGCGCTCCAGATCAGAGAGGCTGTAGGGATGATGATCGCGAAATGCCTGCTGAAACGCAACTTCGACGCCGGTCTCCTGCAGGCTCAACCAGAACGAATTGGGAGAGCCCAGCGCGCAGAAGGCGCCTGCTTTCGAGAATGGTTTCGGCGTCGCGCCACCAAAGCGGACCCACTCGCGAGGGACCATCCGGCAGCGGTGGATTGGCGCGGTTTTGTTGTGCGTGCGGATCAGGCGCTCGATTCCCGTTATGCCCTGCCCCTGTTCTACGCGAGTCACCAGGATCACCGTGGCGCGCGCGATGTTTGGGAACGGCTCGCGCAGGCGGCCTAGCGGGAAAACACCGCCGGCAAGCGGGTCGAGGGCGTCGATCAGAACGATATCTAGGTCACGCTTGAGTTGCACGTGCTGGAACCCATCGTCGAGCAGGAACACGTCGGGATGGAGTTGCTGTTCCATCTTGCGGCCGAGCGCAAACCGGTCCGCGCCGATGCCGACGTGCGCGTGGCCGGCGCGCAGGAAGATTTGGGCTTCATCGCCGGTGTCTTCAACGGAAGCTGTTTCGCCGCGGGCGACGATCACATCCTGGCTCGACTTCCGGCGATACCCGCGGGTCAGGATCGCCGGAACTTTTCCCGCTGCGGTAAGGCGCCCGGCCAAGTGCGCCACCACAGGGGTCTTGCCCACGCCTCCCATGGCCAACCCTCCCACGCTCACGACCCTGGTCGAAAGCGACTGTGCAGGCCGCCGCAAATTGACGCGATGCCCGGCGCGCCAGATCCAGGAAAGAGGAGTAAGCAAAACACGAGCCGGAAACGTCCGCTGCGGGTCGGGGACGGCTTCCGCGGCCACGTTCATTACCAGCGCTGCGATGCGAGCGGCTACTCCCCGCTTGGAATTGGCCAGCTCCCTTGCTCTGATGCCGATGGCGTGCGCACGCCCTACATCATCCAGCAGCGCGGCGACCGCGGGAGCGAGATCGCCCGCGCCCGCGATGCGGACCAGCGCTGTCCCAGCCGAAAACTCTTCGGCAATCGCCGCGAAGTTTTCCATGTGCGGTCCGGCGATCACCGGCTTGGCGAAATACGCGGCTTCAAGAATGTTATGGCCGCCGCGCGAAGCCAGAGTCCCGCCCATGAAGACCACGTCAGCCAGCTCAAACAACGCGGCGAGCTCGCCGATCGAATCCAGCAGCAGCACACGAGCGTCGCCGGGCGCTTGATCGAGCGTAGTTCTCCGCGCGAACGGGATTCCGGCGCGCGCCAATTTCTCCGCTACCGCATCGAAGCGCTGCGGATGGCGTGGAGCAAGAATTAGCAGCAGGCCGGGGCGATTTAGAGACGAAAAAGCCGAGATCACGGCGTCGTCTTCATCCGGATCGGCGGGCTCTTTGGGCGGCATGGTGCTCGCCGCGATCCACATTGATTTCGCGGCGTTTATTGATTCAGCAGCTTTTTCTTTCAAAAAAGCCGCGATGTCGGGAGCCATGCCGGACGCCGGCGGCTTGAAGTCGAACTTCAGGTTGCCGGAAACCGTGACCGTTTCCGCCGGCGCCCCGGCCACGGTCAAGCGCCGGGCGTCTTCTTCGGTCTGCGCCAGAATCGCATTGGGCCAGATTAGAACGTGACGGAAGAAGCCGCTCGCGCGTTCATAGCTGGGAAGGCTGCGATCGGAGATGCGCGCGTTCACCATCAACAGCGAGGCTCCGGCGCGCCGCGCTTCGCGGTACAGATTCGGCCAGATCTCGGTTTCGAGAATCACCACAACGGCGGGCCGCAGACGGCGCAGCACGCGCCGGATCATGGACCGGTAGTCCAAGGGAAGGTAGAAGACGTTGTCTTTCAAACGCTGCTCGGCGGTCGCGCGGCCGGCCAGGGTTGTGGTCGATAAAAAGACCGAGATGGCCGGCTGTTCCTGCTTGATTTGCCGGATCAGCTCCACCGCGGACAAGACTTCCCCGACCGACACCGCATGAAACCAGATCACCCGCGAACCCGTCGTTCCATAAGACGGTGGAAGGAATCCGAAGCGTTCGGGAAGATGCGCGAAGTACGCGCGGTCGCGAATTCCCCGGTACAGTAGATACAGAGCCACCACAGGGCTGACGAGAATCTGTAAGACCTGGTAGAGGAAATAAATGAGACGCGTGGCGGTGCCGATTTTCTTGAGGCCGATCTTGAAGATTGTCCTTATGAGTATAGCGGCGGCTGGCTTAGCCCACAAGGCTTCGGCCGCCGATAAGGACGTACGTTTCGCGCCGAAGCCCGCGGCGTCCTACCCCGGCCACCAGACCCAGAGCGGCATTACCATCGCGGCGGTTCCCTATACTCGCGAAGACGAAGTCAAGACTGCGTTCGGCAAAGCCAACCCTTACAAGTACGGCATCCTCCCGATCCTGGTGGTGATCAAGAACGATACGGGAAAGGCTCTGCGGCTGAACCTGAAGACCGAGCTGATCGATCTGCAGAACGATCGGCTGGACCCGATGAAACCGCTCGACGTGCGGTTGTGGGATGGTGTGTCGAATCGCGATTATCGCGTTCCCTCGGCTCCTCCGATTCCCTTGCCGAGAAAAACCCACGGCCCGCTGGACGTGCCGGAGATCGATGGACTCGCCTTCAGCGCCAAGCTTCTGCCGATCGGCGAACAGGTTCACGGCTTCTTCTATTTCAATAGCGCCGTGCGGCCGGGAGCGTATCTGTACGTCAACGGACTGGCCGATGCATCGACCGGCAAGGAGTACTTCTATTTCGAGGTGCCCTTCGAGGACAAGTAGCGCTTCTCAAGCGGTGACGTGCTGGCGATGCGCAGGCGGGCCATGCTCAACCGCGGCACGGGTCCATCGGGCGATTTCGTTCAACTCCCGCTCGGGACGCTCCGTCACTACGTTGAGCTTGCCGCGATACACGCGGCCTTCATTTCCATCGAGCGACAGAAAATCGCCTTCCTCGATCACCTGCTCACCCAGCCTGCAGCGCCGCTGTTCCAGGTCGACCGTCAGCCCGGCGCACCCCACCAAGCACACTTTGCCGAGCTGCCGGGCCACCACCGCGGCGTGCGAAGTCCGGCTGCCGGTGGCCGTCAGGATTCCTTGGGTCTGCGCGATGCCGCCGATGTCCGAGGTGACGATGTCGTGGCGCACCAGGATCACCGGCGTGCCCCTGGCCGAAAGGCGCTCCGCGGCGGCTGAATCGAGAGCAATTGCGCCGCTTACCACGCCGACCGAGGCCGCTTCGGCCTGCGCCATAGGCTCCGCCGAGCAAGCTTCGAAGCGTGTTCGCGAAATCCGGTTCAAATCAATGCGGCTCAGACGGCGGCGGGCTTCCGGCGGATCGATCAATCCTTCTTTAACCAGGTCAACGGCAATGCGCAGCGCGGCCCAATCGGTTCGCTTGGCGTCGCGCGACTGCAGCAGGTACAGGACGCCTTTTTGCAGCGTGAACTCGAAGTCCTGCGCATCGCCAAACAGAGTCTCCAGCGTCTTTCCAGCGGTTTCGATTTCCCGCCATACAATGGGAAAGCCGCGGCGCAGGCGCTCGCGATCGTCGTTGCGGTGACGGCCGCCGACCACATCTTCTCCCTGGCCGTTGAAGCAGAAATCCAGATAGAGCTCCGGCTCGCCCGTGGCGGGATCGCGCGTGAACCCGACGCCGGACCCGGATTCTCCGCCAGCGTTTCCGAACACCATGGCTTGCACCGTCACCGCCGTCCCCAACTCATCGCCGATTCCGTTCATTTTCCGGTACGCGACGGCCTTAGGCGCATCCCAGGAGCGGAACACCGCTTCTGCCGCTCTCTGCAACTGAACGTACGGGTCTTCCGGGAACGGCTCGGCGGGAAACGGCTCGCCCGCCAGTTCCTGAAACCGCTGCGCCATCGACCGCGCCACGGCTCGCAGCGCGCGGTAGTCGAGCTCCCGGGCTGACTCCACGCCCGCAGCGGCCAGCGCCTGGCAAAGCAGCTCATCGAGGGGTCCGCACGGCAGCCCCTGCACGACTTCGGCGTAGCCCTGAATCAAGCGCCGATAGCAGTCCCAGGCGAGTCTCGGGTTGCCGGTAAGGCGAATCACGCCTTCCACCGCATCGGGCGTCAGGCCGACGTCCAGCACCGTCTCCAGCATGCCCGGCATCGAAACAGCGCTGCCGGATCGAACCGAAACCAGCAGCGGGTTGCGCGCGGAGCCGAAGCTCAGCCCGGTCCGCTTCTCCAGGCGCGCGATGCCGTCGCGCAGCGCACCTGCGATCGACTCCGCGAACGCAGCATCGTTCCGGAGCTTGCACCAGCTCGACGGCACCACAAATCCGGCCGGTACGTTCAATCCGGCTGCGGCCATGCGCATCAGGTTATACGCCTTGTTGCCGGCCTCTTCTACCGAAGCTGCGGCCACCGGGTCCGCGCCGATTTCGAAAATTTTCGCGTTCGCCATTAATTTATGCCCCGAGGGCTCAGGCTCCCAGTACGCTCGAAAACAGGTGATCGCGGGAAACCAGGGCCGCGCGTTTCAAAGAATCCGCGGCCGCCTCCAGGCTGCCGCCGATCTCCGAGTAAAGATGCAGTTGCCGGAAGTTTCGCGCGTGCTGCACGGAGGCGTAGGTCAAGGCGCGCTCGGCGTCATCGGCCTGGTGCTCCAGCTTCAGCAGCCGGTCGCAGGCGAGCAGAAAATCTTCGGCGTCCTGCTGCTGGCCGGATTTCTTCACATGCGCTGCGTGCCCCAGAGCTTTGACCCATTCCTGCGCAGCTTCAAGCAGCAGGCTGGACAGCGCCGAAAGCGCCTCCAGCGGCTCCTCTTGCGGCTTGGCCCGCTTAGCCGCGGTTGGTCTGGTCTCATGCAGTAGCCCCAGCAGGAACGCGACTTCTTCCAGTTCATCGGCGGCGTCGTCGGCATCCTCCACCACGCGGAACAGAGCCGTATATTCAGGGCGCTTCCGCACTGCCTCCCGTGCAATCACCACCTGCTGGTCGGCGTCATGTTCCAGCCCGCGCGCGTGTTTGACCAGCTTGTCGAAGTTCTCGCCGTCTTCGCCGCAGGCAATGGCGCGGACCCCTTTCTGCACCGCAGTGGCCAGCTCAAAGATCAAGCCCGCGTGTTCTCCGGCCACCTGCCACAGCCGCTGCTCCTCGCTCGCGAAATGCGCCTGCAACTCGGCGCAGATGCGATCCTGAATCAGCCCGGCGGACTGGTGCTCCTTCAGTCCGTCCCGCGCTGCGACGAACACGAAGTGAACGAACTCGAGCGCGGCTGCGTTGCCCAAAACGTCGCACAACCGGTCGCCGAAATGCAGCGCGGAGCCGCTCACCTTCTCAATCGCCTGGTTGATGATATGCGCGCCGCCCAGCTCGATAAAAGCGCGGTGTCCGACCTCGGCCTCCGCCGCCCAACTCAGGACGGCAGTCCTCTCGGCGTTGCGCAGGAAGCCGCGCAGTTGTTTGCGCGCGCGGTTCCAATCGATCAGGAACACCAGCCGCGAGCCCAGGAAACTCAAATACTGCTCGATTTCCGCATGGTCCCGCGCCGTAAAGGTCCCGGACAGCATGGTGAACCCGGTCTCTTGGCTTTTGTCTTCGAGACCAGCGGCGTTTTCGGGACAGTTGCTGGGAAGCCGCCCTTCCCGATCCCCGCTCCACGCCACGGGATATTTTTTGAGCATGTCGCGGAAGAACTGGGCGCGTTCCGGATGTACATCGGTATAGGTGACCTGCACCATGGCTCCTTCCACGTGGATCACGATTACGTGCGCATCCGTGGTGCCGACGTCGTTCTGGATCACCAGCTTGCTGCCGGCTCGCGTGGCCGTAGTATCCAGCCCGGGGTGATCGAATTTGAGCGGCGCGGTTCGATTCACGCCGGCCATGAACGCCGCAATCAGCGGGCGGTCCGCGTCCTCGATCTTGTACACCGCTGCGCCGTCCAGCCGTTCCTCGGCCATCTCCGCTTGCAGCGCATTCAGGCGCTTGTGGAGATCCATGACGAATTGATGCAGGCTGTCTTCTTTTCCGCCCGCCCGGGTGATCTCCCGAATCGCTTCGCCCTGGATCACGTCATCCTTCGGCATTTTCAGATTCGCGACCAGCGTTTCCAGGCGCCGGATGAAGGTCGCCGAACCCTTCTGGGAGGAGGAGCCGGCTCCGCATGTGGGCTCCGCCATAACGCGCAGATCCTGGGTCACGCTTCCGAGGATTTTGGCGCAGCCGGGGATACGATACGCGCCGCCTTCCTTCCGCGTGGACCCAACCACATCATCCAGCTCAGGCTGGTCAATGCCGCACGCCAGCCGCTCCCGCCGCAGGCTGGAAGCCGGCTGTTCCGGGTGGTCCGCACGGGTCATCCCCATTTGAAGCAACGACAAGTAGTACTTGATCCGATCGTTGGCAGCCAGAGCCGCGTTGACTTGCGCGGGCCGTCCCAACTCGGTCTCCCCCAAGGCTTGCAGTATTCCGGCTTTCATATTCACCCGTAAACAGAGCAACTCGACTTCCTGCCATGGTCGCCGCTTTGTAATCCAGAGGAAATTAACGCGAGTGTTGCAATTCGTGGTTAAACTGGACGCACTGTGGACTGCCCAGAACGCGAGCGGTTGAAGCAGGAGGTGGTGCGCACGGCGCGGCTGTATATCGAAACCACGGATTTGCGCAAGGACGCCCAGGATACCCCCGAGCTGGAGCCGGCGCGCCGCCGGGAACGGGAAGGTCGCCAGGCGTATGAAGCGGCCCGCGCCGAACTCGAAAGACACGGGCGGGAGCACGGCTGTTTATCGTAGGCCGGCCGAGAGCCGTTTGTGTTGGCTGATAAACTCAAGGTGCATGCCTCGCCTCTCCCACGCTCGCCTGCTCTTCGCCTCAGTTGCATTCCTGGCGGGCTGGACGGCCCAGGCGCAGTTCAAAGTAACCGGTCCAGCGCCTTATACTCCCGCGGTTGCGCGTCAACGAATTAAAGGATTGTTGGACAAAGTTGATTCCACCAACCAGAAACAAACCGTCGACACGCTTACCGGCTGGCTGGCCTGGTATCGCGACATCATTGACGACGAATTGATCGCCGCGTGGAAGAAGGATACGCGAGCCAACCTGCCGGAGGTGGTCCAACCGCTGGCGGATGCTCGCGTGGCGGCAGCGGTCCTCGATTTTTCCTGGCGCGAGCAGCGCCCTGCGGCGTTCCTGCCTGTCTACGCGCCGATGTTCGAAGATATGTTGTTGCGCTTCGCCGACAGCGGCAAGCCGATGCTGGACGACCTGGTTCGCGCCGCGGCCGCCGGCCAGCCGCTGGATCTATCCCCCGCCAACGCCGGGACCGTCTGCCGCATCCTGCTGGACATGCCCGACATCGGCGCCTGGAGAAAAACCGCGTTTCAAATTCTTCCCTTCTACCGCGAGACGGCGCAGCTGCTGCTGGCTGCGGACGTGCGCGGATTTCCGGGAGAGCAGCGCGATCGCGCCCAGTTCTGGCTGTACGATCCGCGCTCGCCCATCCGCGAGAATCAGACCGCGACGACGGCTGCTCCGCCGTTCGCGACACGCGGCCAGACCGCGGCGAACAGCCCACCATCGTCCAGCCAACGGGCGGCCAGTCAGGCTCAGCCTCCACAACTGGCGACCAATAACTCCCGGCCTTCGCTCATGACAAATCCGTCTGGACCGCCCGCACTGTCCGCACCTGCCGCAGTCGCGGCGGCTCCTCCGCCATATAGCGGACCGAGGGGCGGCACGCTCCACTGCATCGGCCAACCCATCCAGCCCAACGCCGAATACAGTTTCCAAGGTCTGCCCAACCTGTTCCTGCGGGTGGAGATCGATGGCAAAAACTGGGCGGGCCGCGTCGAGGCGGGCGAAGATCAGACTCAGACGCTGATCCTCAGGAACACCGGCCCCAAAGCGCAGAAGAGCTGTACAGTGAAGTGGTCGGTCGATCGGTAGAAGTCCATCTCAATCACAATGGAGCGACACGCCGCCCCATATCAATTCGCGGTTGGCTCAATCTGATCCACAACGAGCACGTCCACCGCGCCCCTTTGTGCTTCAAGCCTCAGCCCTAGCTGTTCCTGAATCGCTGTAAAAATCGAAGGACCCGAATCGGGGTTATCGTCCGCCGCCCATCCCAATTCGACATCGAACTCCCCGTTCAATCCAGTCCGATCGACGACAGGGCGATCCAGCACTCGAGCCGCGAGCTGCGCCGCCATCATCCGCATATTGATGCCCCGTGCGCTGAAGTGTCCGTGGCCGCCCCTGACATCGAGACCCTGACCCGCCGAAGTGTGGAGCTTGGGCCGCTCTTTGCCGCGACTAGCGCGTAGATGGGCATTTCTTTGGATTCCCGGTGGAGCTTCAGGCTGAACCTGTCGACGAGCAGATTCCGAACCATCGCCATGACTCGCACCGCGCTGGCGTCGCCCTGGGGCTTCGCGATGATGTCGTATGGATCGGTTTCAAGCCAGCGCGGGCCACCGGAGATCTGGAACTCCCGAACGTCGTACGCATAAGCGATCAGGCCCTTGGCCGTGATATTGTCGGCGGCGAAGCGCTCGCGAGTCGGATTGTAAAAATCGGTACCGTGCGATTCAGGACTCGGCTTGATCGAAGCTACTTCGAAGCGAAGATCGTCCGGGACCTGCCCAAAAATGAACGCACTCGCAATCACTAGCGGTGCAAGCTGTGCTGCGCGCCGTAGCTGCATCACGTTAATGATTTCACAACGGCGCTTTTCGCTTCGCCGGCTTTAGCGCCAATTCGTCAGACGGCCCCAGCGGCCTCAACGCGATGCATCCGAACCCTAACCTCCACTCGCGAACCGAGCCGGTTTAGGATGGACATGAGCCGACCCACTGTAAAATGCCTGAGGTTCGCCTCGCGGATGCGCGAGAAGTCGGCTGCCGCGACGCCGGTTCTGTCATGGGCCGCGCGCACGGTGAGGCGTTCCCGGTCGAGCGCCTTGATGATTTCGGCAGCCAGTATCCCCTTAAACTGCTCCGCGTCCGCGTTCTTGTGCCCGGGGTCGTGAAACACATTCCCGCTCCCCCGAACATCCTCCAGCCTTTCGCGTTTCAACATCACAACGCCATTCTACGATAGAGGATGCTGGCTGCCGTAAAAAGAAGACGGCCGGTCATCTCAATCGCCTTGCTCCTCCAGCCGCAGGAGGAAGCCCGGCACGGGTAGTCAAGCAACCCTTTAAAAACCGGCGCTGCTTCGCTGTCCGAAACACGGCGGGGGGTTATTCCTCGGGCTGCTTCTTCCGGCTAAAGCCGCCGCATTCGACTTCCTGAAACGAACCGGGGACAGCGTTCTCAATCGCAGCAATTAGCAGCGGCAAGTGGTTCTTGAGAATGTCCCACTCAACGGAAGATAACACCACGATGCCAAGTTTGAGCCCTTTAAGGTTCTGCTCGTGAAAAAGCGTCTTGTCGCCGGCTAGAAAGACCTCGATGCCGTTTTCTTCGGCTATCCGCAAGAGGTCACCGTTCTTAAGTGCGGCCCAGTCTTTGTAAGCAACGGTGAAAACCTCGTGTGCACCGAGGTTGGTGCGCAACCGGTGCGCAAGATTTTCGTCGAGCAACACCCTCACGGACAGGGTTGCCCGCGATACGTGTGAGCGAATTCGATCAAGCGCTTGATCTGGGCCACCGTAAGCGAGGGCCAATCCTCATGTATCTCATCAATGCTCTCGCCCATGTCGTAGCTGTTCACAATGCCGTCAGGCAGAATGCGCGTGCCGCGCACGATGGGCCGCCCCGAAACCTTCCCAGGAATTGTTTCGATCAGCTCGCAGGCCGTCCAGTCGATAGCCCTGTTCGTGTCTACAGTTGCCATAATCTTGCCCTTGTTTTATCGTAGCCTTTTAGCACAGTTCGGCGGTGGCGTCACCGGTACGCAGCCCTTTCGAAAGCGGCTTCCAATTGTCTGACGGCCTCCGCCAGGTCGCCGGATGACCAGCGCTCGACAACGAAGGACGCGGCCTCCATCAAGTCCGGCGCGGGGTGATGAAGCGGTCATTGGCGATCTGCTGTTCAAGGGACGCTTGTTCGGCCCTCGTCGTCCCGCGAGTGAAGCTACTGACGACCGCAGGCATCCCTACCCTCTGGTAGGCGGAAAAGCCGCGATAGCGCCTCTGTTACGATGGTAGTTGTTGTCTTTCCAGTGAACTTCTTACCAGGGACCAGAGTATGTGGATAGTCAGGCTAGCGCTCCGGCGTCCCTACACCTTCGTCGTCGTGGCTCTGCTGATCGCCATCCTGGGCGGTGCGGCCATCGTGACCATGCCGGTGGACATCTTCCCCTACATTGACATCCCCATCGTCAGCGTGGTCTGGCAGTACACGGGCCTGGCGCCAGAGGAAATGGAGGGCCGCATCGTTTCCAATTTCGAGCGCGCGCTCACCTCCAACGTCAGCGGCATCGAACATATTGAATCGCAGTCCTATCAGAGCATCGCCGTGGTGCGCGTGTACTTCCACCCCAACGTACAGATCGACCTGGCGCTGTCGCAGATCGTGACGCAATCCCAGGTGGTGGTGCGCAACATGCCGCCCGGGACCTTCCCGCCCCAGGTGCTCAAATACGATGCGGCCAGCGTGCCGATTCTGATGCTCGGATTCGGCAGCCAGACGCTGAATCAGCAGGAAACCTTCGACCTGGCTAACAACTTCGTCCGCACCGGCCTGGCCATTGTGCAGGGCGCCACTGTCTCCTATCCGTTCGGCGGAAAGTCGCGCCAGATCATGGTGGACCTCAACCTGGATGAGATGTACGCCAAGGGGCTTTCCCCCAGCGACGTCTCCGACGCCTTGACGCTGCAGAACCTGATCGTGCCCGCAGGAACCGCGAAATTTGCCGGAACCGAGTATCCGATCCGCGTCAGCAGCAGCCCTCCGCTGGTCTCGCAATTCAACGATCTTCCGGTCAAGACCGTCAACGGCGCCACGGTCTACATGAAGGACGTGGCCACGGTGCACGACGGCTTCTCGCCGCAGATGAATATCGCGCGCACCAACGGCACCGACGGAGTCCTGCTCACGGTCACGCGCAACGGCAACGCCTCGACGCTGTCCGTCGTCAACGCCATCAAGGATGCGCTGCCGAAGATCATGTCGACGGTGCCTGCGGCGCTGAAGCTGTCCATTTTCGGCGATCAATCCGTCTTCGTCCGAGCCGCGGTCATGGGCGTGCTGCGCGAGACTTTGATCGCGGCATTCCTCACCGGAACCGTGATTTTGCTCTTCCTTGGAAGCTGGCGCAGCACGTTGATCGTGTGCATCTCGATTCCGCTGTCGATCCTCACCTCCATCTGCATCCTCAGCCTGCTGAACCAGACCATCAACGTGATGACGCTAGGCGGCCTGGCGCTGGCGGTCGGCATCCTGGTGGACGACGCGACCGTGGAAATCGAAAACACGCACCGCAATCTGGGGATGAAGAAGCGGCTGGTGCGCGCCGTGCTCGACGGAGCTTCCCAGATCGCAGTTCCGACGCTGGTCTCGACGCTGTCCATCTGCATCGTCTTCGTTCCGGTGCTGCTGCTGACCGGCACGGCGAAGTACCTGTTTACGCCGCTGGCGATGGCCGTGGTGTTCGCCATGCTCGCGTCGTATTTCCTTTCGCGCACGCTGGTGCCCAGCATGGTGCACCGCATGCTCCGCGGCGAGGCGGCGCTGTACCAATCCGGCGGGCACGGAGGCAAAGGGCCCATCTGGACCGTCCATCGCGGCGTCAACAACCTGTTCGAACGCCTGCGCTATCGCTACATGGGCCTGCTGGATTTCTCCTTGCGTCACCGCGCGCCGGTGCTGCTGCTGTTCCTGGGGATCTCCTTCGGCTCGCTCTTGCTGGTGCACTTGATCGGCGAGGATTTCTTCCCCCAAGTCGACGCCGGCCAGTTGCGCTTGCACGCGCGCGTCGCTCCCGCCACGCGCATCGAAGAAACCGCGGTGAGGTTTGACGAGGTGGAACAGGAGATCCGCGAGATCCTGCCCGCCGGGGAAATCGACGGCATCACCGACAACATCGGCATTCCCAACTCCTGGAACAGCCTGGCGCAGGGCGACGTTCCCAACGTCTCGTCGGCCGACGGCGAGATCCTGATTGCGCTGAATCATGAAAAGCACGGCCCCGTGCGCGATTACCAGGTGCTGCTGCGCCAGCGCCTGAGCGAGCACTTCCCGGACATGAGCTTTTTCTTCGAGCCGGCCGACATCACCAACCAGATTCTGAATTTCGGTCTTCCGGCCCCGATTGATCTGCAGGTCACCGGCCGCGATGTTCCGAGCGATTACAAGATCGCCCAAAAGATGCGCGACCGCATCGCGCGCATCCCCGGCGCGGCCGACGTGCACATCCACCAGATTTACCGCGAACCGCAATTGTTCGTGAACATCGACCGCACCAAAGCCGGCGAAATGGGGCTGACTCAGAAGGACGTCTCCAGCAGCCTGCTGATTTCGCTCAGCGGCAACAACCAGGTTGCGCCCAATTTCTGGATGAATCCGGCCAACGGCGTCACCTATAACGTCGGCGTGATGACCTCGCAGTACCGCATCGATTCGCTCGATACTCTCCTGCGCACTCCCATCACGGCGCAGAATCCGCCGGTGGCTTCGAACAATCCGGCCTCGTTGAGCGGCGACGCTTCCGCCAACTTGACCAACCCGGCGCATCTCCTCGTCAATCTGGCCGACGTGCAGCGCGGCTATGGCCCGGTGATTACCAACCACTGGAACGTGACGCCGGTCTTCGATATCTACGCCAACGTCGACCGCCGCGACCTGGGCAGTGTCGGTAAAGAGGTCGCGAACCTGATGCATCAGGAAGAGGCGAACCTGCCTCGCGGAGCCAGCTTCAACCTGCGTGGCGAGTACGAAACCATGCAGTCTTCGTTCTTCCGCCTGGGCCTGGGCATGGCCTTCGCCGTGGTGCTGGTGTACCTGCTGATGGCGGTGAATTTCCAGTCCTGGCTGGATCCTTTCATCATTCTGACGGCGCTGCCGGGCGCCATCGCCGGAATCCTGTGGATGCTCTTCGTCACCCGCACCACGCTCAGCGTCCCTTCGCTGATGGGCGCCATCATGTGCGTCGGCGTCGCCACCGCCAACAGCATCCTGATGGTCACCTTCGCCAACGATGAGCGCGTCACGCTGCCCCTGGCCCGAGACGCCGCACTTTCGGCGGGCTACGCCCGCATCCGCCCGGTCCTGATGACCGCCTCCGCGATGGTCCTGGGCATGCTGCCGATGTCGCTTGGCATGGGCGAAGGCGGCGAGCAGAACGCGCCGCTGGGCCGCGCCGTCGTCGGCGGCTTGATCGGCGCCACCATCACGACTCTCTTCATCGTCCCCATCATCTACTCCTACCTGCGCACCAAACCGCCGGTCGATCAGGAGAAGAAACTGGAAGAAGAAGAGGCGGATGCGGCGCTGGAAGCCGAGCTCGACCCGCAGTTTGACTCCCCCGTGGCAGCCCCAGTGTAAACGATGGATCACCGTTCATGAACGATTCGACCGAACAACAGTTGCGCCGCGAAATCGAGGAATTGCGGCGCCAGATTCGTGAGCAAGATTCCCAACACGGGCCGCACTCCGGCCCGCCTGCAGAGCATTGGCGGCCCTCCGGCGTCACCATTTCGGCGCTGCTGTTCGGTTTCGCCGCGCTGCTGGTGATCGCCTTCTTCGCGGGCTACCTTCCGCTCGAAAAGCGCGACTCCACCGTACAGGCCGAGGCCGCCAAGCGCGAGAAGGCTCTGCCGCGCATGGAGGTGATGCTGATCGGCCGCGCCCCCAAGGAAAGCGGCGTCACCCTCCCTGGAACCATGCAGGCCATCACCGAAGCCCCGCTTTTTCCTCGAGCGGACGGCTTTCTCAAATCCCGCTCCGTCGACATTGGCGATCATGTGCGCAATGGTCAGGTCCTCGCCATCATCGACGCGCCGGAGCTTGACCACCAGATCCACCAGGCCCAGGCGGCGATCGATCAGGCTCTGGCTGCCGTCGATCAAGCCGAGGCAGCCGTAGAGCAGGCGCAAGCCAACCTGACCCGCGGCAAGACCGAACTGGAACTGGCCCGCGTCACCGCCGAGCGCTACAAGACGCTCACCGCGCAGGGCGTCGTCTCCAAGCAGGATAACGATCAGTACCAGGCCCAGTTCGTCGCGCAGAGCGCCAATTTGCAAGCGCTCGAAAAGGCCCTCACCGCGCAGCAGAGCAGTGTGGTCGCGGCCAAGGGCACAGTCTCGGGCGCCAGGGCGAATCTCGCCAGACTCGAAGAGGTGCGAAGCTACCTTACCGTCAAGGCCCCCTTTGACGGCATCGTCACCCAGCGTAACGTCGATATCGGCGCGCTGGTGTCCAACGGGACCACGCTGTTGTTTCGGATGGCGCAGATCGGGACCCTGCGCACCTTCATCAATGTGCCGCAGATCGGCGCCAACGGAGTTCACGTGGGACAGCCGGCCAGCTTGACGCTCAATAATTTTCCCGGCCGTACCTTCCACGGCACGGTGGCGCGCACCGCCAATTCGCTGGATCCCACCAGCCGCACCATGCTGACTGAGATCGACGTGCCTAATCCTGCCGGCGAGTTGTTCCCGGGGATGTACGCGGACGTGGTTCTAAACAGCACCATGACCGATCCGCCGCTGGTGGTTCCGGCGTCAGCTCTGATTGTGCGTTCGGACGGCGCGCAACTGGCCGCCGTGACCGCCGACGGTGTGATTCATCTGCATAAGGTCGCGGTCGGCCGGGATTACGGGGACCGAGTCGAAATCCTCCAGGGCATCGACAACGGAACCACCATCGTTACCGCGCCGACCGATTCCGCTCAGGACGGCGTCAAGATCATTCCGGTCGCCGCGGGCAACCCCCAGCCTTAGCGGCCGGACCGGCTCTTCTCGCTATTCCCAAAGTCGATTCTGGAATCTATCTTGAACCGATGGTAGCCCTTGAAATCGCCGATATTGGTTTCTTCCTCGGCAGGCTGTTTCGTCGCCTCGTTTTTCCCCTTCCGCCAGACCAACTCAAAGTGCGAGGGAAGAATAAATTTCTGGTTTGACAACTGCGTAGGCCTGTAGTCCAACGTCAGTTCGACGGCCGTGAATCTCGTCTCGCTCGGGAAGTCGACGCACTTCATCGTAATGCGCATCACCGCGTTCGTTTCCGCATCGGCATAGACGGAACCCTCGTAGGGAAAGAGAAAGTCACGTTTGAGTTCACCATCGTAGATTGTGTAGCCCTTAGCCTGAGGAACACGAAACGTGAAAACGTTCATCGTGCGTCCCCGGAGCTTGGCCGGTGCGGCGGATTGAAAACCGGTTCCTGTCTCTGGATCAAAAATATGACGGAGCAGACTGCCGTACTCTCCCGAGGATGTCGTTCCACCAAGCCCCTCATGGGTTAGGTTGGCCGCGCGAGAGCCGTTCAGTCGGGTGACCTTGTAGGTCTCCTTACCCCCAACGAAGCTGAGTTCCTCTTCAATCAGACTATGGCTGTGGTCCTGGGGGCCAGGTACAAAGACCGTGCCGGCCGGGCGATTCGCGAAAAGACCGACCTCACGGTCAAATCTGCGGTCCGTTTCTTGCACGCAGGTATAGTCGGGGAGGTCTTGGTAATAGCTGAGTACGTACGCCCGAACCGCTTCCAGCGTCGTAGACTTTTGGCCCCCAGCTATGGCAAGCGACGCAAGGCACAGCAACACGATGGATCTGCGCGCACGGCTCATTTTTCTTTGACCTCCGAAAGCGGGATGGTCACTGTGCCGATCTTTCCCGACGCCAGATTCCCCACCAGCAACTTCAATTCGACGGCATTGGGAGGGATCGTCAGCTCCCTGTGATAAACGAAACCGTTCTTCCGCATCGCTTGGTAAGGCGCCTCCGACAGCTTGATCGTCGCCGTCTCCGCTGGCACGTCACCGGCTTGAACTGCTTTGGCTGTCATAAAGCGCGACACCAGTTCCAGGCTGCCCTGCCATAATCCGTCTCGCCGCTCCAGGTTCAGGCTGGAGATATCGATGGACGCTGTTAAATCAACCCGATCCTGGTTACGCGTGGCCGTTGCCGTAATTCCAATCGCCGTCTCATCCGCCGGGCTGTTTATTGCCGTTACAAGATCAGCCACGGGATTCGTTGACACGGGCGCGGGCGCTGGTGGTTCCACCGCATAGCTTTTTCGATATCGCAACGTTATGCCCGGCCGGCTGACTCGCACGCCAATCTGATGAACGTCGGGCTTGCCAGGCGTGGAAGGCTTGTCGTCCTTGGACTGAGATTGGCTCGACTGATAGAAGCCCAGCGTGTAGCTGATGCGGCCATCATCCAGCGCCTTGCGGATGAAAACGTCGAGATCGTCGTTATCGACATTCGCGACTCCACCGGTCATTGCGGCAAGGGCGAGGAGCGGTACTGCATCGGCCCTCTTCTCGCTGGCGACGGCAATCGTTGAGCCGTTCGCACTGCCCGGGTAGACCGCGACACCCGCGTCGAGGAGTTTTCGCAGGCCCGAGGGGCTGAGTGGAAACCCGTCCGCCAGCCAGATCAAATTCTTGCGTCCGGGGATGCCGGCCAGATGATCGGCCAGGTGCTGAATTTCCTGATCGGAGGCCGAGTCATTCTCGAGTGCACTGATGCGGCTGGCTTCAGCCGCGGCTTTGGCCGTGGGCGCTGCCGCCTGCCGGCCGAACTCCCGGCGCTGTTCCGAATTCTGCCTAGACTGATCGATCGCCTCCGTCCCGTCGCCCATGCCACTAGCACAGCCGCCAGTGGCTGGTTTAAACGCGGTGAGCTCCCGAACTAGCGATTCCCGATCCGAGCTGAATTCCCGGACCACCCGAAACTGGCACCATAACGAATAAATCGCGATTTTGTCGTCCGGAGGGATCTCCTGGAGCGCCTTTAGCGCGACCAGCCTCATGCGAGCGGCGTGCTCCCAAAGGGTGGAGTTGGCGTCGAAGAGAAGCACGGAGTAGCCGGCAGATCGAGCCAACTTATTCGTAAACGTATTCGGCGCCAGGGGCTCCGGCGGCGCGGGTTTCTCGGCGATGAAAAGCTGGATCGGCTGTGGCTTCCCGTTGTCAAAGAGCTTGAAATCGTCCCGTTGCAAGCCCGCCACAGGATTGCCGTCCTGGTCCTGCGCGATCACGCTCACCTGCACCAGCTTGGTGTTGGAGCGAAAGATCGCCGGAGGCTTTGCCGGCCCCGGCGCCTGCTGCCCGAATGGCCCTTGCTGCCCGAATGCCGTAAACGCGAGCGCGCAGAGTAGCCCGCCCCACGGGTGTCTCATTCCGAGAATTATACTACGACCCGGAGTCGTACTTGCGGTGCGATCAGCCCGCTTAGAAGTGATACGCCAGGGAGGCCTGATACATCCGCGGCGCCACGAAGTGGGTCCCGCTGAACGTCGACAGGAAATTGTACAGCGCGACCTTATCCGTCAGATTGGTGACCGTGAACCGTAGTCCCACGCGCCGGCGGCCCTCGACGTGAAACAGATTGTCGGTGCCCACCGCCGCATCGAAAATATCGCGGGGCTTCACCCGGTCCGGATTGTGGTCGTTATTCTCGGTGCCGGCCGCGGGCAGCGTCAGCAGCGTCGAGGTCACCGGCCTGGTGCAGCTCCGGACCGGATCGTCGAGGGTCGCCATGCGGCCGTCGCACGCGAGGCCGATGTCGACCTGCTGATATGGGGCCAACAGCATGGCAGAGGTGGAATCCGGCACGCCCGTCACCACCAGTCCGCTGTCATAGCGCCAGATAAAGGAACCCCACCATCCATCCTTGCCGTGCTGATAGCGGAGATTGGTGGTCTGCTGGAACGCCTGGTCATGGTCGATGCGGAACACGCCCGGCACCGAAGCCGTGCCCTGGAAGATCAAGCCTCCAACCTCCGGCGGGAAATAGCGCGCTCGCGTATGGCCGAAGGTGGTGTACGCCATGAACCCGTGGTAATTAGTGGTGCTCAGCCGGCCGGTGAGGCCGTCCAGCTTGGAATTGTGCCAGGCGATGGGGAAGGTGATGGGAGTGTTGAACAGCACGTCGAAGTCGTAAGCATTGTGCGTGTATTTCCAGAAATAATCGCCGTCGAACACCAGGTATTTGCCCAGCCGCTGCTGTAGACCCGCATTGAATTGGTTGCGCATGCCCGGAGCCAGCGGAACGCTCGCCTTCGCGCCGAAGATGTTTTGCGCCAGGCCGCCTGCGCCGGTGGCGCTCGACAGCAGCAGATTCTCGTTGAAGGGAGTCTCCATGGTCCGCGAATAGGCGGCTCGCAACACCGTATCCGTTTTCGCGATCCGATACGACAGCCCGATCCGCGGCTGAATCCCGTTTTTCGAGACCAGACCGTTGTACTGGTCGTCGCGCAGGCCGATATCGGCCGTGAACTCGCCCAGACGGATGGTGTCGGTTCCATAAAACGCATACTGGTCGATGTTGCCGAGCCCGTGAAAGGTGAACATCGAACCGCCGCGCGTCAAATCGAACGGTACCAGCCCGGGGAGCAGGTTCGGATTCGCGTAGTAGGAGTCGTTGATGACGGTGCACTCGGCGGCTTGAGTCACGCCGGGCAGCGCCAACGGCGTTCCTCCGGGACCCAGGCACACCGGATTGAATGTGGGACTGGTCACGCCCATCGCAAAGTTCTCCTCCAGCCGCGTCTGCTGGAGCTGCATGCCGAACTTGAAGCTGTGTTTCTTGTGAACCGTGGAAACATCGGCCTTGGTGCCCCAGTTAGTCAAGAAGCGATTCTGCGATTCCGTCACGGGCGTATCGTTGAAAGGATCGCCGCTGGGGTAGTAATTGACCTGGTCGCGCCGAGCGTAGGGATTGATGGTCAGCAGAGTGGAGGAGCCGAAGGTGTGCTGGTAGCCGGGCGCGACATTCCACGTCATCACGCGCTGCTTCTGGTCCTGGGCAAGCTGCGCATAATCGTTGGGCACCTGGAACCAGTTGCGCGCCAGAAACAAATTCAGGTGCAGCGCCGTGCGGCCGCTGGGATCGTAGTCCATGCGGTCGAAAATTGTCTCCGTGTTGCCGATGTCGTGGATCGGATCGAGCTCCGGAGTGTCCAGGAAATGGCCCGTCCGCATTCCGTCAATCGCGATAAAATTCCCGAACTTCGGCGTGCCGTAGCCGAAGGTCGCGTTCTCGCCGTAGGTCCCGAAGGACCCGGCTACCGCCTCCAGGCTCCCGAAGGGCTGCGCCGCGCCCAATGCCGAGACCGTGGTCGCATTCACCACCAGGCTCGATTTGTCGCCGTACTGTGCGTCCGGCGCGCCGGTGATCAACTCCAGATTCTGGATCGCGTTGGCCGGAAGCTGCGTGGAGAACACCTTGCTCTGCTGATCGCTGATGGGCTGGCCGTCGATCACGAAGCTCACCTGCGCATGATCTCCCAAGGGATGAAAGAAGCCGTTGGCGTCCGAAGCCGTCCCGCCGGTGCTGTTATTGATGATGCTGCTGAGCCCTGAGGCCGGATCGAGCACCGGCAGCTTGGAGAACGCCGAGGAGTCCGCGTCGGTGTGCGCCGAAGGATCCGTATCCACCAGAGCCGGAGTCGCAGCCACGTCCACGGCAAAGCTCACCGTCGCCATCTTCAGCGCGACGTCCAGGTTGATCGGCACCGATCCGCGCACCTCCACCTGCTCCTTCTTAACCTCGAAGCCGGGCGCCGTCACCACCAGTTCGTACATGTTCGGCGGAACATTATTGAAGCGAAATGCCCCGTTGTCGCCGCTCTTCACTTGCTGGTCGTAGCCGGTGGTGGCGTTGCGCAGGTGTGCCTCGGCGTTGGGGATGGTCATGCTTTCGGGATCGAGAATGGTGCCCGTGACCGTGCCGCCGCTGATCGATTGCGCCCAGGCGCCCGCGCCGGCTGCCAGCAGGAGGCCGACGACCTTCAAAGAAGTCATGCACGGCAAGCAGGCAATCCATGCGCCAATCGAATTTTCGCGGATGTCTTCTGAATCAATAAGGTCAGCAAATGGCGCCTGCGCCGAATCGCGCAGCCATCACCCAATCTATTCCGCGCCAAAATTTTGGCACTGGCGATCTCCAACTCACTGGTTTGCGATCGCGCGCCTTAGTGGCCGCCCAGTTGCATCACTCACGCCGTCATGCTGGACCCGACGACAGCCAATCTTCAGCGCTATATGGACCTGCTGAGCGCGCGCCAGAAGCTGGTTACCTCCAACATCGCCAACGCGGACACCCCCGGATACAAAACGCAGGACATCGATTTTCAATTTGAATTCATGAGCTTGGTCAACGGCCAGCAGCCGCAGACCATGCAACCGCAAGACCTGGTACAAAAGCCCGACGGCAACAACGTCAACATGGATCGCGAAGCGCGCCTGCTGTCGGAGAACGCGATGCGTTTCAATCTGGCTTCCACTCTGGTACGAAGCCAGTTCAAACAAATACACGAAGCCATAGAGGAAGGTAAAACCTCATGAGTCTGTTTTCGTCCTTGCAGGTCAGCGCCTCCGGCATGGCCGCGCAACGCACGCGGGCCCAGCTCCTGGTGGAGAACATGGCCAACAGCGAGACCACGCGCACGCCCGAAGGCGGACCGTACAAGCGCAAAGACGTGGTGTTCGCGAGCGAGGTTCAATCCACCCCGTTTTCCGCGACCTTCCAGAACGAGCTGGCCACCGGCGTGACCGTCTCCGATGTCATGACCGACGATCGCGCTCCGGAGTTGCGCTACATGCCCGGTCACCCCGACGCCGACGAAAACGGCTACGTCGCGTTTCCCAACCTGAATCCAACGGAGGAGATGGTGAACCTGATGAACGCGCAGCGCTCCTACGAAGGCAACGTTTCCGCGATGGCCGCGGTCAAAGACATGATCAACCACTCGATCGACCTCCTCAGGTAATCTCATGGCGCCCATCCTTCCCGTCCACACTTCGATCACGCCGATTCAGGCTCCGGCTGCCTCGGCCGCCCAGGGCTCCGGCACCGCCGGCGGAGCGGCTTTTCAATCCGCGTTCAACGACGCCATACAAAAAGTGGAAGGCTTCGGGCAGAACGCCAACTCCAGCATCAACAGTTTTCTGAACGGCGAAGGCGATGAGCTGCACGATGTCGCCATCAAGACGCAGGAAGCCGAAATGTCCTTCGATATGTTCCTGCAGGTTCGCAACAAGATTGTTTCGGCCTACCAGGAAGTGATGCGCATGCAGGTATGAGCCCGGCCCCATGAATCAATTCACGCAAATCTGGAACAAACTTAACTGGAACCAGAGGATCTGGATCGCGGCCGCCACGCTGGCGGTCATCGGCGGACTGGTCGAAATCAACCACTGGAACCAGGAGCGCGACTTCAAACCGCTGCTCACGGGTCTGGCTGCGGAGGACGCCGGCACGGTCACCGCCAAGCTGCGTGAGCTCAATGTCGATTACCGTCTCGCCGACAATGGTTCCTCGATTCTGGTTCCTACCGACAAAGTCGCCGAGACTCGTCTCCAACTGGCCTCCGCCGGCCTTCCCAAGAGCGGGCGCATCGGCTTTGAGTTGTTCGACAAGACCAACTTTGGCGCCAGCGAGTTCGCGGAACAGGTCAACTACCATCGCGCCATCGAAGGCGAGCTGGAGCGCTCCGTCATGTCCATCCGCGAGGTGGAGCAGGCTCGCGTGCACATCACCATGGCCAAGGATTCGCTCTACACCGAGCAGCGTGAGCCGGCCAAAGCCAGCGTCCTGGTGAAGCTGCGTAGCGCCGCTCCGCTTTCGCCGCTGAACATCGCCGCCATCTGCCAGTTGACCGCCAGCGCGGTCCCGGGCCTGACTCCCGATCAAGTCTCTTTGGTCGATACTAACGGCAACCTCCTCAACCGTCCGCGCGCCGCCATGCCCGGGGATGAGAGCGATGCCTCCGAGGGCGCGCTCGAATATCGCAAGAGCATCGAAAAGGACGTGCAGGCAAAGATTGCGCAGACACTGGAGCCGCTTCTCGGCGCGGAACATTTTCGCGCCGGAGTGTCGGCGGAAGTGGACCTGACCAGCGGCGACGAAAGCGAGGAACTGTACAACCCCGACAAATCCGTCATCGCCCAGTCGCAGACCACGCAAGACGGACCCGCGGTTCCTTCGAGCTACGGTGTTCCCGGTACGGCGTCGAACTTGCCCAACCCCACTTCGAAACCCTCCACCGGCTCCAGCAATTACGCGCGCCACACCGAAAATGTCACCTATCAGAACAGCCGCCTGGTCAAACACACCCGGCTGCCGCAGGGGACCCTCAAGCGGCTGTCGCTCTCCGTGCTGGTGGATCACAATTTGCGCTGGGATGGTCCCAAGCGCATCGTCGAAGCGCCTTCGGCAGAGAAGCTGAAAGTGATCCACGACCTGGTGGCCGCCGCTACCGGATTGAATACCGATCGCGGAGATCAACTGGTGGTAGAGGCCTTCCCGTTTGAAGCCACGCTCAGCTCTGAGCCCCTCACGCTCTCCGAACCCGCGCCCGCCGGCGCCGCCCCGACGAGCCTCCCGCCCTGGCTGGCGAAGCTGGTGGGGCAGAAAAACTTCGCGGTGATTGCCGGCATCGGCGCCGCCGCGATGCTGGTCTTGATCGTCGGCTTCTTCATCGTCCTGCAGCGCAGCCGCAAGAAGAAGGCCGTCACGGTGCAGATGGAAACCGCCGCGCTCGAAGCCGCCAAAGCCAAGGAACTGGCCGCGCCGCCCGACCTTGAAAAGCACATTCGCGACCAGATGAACGAGCAGAACGCGGAGAAGGCTCGCCAGGAAGCCGAGGCCCTGATGAAACTCAAGCTCCCCGCCGTGTCCACCAAGAAGACCGAAGTTCTGGTCAAACACATCGGAGCGGAGGCCAAGAAGGATCCGACCGTTATGGCCCAGGTGGTCCGCACCTGGCTGCACGAAGGCAATCCGCGATAACCCATGCCCGAGATCGACCACGAACACTCCGGACTGCGCAAGGCCGCAATTCTGCTGGTGATGCTCGGCGAAGAAGCCTCCAGCGTGATTCTGCGCGGCCTGGATGAAGACGAGGTGCAGGAGATCAGCCGCGAGATCGCTCGCGTCCAATCCCTCACTTCCGAAGAAGCCGAGGGCGTGCTGGAGGAGTTCTATCAAATGGCCGTCGCCCACGATTACGTGGTCAAGGGCGGCATCGACTACGCCCGCAAGGTCTTGATCGGCGCGTTCGGGCCGGAGCAGGCCAAGAAGATGCTGGACCGGCTGATGAAGACGCTGGGCAACGAAACGCTCAGCTTCGACGCGCTACGCAAGACCGATCCCCAGCAGCTCGCCAAATTCATCCACAGCGAGCATCCGCAAACCATCGCCTTGATTCTTTCGCACCTCAATCCCTCGCAGGCCGCGGGGCTCCTGTTTTCGCTGCCCACCGAGCTGCGCGCCGACGTAGCGTTGCGCATGGCCAGCCTGGATGAGATTTCCCCGGAGATCATCTCGAAAATCGCGGCTGTGATCGGGACCAAGCTCAAGGCTCTCGGAGAGCTGAGCCGCGAGGCCTACGGCGGCGTCCACGCGGTCGCGGAAATGTTCAATCGCCTGGACTCCAACACCAGCAAGGAAATCCTGGAAAGCATCGAACAGGTCAATCCCACGCTGGTCGAAACCATCCGCCACCTGATGTTTGTCTTCGAAGACCTGCTGCTGCTGGACGTGAACGCGCTCAAAGAAGTGCTGGCCAAGGTCGATCGTAAAATTCTCACCGTCGCGCTCAAGGGCACCAGCGAACAAATGAAGAATCACATGTTGCAGGCCATGAGCCAGCGCGGGGCGGAGATGCTGCGCGAGGATATGGACGCGCTAGGCCCCATCAAGATCAAGGAAGTGGAAGCGGCGCAGCAACAGATCATCGCCGTGGTGCGGCAACTGGAGACCGAAGGCGTCATCAGCCTGAAGGGCACCGCTGGAGAGCAGTATGTCGTCTAGAATCCGCCGCGCCGAACCCGACGCCGGCTCTGCCGGCAGCGAAGATGCCCAGCCCATCCAGTGGCGCGTTTTCGGGCAGCCCTCGGGTCAGGCTCGCGCCGCACAGCTTCTCGGTGGTCAGCCAGGCCAGCCGAGGAAAGCCGGAGCCGCCGAGTTGCAGCCGGCCGATGCCGAGCGCCTGGAACAGGCGCGTGCCGCGGCCTATCAACAAGGCGTGGCCGCCGGCGAGGCCTCGGCAACCCAGCGCGCGCAGGCCAAGCTGGACCCGGCGCTCGCCAGTTTCAGCGCCATCGTCGCGGAGCTCGCCGCGTCCCGCAAGAAGCTGCGCGTCGAGGCCGAAACTGCCGCGGTAGCCCTGGCCCTGGAAGTCGCGCGCCGCGTCCTGCACCGGGAGGTCGCCGCCGATCCGGAAGCCATCCTCGGGCTGGTCAAAGCGGCGTTTCAGAAATGCGATGCGCGCTCAACCGAGCGCCTGCGCATCTCGCCGCCGGACGCCGAGGCCATAGGCGAACACCGCGCGCGCTTGAACTTTCCGCAGGCTCTCGAAATCATTCCCGACCGCAGTCTCCCGCGCGGCAGCGTCATCTTTGAAACCTCGCGCGGAGACCTCGACGCGAGCGTAGACACACAGCTCGCCGAGATCGAGCGCGGTTTGGCCGACGTCTTGAAACGGAGACATCCCTAAGGGAGGAATCGATGCCCCACGCCCTTGAATCGACGCTGTTGCAGGACTACATGGCCGCGCTTCCCTCCATCGACACCTGGCGCTGGACCGGCCGGGTGCGCGAGGTGGTCGGGCTGGTGGTCGCCTCGGATGGTCCCGCGGCGGGGGTGGGCGATTTCTGCGAAATTCACGTCTCCGGCTCGGGACGGGTGGTCCGCGCCCAGGTGATCGGGTTCCGCGACGGCCGCACGCTGCTCATGCCGCTCGAAGAAACTGGCGGCCTGCAAGCCGGCGACACCGTGGTCGCGCGTCCGGGCGAGTCTCACGTCGCGGTCGGCCCCGGACTGCTGGGCCGGGTGCTGGACGGCTTCGGAAAACCCATGGATGGGAAAGGCCCCATTACGGCGGAATCCACCCGCGACCTCTACGCCACGCCGCCCGGCCCGCTGCAGCGCGAGCACATCACCGAGCCTCTGATCACGGGCGTGCGCGCCATCGACAGCCTGCTCCCCTTCGGCAAGGGCCAGCGCATCGGCATCTTCGGCGGCTCCGGAGTCGGTAAGAGCACGCTGCTAGGCGCCCTGGCGCGCCATCACTCCGCCGATGTCAGCGTGATCGCCCTGATCGGCGAGCGCAACCGCGAAGTGCGCGAGTTCCTGGAAAAAGATCTGACCGCGGAGGGTGCAGCGCGCAGCGTGGTAGTGGTGGCAACCTCTGACATGCCCGCGCCTTTGCGCATTCGCGCCGCGTTCGTGGCGCTGGCCGTGGCTGAATACTTTCGCGACTGCGGAAAGAGCGTGCTGCTGGTGGCCGACTCCGTCACCCGCCTGGCCATGGCGCAGCGCGAAATCGGTCTCGCCGCCGGTGAGCCGCCCAGCCAGAAAGGCTACACCCCCAGCGTCTTCAACCTCCTGCCCAAAATATTCGAGCGCGCCGGAAACTTCGGAGCTGGGTCGATCACCGCCTTCTTCACAGTGCTGGTGGAAGGCGACGATTTCAACGAACCCATCGCCGACGCCGTGCGCGCCATTCTCGACGGCCACGTCGTGCTCTCGCGCGAACTGGGCGCCAGGGGCCACTATCCCGCCATCGACGTTCTGAACTCGGTCAGCCGCCTGGCCGGCAAGGTCGCCACCAAGGAACAGCGCGAGGCAGCGCGAAGGGTGCGCGAGGCTCTGGCCGCCTATCGCCAGTCCGAAGATCTGATTCATCTGGGCGCTTACGTCAGCGGTTCCAACGCGCAGCTCGATTCGGCCATCCAGCTTCAGCCCAGGCTCAGCGATTTTCTGCGCCAGGAGCCGGATGTGAATGAGCCTCTGCAAAACACGCTGCAGCAACTTTACTCCTTAGCCGGCATGGCCAAGTGAAGAAATTCAGCTTCCCCCTGGAGCGCGTCATGGATTGGCGCCGCACCCAGGTGCAGCTCGAGCAGGGCAAGCTGGACCGGCTTTATGCCGAGCTGCGCAACATCGAATCCCGCCTCAAAGAAACGCTGGAGGAGCGGGAGCAGTCCGGGCGCCTTTTGATCGCAGGAGGCTCCGCCACCGGAGCCGAGCTCGCCGCGCTTGATCGCTACCGCAAAGCCGCCGCCGCAGAATGCAAACGCCTGGCCGAATCCGCGGCCGCCTCGCGACGGCTGATCGACGCGCAGCTCAAAGTCGTGATCGACAAGCGCCGCGACGTAAAGCTGCTGGAGCAGTTGCATGCGCGCAAGCTCCAGGCCTGGAACACGGATCTGGCCCGCGAAATCGATCGCGAAGCCGGCGAGCTGCACCTTGTTAAGTTCGCTTCGCGACGTTAAGTTCGCTGCGCGGCACACCCGGTGAAATTCGCTTCGGAACGTGTGCAACCGGCGGTAAACCGCAGTAAAAAAACCGCAGTGACCCTTGACACCCGCTCGCGAAGCTGGTAAATTCAAGTGCGAAAAATGGGCGGTGCCACGCGTCGACTTTTGTGCGGTAAGCGGGCGCCATCCCACAGGAAATCCTGATTCTGTTTGGAGGCTACACGATGAGAGCTCAGTTGGCTGTGGTGGCGGCGGGACTTGGTTTCTTGCTGGTCCAGGCGATTCCGATGCAGGCGCATCATTCCTTTGGCGCGGAGTATGACGCCAAGCAGCCGGTGACCCTGAAGGGCACCGTAACCAAGTTCGAGTGGACCAACCCCCACGCCCGTTTCTATATTGACGTGAAGGGCGACGACGGCAAGGTGACCAGTTGGAACCTGGAGCTGGCCAGCCCCAACGTGCTGGGCCGCCAGGGCTGGACCCGTCACTCCCTGAATGTCGGAGACACGGTTACGGTTACCGGCTCCAAGGCCAAGGATGGTTCCAACATGGCCAACGCCGCCCGCGTGACGTTGCCGGACGGCAAGGTTGTGGGCGCCCGGTCGGCTGACGACGGCGGCCCCACCAATTAAAGGTTTAGGTAGAGGAGATTCCATGAGAACAAAACTGGCTCTGTTGGCGGTTGGGTTGGCTGCGGCTGCCTTGCCCATGCTGGCGCATCATTCGTTTTCGGCGGAGTTTGACAACTCCAAGCCGGTGAACATCCAGGGTACGGTGACCAAGATCGACTGGCTGAATCCGCACATCTGGATTTATCTGGACGTGAAGGACGCCTCCACCGGCAAGGTCGCTTCCTGGCAGTGCGAAGGCGGACCGCCCAACACTCTGACCCGCAACGGCTGGACCAAGGACGCGCTGAAGAAGGGCGACCTGATCACCGTCGCCGGGACGCACGCCAAGGACGCTTCCAATACCTGCAACGCGAGTTCGATCGTGATGCCGGATGGGCGCAGGGTGTTTGCCGGCTCGTCGAACCCGGACGCACAGAAGCAGTAGGCCTAGTAAGGAGAAGTATCCATGACGGCAAAGCTCGCAGTGTTTGCAGGGGGATTGCTGTGCGCGGCCTCGTTGTTCGCGCATCATTCGTTTTCGGCGGAGTTTGACAACTCCAAGCCGGTGAATCTCCAGGGGACGGTAACCAAGGTGGACTGGCTGAATCCGCACATCTGGATCTACATGGACGTGAAGGACGCCGCCACCGGGCAAGTCGCTTCCTGGCAGTGCGAAGGCGGTGCGCCGAACAGCTTGACCCGCAACGGCTGGACCAAGGACGCGCTGAAGAAGGGCGACAGCATTACTATTGTGGGCACGCACGCTAAGGACGCCTCCAATACCTGCAACGCCAGCTCTGTGACGTTTCCGGACGGCCGGAGGGTTTTTGCCGGCTCGTCGAATCCGGACGCCCAGAAGCAATAACCGGCGTGTCTTATAGGTTTGCGTCCAAGAGGTTGGCCTCCAGAAGTTTCGCGCTCAAGTTTGAGGATCAAAGTGTCTCCGTAAGGGAGACGGGAGATTTAACGTGAAAGCTCGCATGTTTGTATCGGTTTTTTCGACGGCGCTGATCGCCGGCGGATTGATGTTTCTGCCCCTGAGGCACGCCTCGGGCCAAGACGCAGCCAAGCAGGGTGCACCGGGCGCCAAAGGCGGTGGGCGCGGCGGACGCGGAGCTGGGCCCCGGGATACCGCTCCCACGGGTCCTATACCGCGGACCCCCGACGGCAAGGTCGACTTTAGCGGCTTCTGGGAGCGTCCGTACACCCCGGATATGAGCCAGTACGCGACGGATATGAGCGGCAAGCCGTTTCCGCTGGAAGATCCGATGCACCGCGGAATGGAACTGAAGGTCGATCCGAATGCCCAAACCAAGGGCGGCCGTGGAGGCGGCGGACGTGGGGGGCATCTGCTCCCGTTCACTCCGGCCTATTTGAAGAACTGGCAGAATTACGATCCCACCAACGGCGATTACACCGGCGCGTGCCTGCCCTTCGGCTTGATGCGTTCGATCAACTCGCCCGATCCGCTCCAGATCATGCAGGACGCCCATATGATGGTGTATTTGTTCGAGCAGAACACCTGGTTTCACCTGTTCCCCATCGACGGCCGGCCGCACAATAAAGGCATCGCGACCTGGTTCGGCGACTCCGTCGGCCACTGGGAAGGCGACAAGCTAGTGATCGAGACCGTCAACTTCAACGGCAAGACTCGGCTCGACACCAACGGCCATCCGCATAGCGACCAGTTGGTGCTGACCGAGAAGTGGACTCGCGTGGACTTAGGACATGTTATTTACGAAATGGACGTCCATGACCCCAAGGCCTTCACCGAGGATTGGAAGCTGGTTGACGACAGCCCTGCCCGCCAGTTCAAGCTGAACAACAGCCAGCACATCATGGAGTACTCCTGCGAAGAGAACAACAAGGCCCTGTACGAGGGCCGCATCAAGCCGCCCAAGTACGACGACGATAAATAGGATTTCGTGACGGGCGGCCAGCACCCGCATCGGCGCCGCAATGCGCTGACGGGCGAATGGGTGTTGGTCTCGCCACAACGTGCTACCAGGCCCTGGCAAGGGGGGCTTACGCCCCTGCCAGGGCCTTCTTCTTTGCAGTACGACCCGGGTTGCTATCTGTGCCCGGGGAACACGCGCGCCAGCGGCGAGCACAATCCGTCCTACAGCGGCACCCTCGCCTTCGATAACGACTTTCCGGCGCTGTTGCCCGAAGGATCCGGCGCCCCGCACCTTCCGCTGGCCTGCTAACCGCCGAGCCCGAGCGCGGCATCTGCCGTGTCCTATGTTTCTCTCCGCGGCATGATCTGACGCTCGGACGGATGCGCCGGGAGGAAATCCGGACGGTGATCGACGCCTGGAGCGAAGAATCCAAGAGACTGGGTGCGCTTGACTACATCAACCACGTACAGATCTTCGAGAACCGCGGCGAGATCATGGGCGCGAGCAATCCGCATCCGCACTGCCAGATCTGGGCGAACGAGACGATTCCGAATGAGGTCCGCAAGGAATTCGACCGCCAGCTCGAGTACGTCCTCCAGCATCGCCGCTGCCTCCTGTGCGATTACCTCGCGCTCGAAAGTTCCACCGAACGCCTCATCTTCGAGAACGAGACCTTCGCCGTAGTTGTTCCCTTCTGGGCCGTCTGGCCCTTTGAGACGATCCTGATCGGCAAGCGGCACGCGGCGTCAATCGAGGACCTCACTTCGAAGGAACGCGACGATCTCGCCGATATCCTCAAACGCTTGACCACGCGCTACGACAATTTGTTCGAGGCGCCGTTTCCCTACACCATGGGCTTTCATCAGGCCCCGTGCGACGGCCAGCCGGGCGATTCGGATACACATCAGGAATGGCATCTGCACGCGCATTTTTATCCGCCGCTGCTGCGCTCGGCTACGGTTCGGAAATTCATGGTCGGTTATGAGATGCTGGCGATGCCGCAGCGCGACATTACTCCCGAGGCCGCTGCGGAGCGGCTGCGAGCGTGTTCAGAGGTTCACTATCTCGACCGGACTCATCTTTAGCAAGAACCGGCGGCATCCGCGGCATCTGAGACGTACACTTCGCCGCGCGGATATCCGGCGGCAAGGGCTGCTCGCAGCGCCTCCACTCGATCTTCGGCGACCAGGCTGACCGTGCATCCACCGAAACCTCCTCCGGTCATGCGCGAGCCGTAAACTCCGGGCACGCCGCGGGCGATCTCGACCAACTTGTCCAGTTCCGGGGAGCTCACCTCGTAATCGTCGCGGAGGCTCTGGTGCGATGCGTACATCAGCGTCCCGAAACCTTGGAGATCGCCCCGGTCGAGAGCAGCGCGGGCTTGGAGGACACGGGCATTTTCGGTGACAACGTGCCGCGCGCGGCGCAGAATCACATCCGGCAACGATGCGCGGCCCACTTCACTCGTCTTCAGTTCACTAATTGTGACGTCGCGCAGGCTTTTGCCGAAGTATGCGGCGGCCTCGGCGCACTCCGCGCGGCGGCGGTTGTATTCGCCGCTAGCGAGCGCATGCCGCACCATCGTGTTGGCGATCACCAGCCGCGCCTGAAACGGCAGCGGGGCGAAGCTGTATTCGAGCGAACGGCAATCGAGAAGCAGAGCGGTGCCGGCTCGCGCGTGACAAGCGATGAACTGGTCCATGATGCCGCACTTCACGCCGGCAAATTCATGTTCGGCTCGCTGGCAGAGTTTCGCGAGCGCAGTGCGTTCTATGGGCTCCGGAGCCAGCGCCAGCGCCACGGCCACTTCGAGCGCGGCCGAGGAGCTCAATCCCGCGCCGACCGGCACATCGCTGGCGATCAGCAGATTGGCGCCGGCCAGACGAAACCCGTCACGCTCCAGCATCACGGCCACGCCGAGGACGTAATCGCTCCAATGGCCGCGGCGTTTTGGTGCGGCGTAATCAAGATCGAGTTCGCAGGTCTCGCCGAAGTTCTCGGAGTGAACCACCAGCGTCCGCCCGGCGCGCGGCGCAACCGCGGCCCACGTGGCGAACTCGACCGCCGTGGGCATCACGAAGCCGTCGTTGTAATCGGTGTGTTCGCCGATGAGGTTGACGCGGCCCGGCGCACGGTAGAGGTGCGGGCGGTTGCCGAATCGGTCTTGGAAGGCTTGTTGGAGGAGTGCGGGGATCAAGTTTCTCTCATATGATAGGTGAGATGCTCGGGTTCCTGAAGCAATGGCTGCACCGGCCGCAAGGCATCTGGCTGCGCCGGGCGATGTTCCAGATTCACTTGTGGACCGGCATCGGCCTCGGCCTGTACGTGCTGATGATCAGCGTGACCGGCAGCGCCATCGTCTTCCGCAACGAGATCTACGATCATTGGGGCAAGCCGAAGATGGTGCCGGTCGGCGATGTGCGCCTGACGCAGGACGCCATCCGGGCCAAGGCGCAGGACCAGTATCCGGGTTATTCGATCACTTATTTCTGGGAGTCGAAACGCGCCGGCCAAGCCACGGAGATCTGGCTGGAGAAGCCCGGCGGCAAGCAGCAGCGCGTGTTCAATCCGTACACGGGGCAAGACATCGGCCGCGCGGTGGCGTACCCGATCAGCATCGTCGCCTGGTGCAACGACTTGCACACCAACCTGCTGGGCGGCGCGAAAGGACGGATCGTCAACGGCGTCTGCTCCATCTTCGCGACCGTGTTGTGCCTGACCGGCGCGATTCTATGGTGGCCCGGGCTGGCCAAGTGGCGCCGCAGCCTGCTGGTGGATCCGCGAGCCAACTGGAAGCGCCTGAACTGGGAGCTGCACAGCTTCGCCGGCTTCTGGACCTTCGCCATGGTGTTCATGTGGGCCTTCACGGGAATTTACCTGGTGTTTCCCGATCCGTTTCAACAGGCGTTGAATCGTATCGCGCCGCTGGATTTTTACAAGCCGCTCACAGAGAACAGGATTGAGGCGCCAGAAACAGAGAAGCCGATTTTTGTTTTGGTGGCCGAGCCTCCGATTTATCTCCCCGCGCCGCCGAGCGCATCCACTAGCGGCAGGCCCAATAATGGCAAGCGGCGGCGCTTCATCCCGCATTACTCCAAAGGGGACACGGTGCTGCGCTGGATCTATTACCTGCACTTCGGCAACTTTGCCGGGAACAAGATCAAAGCCCTATGGGTGGCGCTGGGGCTGCTGCCGGCGCTGTTGTTCGTGACCGGCGCGATCATGTGGTGGAACCGGGTTCTGAGCCGGGCGATGGCGCCTGCGCCTTCTTCACCGGCGCCGCAGCAGGCCCGCGTCGTGTAGCCGGCCACGGAGGCTGTCGGTCATGCGTTCGGTGAGCGATCCGAGGGTTTGATCCGTCACCACGTAGGTCCAGGTTGCGCCGCGCTCGTGCTCCGGCAACGGCTCCTCACCGGATTCGAGAAGCTCCAGTTGGGCAAGGAGATCCTGGTACATCTGTTCGGCATCGCGGACGAACTCGTAGAAAGGCTCTCGCCCGCCCCAGCTTCTCCAATGAATGCCCTCGCGCAGCTCCTTGACGTCGGCCAGGTGATCCGCCCACAGATCGTCCAGCGCGAGCAGCAGCGCAGGCTCGGCTCCCTCCAGCAGTATTTCGCGGCGGCGCGCATGGATCTCCCGCCGCTGATTCTCCAGCAGGCCGTCGTACTTCCACAGCATTTGCCGGATCTCGAAATTCTGTCCCTCTACCACGCGCTGGACCCGCTCCACTCCGTCCGCGTCCAGGCTCCAATCGCTGATGCCGTAGCGGATCAATAGGTCGTCTTCCAGGCTCACGAAGAATTGCGACGAGCCCGGATCGCCCTGCCGTCCCGCGCGTCCGCGAAGCTGGTGATCGATGCGGCGGCTCTCATGCCGGTTGGTGCCGATCACGTGCAGTCCGCCCAACTCCGCGACGCCTTCCCCCAACACGATGTCGGTGCCGCGCCCGGCCATATTGGTCGAGATGGTCACGGCGCCGCGCTGCCCTGCCCCAGCCACGGTGCGAGCCTCTTCGGCATCCTGGCGGGCGTTGAGCACGCGATGCGGAATGCCCGCGCCGGCCACCAGTACGCTCAGCCGCTCCGATTCCGCGACGCTCGCCGTGCCCACCAGAACCGGCCGGCCGCTCAAGTGCATTTCGCCGATGGCTTTGATGACCGCATGTTCCTTGGCGCGGCGGCTCTGGAACAGGAAATCTTCGCGGTCCTCGCGAACGATGGGCCGGTGGGTGGGGATCTCCATCACGTCGAGCTCATAGAACTCGCGGAATTCATGAGCTTCCGTGGCGGCGGTTCCAGTCATGCCGCAGCGCACCGGGTACATGCGGGTGAGGGCCTGCAGCGTAATCGAGCCAAGGATGCGTCCCTGCGCGCGCAGCCGTAACCCCTCCTTGGCTTCGAGCGCGGTTTGCAGGCCGGCGGGCCAGCGGCGATTCTCCGCCACGCGGCCCTTGAACTCGTCCACCAGCTCGATGGAGCCGTTGCGGACAATGTAATCGACGTCGCGGTGCAGAAGCATGCGCGCGTGCAGTGCGGCCTCGATGGCGCCCAAGGCCTCGATTCCGTCCTCAGCGAACAGATTCTCCACGTGCGCGGCGCGCTCGGTTTTGGCGATGCCGCGATCGGTCAGGGTGACGTTCCTTTGAAAATGGTCGACGCGAAAATCGCGGCCCGGGATCATCTGCGCGGCCAGGCCGGCCATGGTCTCAGCCAGAGTTTCGGCTTCGGTGTGCCCGCCGGCGATAACCAGCGGAATGCGCGCTTCATCGATCAGGATGGAATCGGCTTCGTCCACCAGCACGGCTTGGAACTCGGGCAGCGTCAATTCCTCAGGATCGAGCGCGAGCTGGTCCCTCAGAAAATCGAAGCCGACTTCATTGGGCGTCGCATAGGTGACGTCCGCTTCGTAAGCCTCGCGGCGTTCCTCGGGGCTCATGGTTTGCGTGACGAAGGCCGCGGAGAGCCCCAGGAAGCGGTAGACCGGCCCCATCCACTCCGCGTCGCGCTGGGCGAGGTAATCGTTGGCCGTGAGCACGTGGACGCGGTGGCCCGCGCGAGCCATCTCATACACCGCCAGCACCGCGGCCAGGGTCTTGCCTTCGCCGGTTTGCATCTCGGCGATTTTGCCCTCGGCCATGGCCAGGGCGCCGAGAATCTGAACGTCATGGGGCCGGAGATGGAGCAACCGCTCGCACGCCGCAGCCGCTTGCGCGAAGGCTTCCTCGCGTGAGGAAGGCTCGAACTGCCTGAGCTCTTCCTCCGCCAGGCCGGTGAGCCGGTCCCGAATCTGCCCGATCCGCTCCACCGTGGACTGGCGCAGGCTCCGCCACGGATTCAGCGAGATCTTCACGCGGTCAAACCCACGATCTCACCAGCCGGTTCGCCCGAGCCGTGCGGGAGCGGGATCGCGACCTGCAGCGTGGTACCTTCTCCCGGGGCGCTTGCGAGCTTCAAGCTTCCGTGGAGCAGACGGGCGCGCTCCTTCATGCTAACCAGCCCCAATCCGGCGTGCGGCGCGGCGGCCTCGGCGTCGAAGCCGCGGCCGCGATCGGTCACCGTCATGACCACCCCTTCGCCGGCCAGTTTCAATTCCACGGAAGCTTCCTTGGCGCCGGAGTGCTTGGCGACGTTTTGCAGCGCTTCCTGCGCGACGCGGTACAGGCACAGCGCCACGTCCCGCGGAATCTCGCCGAGATCGGACGCTTCGAGGGAGACCGCGATGCCCGTATCGCCGGAAAACTGCTTGCAGTAAGAGCGCAGCGCGGGAACAATGCCTGCCAGTTCCAGAACCGCCGGGTGCAACTGATGAGAGATGCGGCGTATACCTTCGGCGATGGCGCCGATGCGTTGCTGGAGGCGGGCCATCCGCTCCCGCGCTTCGGTATCCTGCTCCGGGATTTCGCGCTTTACGTTGGCCACGGCGATACTGAGCGCCGCGATCTGCTGGCCCAGCCCGTCATGCAGCTCGCGCGCGATGCGGCTGCGTTCCTGCTCCTGGGTGAAGATCAGCTTCTCGCCCAGGGAGAGCACTTCCTGTTCGACGCGCTTCCGCTCGCTGATGTCCTCTACCATGCCGATGCCGAAGATGACGTTGCCCGCGGCGTCGCAAACCGCCGAAACCGTCAGTTTGCCCCACATCACTCCCCCGTCCTTGCGAACGTAGCGTTTTTCGGTCTGGTAGCGTTTGCGGCGGCCCGCTACCAAATCCCGGTAGAGCGCAAGATCCCGCTCGACATCTTCGGGATGGGTGAAGTCACGGAAGTGGAGCTTCTCCAATTCCTCGGCCGTGTAGCCGAGGAGCTGCCGCAGCGCCGGGTTGGTTTCCACCGGCACTCCGTCCGGACCGACCAGCGCCATGCCGATGCCGGCGTTTTCGAAAATGGCGCGGAAGCGCGCTTCGGATTCGCGCAAGCGAAGTTCGGTAAGTTTACGCTCGGTGATGTCGACGGTGATGCCGTCGACGCGAACAGGCTTGCCGCTCTCATCGCAGCGCACGGTGCCCGTGCAAGCAATCCATTTCAGACTTGAGTCCGGCGCGGTTGCCCGGAGCTCCACTTTGAATCCGGAGCGCGAGGCCACGGCCGCGTCGGCTTCGGCGAACAGATACGCGCCATCGCCAGGATAGAAGCGGGTGATGATCTGCTCACGGGTGGCGTTGACCATGGGAGCCCAACCGAATACTCCCCGCTCAGACAGGCTGCTGACGGTGTCACTGGCCAGGTCCCAGCTCCAGACGCCCATGTTTGCCAGCTCGAATACCAAGCGAGCGCGCTTCCTCTCGGCTTCCACGGCCGCGGGATCGTGCCCTTCGGCGACAAAAAGGTCCAAGCCGGAAACGAATCGCAGCGTGAAGGCGCATTGCTTGAGCTGGAATTCGAGGCCGTCGGCGAGTGTTGGCGGGGGCCCCCACGCTGTCAGGTGCGCGGCCGCCAGTTGCGAAATCGAGCGGCCGACGACCGCGTCGCGAGGCGCCGCCAGCCAGCCTAGCGCGGCGCGGTTGACCTCGATGACGAGACCTTCCCGCGACAGCACCAGCAAGGGGTGCCGGGCGCCTTCAAGGATCGCCTCCAATAGCGTGGAGGGAGGCAGCTTCATATCAGTGTTATTGTCGCTCTGGTGGAGCTCAATGTTATTGTCGCTCCAGAGGAGCTCGAATGTTACCATCGCTCCGGAGGAGCTCGAGGGTTACGAGCCCAGCGCGGAGACGAAGATTTCTCCGGTGAGCGCCCGTTGAATGGCCGGAATTAAATCCTCTCCGGCTCGTTCCTTGAGCACGTAACCGCGGATTCCGGCATTCAGCGCGTCGCGGACCAGTTGCGGATCGCGGTACATGGTCAGCAACACGACGGTGAGGCATACCCGGCCCTCCACCAGTTGGCGCGCGGCCACGATGCCGGTGAGCTTGGGCATCTTGAAATCAGTCACCACCGCATCAGGGCTGAGCTTGCGCGCGCACTCCACCAGCTCCGCTCCGTCCCTGGCCACCCCCACCAGGTCGAAGTCGCCTGCCAACAGGCGGCTGACTTCCTCCAGAAACTCCTCATGATCGTCAGCTAGCAAGAGCCGTGGTCGTTGGGCCGGCATTCAATCCCCGAGTTTCTCCAGCACGCCGCAAGAGGTGCATGCGGTTAGGGCGGCCTGCAGCCCAGCGCCGGATAGCTCAATTAGATCGGGGTTTGGGCCCTTCAGGTATCCGTAATTTTACGGACTCTTTCTCCGAAGACCACAGGCCGGTTCCCGAAGTATTACGGATTTCGATTATTAGAAGCACATATTACTCTTGGAAGAGTGGCACCCAAGACTTCGCCTGCAGAGCGAAGACGCGAAACCCGAACCATGGTCGACCAAGCGGCAGCGCTGCAGTCCCTGAGTCCCCTCATTCTGGAAACATTTGACGTTCAGGTTGTCGACGTCTCCCAGGGCGGCATGTGCGTGCAACTGAGCCGGCACATTGCCGCTCAATCCGAGGTGAAAGTCCGGCTGCCTGGCCTGATCGTGTTTGGCGAGGTGGTGTACTGCGTACCGGCGCGCGGCGGTTTTCGCGCGGGCATTCGAGTCAAAGAGACCATCCCTCCGACAGCCCCCCCAAAAGCCGACTAACCCACTTCCTCCCGTTTCGACTGTGGTATCTAAGTGTGTATGTCCAAGCTTTGTATCAATGGGCTTAGCCGCCGTCAATTCAGCGCCGCAGCGCTGGCTTTCGCTTCGGGCGGACCCCGGCTTCTGGGCGCCGCGCCCAAACCCACCGGTATCGCCGAAGCCTTGCGCAGCGGCCTGGACCAGCGCGGCATCCCGTGCGCTACCGCCGTTGTCGCGAATGCGAACAGCGTGATCTACTCGGGCGCATTCGGCAAGCGCGATGCGGCGAGCGCTGTCAACGCCACCACCGGCACGCTGTTCCGTATCGCCTCCATGACCAAAGCGATCACCGCCACGGCCGCCTTGCAACTGGTGGAACAGGGCAAGGTGACGCTGGAGGAGCCGGTCGCCAAGCATCTGCCGGAGCTCGGCAAACTGCAGGTGCTGGATGGATTCGATAACGCCGGCAAGCCGATTCTGCGCGCTCCCAAATCGCAGATCGCGCTGAAGCACCTGCTGACGCACACCTCCGGGTGCGTCTATCCGACCTGGAACGCGACGCTGGCGCGCTATAACAAGATGCTGGGAAACAACGCTCCAGCCACCGCCGTGGCGCCGCTGAATCCGCTGCTGTTCGATCCCGGCACGCGCTGGCACTACGGGACCAGCATGGACTGGGCCGGAAAACTGGTGGAGCGGCTGAGCGGCTCGAGCCTGGAACAGTATTTTCAGAAAAACATCCTGCAGCCGCTGGGCATGAAGGACACCTCCTTCCTGGTGCCGCCGGAGAAATTTGACCGCCTGGTGAGTTCGTACCGGCGCCAGCCCGACGGCAAGCTGAAAGAGGACCCGCGCACGCAGCCCGGCATTCCGGCCGATTTCAACGGCGGCGGCGGACTGTTCTCCACCGCGGACGACTACATTCGCTTTACGCAGATGATCCTGCGTAAAGGCCGCTCGGAGGGTAAGGATCGAATCCTCAGCGCCAAGACGGTGGCTCTGATGTCGGAGAACCAGATCGGCTCCATTGCGATTGAGCCGCTGAAGTCCACCGACACCTCAGTTACCGAGGATCTGGACGTCGGCCCCGGCAACAAGTACACCTACGGCTTCCTCTACAATACGCTTCCCGAGCTGGGCCGGCCCGCGGGCACGCTGATGTGGGCGGGCGTCGAGAATTCGTATTATTGGATCGACCCCAAGCGCCCGATCTGCGCGGTGATCATGATGCAGTTCTTCCCGTTCCTCGATCCGCAGGGGTCGGGGATGCTGACCGACTTCGCCAAAGCGGTCTACACGTAACGCCATGTGGGGCGCGCCACTGTTTTCCGCCGAGTACATTCTGCTGGAGTACTCAGATCTCGACGCGGCGAACAGATGGTGGATACAGTCCTTCGATTGCGAGGTAACGGACATTCCCGAGGTTTGGGATTGGGATGACCCGCGTCCAGGAGATTCGGCTCTGAAGTTGCCTGGCAGCAAACTCCCCACCATTGCACTGCGGCAGCGCACCTCGGCTGGCCCGAGCCAAGCCAGCGAACATCCCGTCCTGTTTTGCAGCAAGCTCGCCAAGGGTCAGGATCAACTGCGCAAACGAGGCGTGACGGTCGGGCCCGTCCGGAGTGGTGGACTGCGTTTCTTTGAGGTGAGCGATCTCGAAGGGAACGCTATGGAGATTTGTGAACAATGACGTGCCGCGACGCCGCGTCTTGACCTCACTCGCCGCATCTGCAACGGCTCTTAGCGCACGGTTCACCGCGCCCGCATCCGGAAAGATCACGGCAAGATCGGGATCGATCAGTACCAGGTTGCTGCCGGTCAGCGCCCGATCATAGTACTTTCCCCGGGCTCCGCCCTTGAGCTTTGCCAAGTCGTAGGCTGGCCGCAAGCCGTCGCTGCGCTTAGATTCCGATGCCTTCTTCATACTGAGCTCGCTCTGACCTCGTGGCGGGCCGGGCGCTGATGATCCGCATTCGACCGCTCCGCTCGTAGTGAGACACAAACACAACTTTGTCTTTAATTGTACAGCCTATGGTAAGCTCCCGATGCTCCTCAATCGAGTGGTCGGGGTCCATAAAGGTGATCGCTAGCGGATCTCGAAAAGCGGTCGCGGCCTCTTCAAATTCGAGGCCGTGCTTTCTCAAGTTCTCAAACGATTTGCGGCCGCTCCACTCGAAGACCACGCCGAGAAGTGTATCTCAGCCGCGGCGATCAACCGCGCCCCACGAACGGCATCTTGGTCGCCATCACGGTCATGAACTGGACGTTGGCTTCGAGCGGCAGACCGGCCATGTAGAGCACCGCCTCGGCGACCAGTTGCACGTCCATTCGCGGCTCAACCACGACGGTCCCATTGGCTTGAGGAACGCCGGCGGCCATGCGCTCCGTCAGCTCCGTGGCGGCGTTGCCGATGTCGATCTGGCCGCAGGCGATGTCCCACCTGCGGCCGTCGAGGGAGATCGATTTGGTCAAGCCGGTGATGGCGTGCTTGGTGGCGGTATAGGGCGCGGAGTTGGGCCGGGGCGCGTAGGCGGAAATCGAGCCATTGTTGATGATGCGCCCGCCGCGCGGCTCCTGCGACTTCATGATGCGAATCGCCTCCTGCGCGCATAGGAACGCGCCGGTCAAGTTGACGCCGACCACCGCGCTCCACTGCTCGAACGTGAGATCCTCCATGGGGACCGCGGGGGCGCCCATGCCTGCGTTGTTGAACAGAAGATCGAGCCGGCCGAATTCGGTGCGGATGCGATCGAATAGGGCTCGGACGGCGTGCGGGTCGATGACGTCAGTGGGAACAGCCAGGGTGTGAGCATCTGCACCCGCCATCTCGCGCGTTTTTTCGAGCGCTTCGCCGCGCCGTCCGGCGAGCGCAACTGCGTATCCAGCCTTGGCCAGCGCCAAGGCGACGGCCCGGCCGATGCCGCTGCCCGCGCCGGTGACCAACGCGAACCTAGGCTGCATCTAACGCGTGGCTCCGCCCGGCCCCTGCGCCGGCCCCGAGATGTGCTGCAAGTCGAAGTTGTCTTCCTGGCAGATGTACTCCATCAGCTCAGTTCCCGCCATCAGGCGGGCGCGGCCTGTGGTGGTGAACGGCTTCTCATACGTGCCCGGGTCGATGATGGTCACCTCGATGTTCATGTTGCCGAGGCCGGTGCGAGTGTAGCGCTCGATGGTATGGAGCTGCTCGGTGTGCGGATGGCCGGCGTAGTCGAACCAGAACTTGTCGTTGAAGCCGACGGTGTCGACCACCAGCGTCTGTCCCTCCCAGTGGCCGATGGAGTGGCCGTACCAACTCGGGATCAACTCATTGTCATCCGGGTGCTTGCGGCCGTCCATGAAGATCTGGCGCCAACTGTGGATGTTGCCCTCATAGACGATAAAGTAGATTCCGGGCGTCTGCGCGATGCGCCACGGGTACGGCGAGCCGCGCGGAATGCCCGCGGGCAGGCAGTTCGCCTCGGGGTCGTCTTTCGACTTGCGATTCTTGACCAGCTCCGCAGCCCACGGCTTCATCACCACTGCTTCGCCGGGTTTGAGGCCCTTGGAAATATCGCTGTCGTTGCTGCCGCTGCCCAGCCAGACTCCCGAAAGATCCGGGGTGCCATCGGCGAGCTTGGGCGCGGGACCGGAAGGCGCAGCGGGCTGGTGTTGATACAGTCCGACGTTACCTCCCGAGCCCTTCGGCGCGGCCTTGCCCGAATTCTGCGGAGGCGACTGCGACTGCGCGACAAAACAAAACCCGGCAACGCCGGCGGCCAACACTAGCCAGCTTGGCTTGAGGATTTTCGGCCCGCTCATTTGCCGCCTTCGTAAGCCGAGAGGAAATTGAGCTTGCGGCCGTCGGGAAACACGATGGTCTGCGCGATGCCCAGGTTAGAGCCGTCGCGCGCCTGCGAACCGGTCACGGTGACCGTGTCGCCTTCTTTCACCGAATCCTTCCGCCAGCCGTTGCGGATCAGGATGCTGGGGCTGGCCAGCTCCAGGTTCCAGCTCGTGACTTTGCCGTCCGGGCCCTTGACATCCAGAAAGAAGTGCGCGTGCGGGTTCACCCATTCCATCCGGGTCACCGTACCGGTCAGATCGATCTTCTTGGTGCTGTCGAATTCGGCCGCGCCGGAGTGGTGCGCCCACACAGGCGCGAAGGCGAGCAGCGCGGCTGCTGCACACAGACCCACAGTGCGTGTCATTACAGTGCCTCCCAGAAGGGATTTTTTCACAGGCGCCGGGCGCGCGCAACCCGTCCTTATTCGAAACTGACGTAGTGTCCGGAGTTACTGAAGTAGACCGACTTGAACAGATTCACCGGCAGCAAGCCTTGAGCGTCCGGTTCCGGGGAATGGGGAACGGCCAGCGCGGCTCCGCGCCAGATGGTATGGCCTTCGATCAGCAGCTTGCGCGCGACCGTGCCCACCCGCAGTGAGCCGGACAGCGTGGTCATTTCTCCCGCGGGGTTGGCGCCTTCCAGTCCGAACAACGTAACCCACGCCGTGCCGGAATCGAGCACCAGCGACCCCAGATTGGTCGCGATTAGGGGCCGCGCCTCCGAGACGCGCAGTGCGACGCGCACTTCGCTCGAGCCGGGTTCTCTGGGGCCGAACTCGATCCGCTTGCCGCGCATGTCCAGCCGGTAGTCGAAATGCGAGAGGAAAGTCTGGCCGAGGATGCCCCGAATCTGCGGCGCGAGCTGGTGCAGCAGGTCGCTTCCGGAGAACAGGAATCTCTGCCCGTCGGCGTGGATCGAATCGAGTGTCACGCGGATGCCTTCGGCACCCGGCGTATACACAAGGCCGGTCGAGGAAATCAGCTCACTCAGGAAAGTGGGCTTGAGGCCGATGGACTCCGCCAGCTTGCGGTCGAGATGATTGGCCGTGGTTCCGGTGTCCAGCAGGAACGAATAGGGTCCGTGGCCGTTGACGAAGACCCCTTCCACCACCGGGCGGCCTTCAACTATTTTCAAATTCGAAGCCGCGTGAGCGGTGTTCGCCAAAACGTTCGCCAAGACAATGGCGGCCGCCAGTATGGCCTTCAGACGGGCCACCCCTCCAAAACTGCGCATCGCAACCTCCCGGTCTTAATAAGTCCGGCTGCCCTCGAAATCTGGAAGATGACGATGATGTAAATAATTGGTTACAAATATGTCACAAGATCCGTTAGGGTGCAAGCGAAAAATCGCGTCTTTTCGCCTGAGGTGGGACGGGAGAAAACCGTGAGATCTTAATGGAATGGACCCTCACGGAAGGACCGTCATCATTACCGGTGCGTCGAGCGGCATTGGAGCAGCCACGGCTCGGGCCTTCGCCGCCTCTGGCGCAAATGTGGTGCTGGCGGCGCGCAACCGCCAGGCGATCGAGTCTCTGGCTGCGGAGATGGGCGAGAATCGCGCTCTGGCCGTCGTCACCGATGTCACGCAGCGCAACCAGGTGGAGGCCATGGTAGACGCCGCCGTCGAGCGCTTCGGGCGTCTGGACATTCTCGTCAACAATGCCGGCGTCGGCCTGCGAGGCCCCATCGACACTGTCGATCCACAGGACTTCGAGCGTTTGTTTCAAGTGAACCTAATGGGGCCGCTGCACGGCATGCAGGCGGCCATCCGGGCCATGCGCAACACCGGCGGCGGGATGATTGTGAACGTGTCTTCAGGGACTTCGCGCATCGTGATCCCGTTTCTGGGCGGAGCCTACCCGGCGCTCAAGCGAGCCCTAGAAGTGATGTCGGACTACGCCCGCGTGCAGTTGGCCGCGGAGGGCATCCAGGTGTTCGTGATCCGTCCTTACCTTACGGCGACGCCCTTCGCCGCGAATGCGCTCGGGTCCAGCCCTCCGCAAAGCTTTGCCGCCCGCGCCAATATCGCTCCGCCGCAATCCGCCGAATTTGTGGCGGAAAAGATTGTCGAAGGCGTGCGCAATGATGCGACGGAAGTAAGTCTGGCGCCTCAGCAATAGCGGTGTTGCGCCGGGCCCGGATTTTCGAGCCTATAATCTAGGCATGGCGCTGCGGAGGGCGCGGCTCATCTCGGCACTTCTGGCTGGGGCTGCCCTTGCGCCTGCACAGCGCGTCATCAGCGCCCAATCCGGGCTGGTTTATTGGGTTCGAGGCCGGGTTCTAGTGGAAGGCAGCGGCCCATTGCCCATGGGCGACAAGCTGCGCCAGCTCAAGGCCGGCGAAACGCTGGCGGCCGAGCGGGGTAGAGCGGAAGTGCTGCTCAATCCGGCAACCGTTCTGCGCCTTGGCAACATGAGCCGGCTACGGATGGACAACGTTGAGGTCAGCGACCCGTGCCTCACGCTGTTATCCGGATCGGCCGTGATCTCGATCTACCACCTTGCCCGCGGCCAGATGCCCAAGCAGGATCGCGTTGAGGTTCACACCGGCGGCGGCATCGTGGTGCTTTCACGCCCCGGAGAGTACCGTATCGATGCGGACGGGCACGCCGGCTTGCGAGTGTATGAAGGACGCGCTGGGGTCAGCGGCGCACCAGATCCCTTGGGCGCAATAGATTCCCTGAAGGTCGGGCGGGGGAAATCGGTTGACTTCTCAAGCTTCGAAATCGCGAAGTTCGACACCCGTTCGGCAGATTCGCTGGAGCGGTGGGCTCAGGCGAGCTCCCGAACGCCGGCTCGCGGCCTCCGGCCCATTCCGCCGCCGCTGGGCCTGGATGCGAAGATTCAGCAGCCGCAACAGCCACAACAGGCGCAACAGCAGCCCGGCGGCTTCACGAATTCGGCTCCTATTCCGCCGCCTCACTTTTAAGGAACTCGCGCACAACGGACGCGCTGGCCGCGGCCAAGTCCGCCGAGTCCCTCTCTCGTCTCGTGCCGCGGCCAGCGGCCTGTGCGCTTTTAAGGAGCAGCCCGCAAAACGGAGCCTGGGTCGCGGCCAGACCAACTGCTGCTCCCCTACCTCGAGTGCCGCGACGGGCCCTTTGCGGGCTAGTCAGAAGGCGGCGCTAAATTTGCCAGATCCTCCACCGCGAAATTCCCGCCGCACAGCACCAGCACCACGTGGCGCTCCGGGGCAAATTTATCGCGCAGGCGGTCGGCGGCGGCCAGGGTGCAGGAAGCGGCCGGCTCGGCCAGGACCTTAAGACGTTCCAGCAAGAACAGCAGCGCCGCGACGGCTTCTCGGTCCGGGACCACGGTGACGCTCTCCAGGTACTGTTTGGCGAGCGCCAGAGTCTGCTCCGACGGAGCTGGCGCGCCCAGCGTTCGCGCGATCGACGTGATCGCCGCCAGCGTCACCACCTTGTCCGCGGCCAGCGATTGCGCCATGCAGTCGGCGCCCTCGGTCTCCACGCCCCAGATGCGCACCGCGGGCTTCAGCGACTTGATCGCGGTCGAGACGCCGCCGGCGAATCCGCCTCCGCCGATGCTCAGGATGACATCGGTGACCTGCGGCACGTCCTCCAGAATCTCCAGGCCGACCGTCCCCTGCCCTGCCATTACCAACGGGTCATCAAAAGGATGGATGTAGACCCAGCCCTGATGCTCATATTCGGCCACTTCGGAAAAGGCGGCCGCGGCGGAGGCGGCGAACTTGACTTCCGCCCCATAGCCGCGCGTGGCGTCGACGTAATTGCGGGGAGTCGATTCGGGCATCAGGATCAGCGAGCGCAGACCCAGGGCTCGCGCCACGTAGGCGACCGCCTGCGCGTGATTGCCCCCACTGACCGCGACGATGCCATGCTCGCGCTCCTCGGGCTTGAGGCTCAGGGCCTTGTTAAATGCCCCGCGAACTTTGAAGGAGCCGGTCTTCTGGAACATCTCCAGCTTGACGTAGACGTTGGTTTTCAAGCGCTCGCTCAAGGTGGCGCTGGGGCTGAGCGGAGTGCGCCGGATGCAGGGCGCGATGCGCTGGCGAGCGCTCTGGATATCTTTCAGGGTTAGGCCGGATGACATTAACGGTCCATTACAGTTTACTGTGTAGAGGGGGCAGGCTTGCAGACGCTCCCGCGTGTGCTATCCGTGGAGGCATGAAGAACCCCTACGCCACGGTGCACTACGCAGGCAACGACTTTTTCCTCGCCGTCTCACCCAGCGGCCACGCCGTCCCCATCGATGCCAACGGCCAGCGCAGCGCAGCGTCGGGACCGCTGGAGCTGTTGCTGCTCTCGCTCGGCGGATGCACCGGCGCGGACGTGATCTCGATTCTCAAAAAGAAGCGCGAGCGCGTGACCGACTACCGCGTGGAGATCCGCGGCGAGCGCAGGGAGGAACATCCCCACAGCTATCGCCAGATCAACGTGCACCACATCGTGCGCGGTTACCACGTCAAAGAGACGTCCGTCGCGCGAGCGGTACAGCTTTCGACTGAGAAATACTGCAGCGTCGCGGCCACTCTGCGGCCCACGGCGGAGATCGTCTCGACATGGGAGATTCAGGAAGAGCCGGCTACAGTTACGGAGTAAGATAGTCTTCTATGAAGCGAACCCTCCCGTTGACCGCTTCCTGCGGTCGCGGCTCAGCCAGCAAACAGAGCCGCGACCGCAGGGAGCGGACGGCCTGCGGCCTTCTGCTGCTGGCCGGATGCGTCTTCCTTATCGGATGCAGCAGCCAGCCGCCCCAGCCCACCGTCGAGGACGCGCGTAAGTTCCTGGCCGATGCGGAGTCGAACCTGCTCGCGCTCGGCGTCGAGGACCAGCAGGCCGACTGGGTGCACGAAAACTTCATCACCGACGACACCGAAGCCGTCTCGGCCAAGGCCGATCAGCGGGCCATCGACGCCAGCGTGAAGTACGCCAAGGAGGCCACCAAGTTCGACAAGCTGCAGCTTCCGTTGGAGATGGCTCGCAAGATGAAACTGCTGAAGATCGGCCTGGTGCTGGCCACGCCCGCCGATCCCAAGGAGAGCGAGGAGGTCACTCGGCTGGCGGCTTCGCTCGACGGCGCGTACGGCAAGGGCAAGTATTGCCCCGATCGCTTGAAGAAATCCGACCACCCCTGCCTGGACGTCGAGGACATCACCAGGATTATGGCCACCAGCACCAATAAGGATGAGCTGCTGGATGCCTGGCGCGGCTGGCATGCCATTTCTCCGCCGATGAAGAAAGATTTCGCGCGCTTCGTGGAGCTGTCGAACAAGGGCGCGCAGGAGCTGGGATTCAAGGACACGGGCGCAATGTGGCGGTCCAAGTACGACATGGCTCCCGACGATTTCTCCAAGGAATTGGACCGGTTGTGGGAACAGGTGCGTCCCTTGTATGTCTCGCTGCACGCGTACGTGCGCTGGAAGCTGCATGAGAAATACGGCGACGCGGTGCCGGCCTCAGGTGCGATGCCAGCGGACCTGCTCGGAAACATTTGGGCGCAGGATTGGACCAACATTTACAAGCTGGTCGCGCCCAAGGACGCCGATCCCGGCTACGACCTGACGCAGATTCTGAAGGCCCGCAAGACGCAGCCGGAGGAGATGGTGCGCTACGGCGAGAGCTTCTTCAAGTCGCTGGGATTCGCTCCCCTGCCGCAAACGTTCTGGGCGCGCAGCCTGTTCACCAAGCCTCGCGACCGCGACGTGGTGTGCCACGCCAGCGCCTGGGACATCGATTACGTCGACGATGTGCGCATCAAGATCTGCCTCGACGCGACCGCGGAGTTCTTCGTCACCGTGCATCATGAGTTGGGCCACAACTTCTACCAGCGGGCTTACGACAAACAACCGTTTTTGTTCCGGGACAGCGCGAATGACGGATTCCATGAAGCGATCGGCGATACCATCGCGCTGTCGGTGACCCCGGAGTATCTGGTCAAGCTCGGGTTCGTGCCGAAGGCTCCGGATGCATCGAAGGATATCGGGCTGCTGCTCAATAAGGCTCTCGAGAAGATCGCGTTCCTCCCGTTCGGCTTGATGATCGATCAGTGGCGCTGGAAGGTTTTCTCGGGCGAGGTGACGCCGGAGAATTACAACAAAGCCTGGTGGGATCTGCGGCTGAAGTATGAGGGCATCGCTCCGCCGGTGGAACGGACCGAAGCGGATTTTGATCCGGGCGCGAAGTATCATGTACCGGCGAATGTGCCCTACATGCGTTATTTCCTCGCCGATATCCTGCAGTTCCAGTTTCACCGCGCGCTGGCCAAGGAAGCCGGGTGCCCCGCGCCGGGCTCGAATACGCCGCTCAACCGCTGCTCGATCTACGAGAGCAAAGCCGCGGGAGCGAAGCTGAACGGGATGCTGGAAATGGGGCTCAGCAAGCCGTGGCAGGACGCGCTGCAGGAGATCGCCGGAACGCGCGAGATGGACGCCTCGGCGATTGTGGATTATTTCGCGCCTTTGCAGGCGTGGCTCGACGAGCAGAACAAGGGGAAGCCGGTCGGTTGGTAGGCGCACGCAATGTTGTACCAACATTGTTGGTACAATTTGGTCATGGAAGAGATCGCGGCTTCTAAGTTTAAAATCAACTGCTTGTCCGTCGTCGAGCGGGTGCGCAAGACGCGGAAACCGGTGACCATCACCCGGTACGGGAAGCCGGTGGCGGAGATCCGGCCGACGGCGGCTAAGCCAAAAGCGAAGCCCAAAAGGCGACTGGGCCTGATGGCCGGCACGATCGAAATTCTTGGAGATATCGTCGCTCCAGCGTTCGACGAAGATGAATTTGACGTGCTGCGCGATTGAAGCTACTACTCGACACTCACATCCTGTTATGGATCCAAACGCACCCCGACCGGTTGTCGCGCCGGACACGCAGGGTGATCGAAGACGCGCGAAATGAAATCTGGGTCTCTCCGATGAGCGCATGGGAGATCCTCACACTTTGCAACAAGGGCCGCATGAAGCTTACGCCAAACCCTGTTGCATGGTTCAATGCAGCGCTGACCGAACTCGCCTTTCATGAAGCGACCTTTACCCATGAAGTAGCACTCGCTTCTGACCGTTTGCTCTTGCCGCATCGCGACCCCATTGACACCCTCCTGGTCGCCAGCGCCATCGTCTATGGCCTCACTCTCGTCACCGCCGACCGCAACCTCATCGCCGCCAAGGCTTGCCCGGTGCTCTCGAACCTGTAGCTCGGCGTGCCAGAATAAAGGGAACGGATGACCGGCTCACAAGTACGCCAGAGGTTTCTCGATTATTTCGCCGCGCGAGGGCACAGAATCGTGCGCAGCTCTTCCTTGGTGCCAGCCAGGGACCCCACGCTGCTGTTTACCAACGCGGGCATGAACCAGTTCAAGGACACTTTCCTTGGCCTGGAAAAGCGCGATTACACGCGCGCCACCACCTCGCAGAAATGCGTGCGGGCGGGCGGCAAGCACAATGACCTGGATAATGTTGGCTACACGCGCCGTCATCACACATTCTTCGAAATGCTGGGGAATTTCTCCTTCGGCGATTACTTCAAGCGCGATGCCATCGCCTACGCCTGGGAACTGATCACCAAGGATTACGGCCTGCCGAAAGACAAACTTTACGTGACCGTCTTTCGCGAGGATGACGAGGCCGAGGAGCTATGGCAGCACGTCGCCGGCGTGCCCAAGGACCGCATCTTCCGCCTCGGCGAGAAGGACAATTTCTGGCAGATGGGCGAGACCGGGCCGTGCGGTCCGTGCTCGGAGATTTTCTACGATTTCGGGCCGGAGGCCGGAGCCGGGACGTTCCCCGACGACCCGGGCGAGCGCTTCGTCGAGATCTGGAATCTGGTCTTCATGCAGTTTGACCGCGACTCCTCAGGCAAGATGACACCGCTGCCCAAGCCGTCGATCGACACAGGGATGGGCCTGGAGCGAATGTCGGCGGCGATGCAGGGCGTGCTGTCGAATTATGACACGGACCTGCTCAAGCCGATTATTCACAAGGCCGCAGACCTCTTCCGCAAGAGCTACGGCGAGGATTCGCGCATCGACACCGCCCTCCGCATCAACGCCGATCACGCCCGCGCCACCGCGTTCCTGATCAACGATGGAGTGCTGCCGTCGAATGACGGCGGCGGCTACGTGCTGCGCAAGATCATGCGCCGAGCCATGCGCAACGCCCGCATGTCCGGCGTCAGCGAACCGTATCTCTATCAGCTCACCGGATTCGTGGCGGAGCTGATGAGCGACGCCTATCCGGAAATGCTCGAAAGCATCCAGCGCGTGGCTCGCGTGGTCAAGGACGAAGAGCATCGCTACGCGACCACGTTCCAGATCGCGGAGAAATTCTTCCAGGACGAGGCCAAGACCGCCGCGGGCGGCGTCCTGCCCGGCGCCGCTTCCTTCAAGCTCTACGACACCTATGGCCTGGCGCTGGATGAGCAGGAGGAGATGGCTCGCGAAGCCGGCCTGACCATCGATCGCGACGGCTTCACCGCGGAGATGGAGAAGCAGCGGGCTCGCGCCCGGGCGAGCTGGAAGGGAGCCGACAAGGCTCGCATCAATCCGGTCTATCAGGAGCTGCCGCGCGCCAACTTCTTGGGCCGGGAAACCCTGGAGACTCCGGCCGAAGTGGTTGCCGTGCTCGACGGTGAAATCGCTCTCGACCGCACACCGTTTTACGCCGAAGCCGGCGGACAGGTTGGGGATACCGGGGTGCTCCTTTCAAAAGAAACGGGCGAGCCCGTGGCGGTGGTCGAGACCACCTACGCTCCCGCGCCCGGCAAGAATGTCAGCAAGGTGAAGCTGGTGGGCCCGCTGAAACCCGGCGACCAGGTGATCGCGCGCGTGGATTCTTCGGCCCGCAGATCCACCATGCGCAATCATACCGGCACGCACCTTCTCCATGCCGCTCTGCGCACCGTGCTGGGGACACATGTGAAGCAGGCGGGCAGCGTGGTTGAGCCGTCGCGCCTGCGCTTCGACTTCACCCATTACGCGGCGATGGACCAGGAGGAGATCGCCGAGGTCGAGCGCTTGATGAATGAGGAGATCCTCCGCAACGTCGAGGTTCACACCGACGTCATGGATCTGGACCGTGCCCTCGAAACCGGCGCGATGGCGCTGTTCGGCGAGAAGTACGGCGACAAGGTGCGCGTCGTCTCCATCGAAAAATTCAGCAAGGAGCTGTGCGGCGGCACGCACGTCGCCCGAACCGGGGATATCGGCATCTGCAAGATCGTGTATGAAGGCTCGATTTCCGCCGGCGTCCGGCGCATCGAAGCCATTACCGGCGAAGGGGCTTTGAAGCGCTTTCAAGAAGCCCAGGCTACGGTGGCGAAGTTCACCGGAGTGGACCTCGATCGCGTCTTAAACCACCAAAAGGCCCTGGAGCATGAGCTCGCCCAGCTCAAGACCAAGGCTGCGCAGGCCGAGGCCGGGCAGCTCGAAAGCCAGGTGCGCGAGATCAAGGGCGTGAAGGTCCTGGCCGCGCGCGTGGAGGGTTTCGACCGTGCGCAGCTCCGCACGCTGGCCGACTCCTTGCGCAACAAGCTGAAATCGGCTGTGGTCGTGCTGGCCACCGGCGAGGATTCCACAGTCGCCATTGTGGCCGGCGTTACCAAGGATCTGACTGGGAAAGTTCACGCGGGCAAGCTCGCCGGAGCGGTGGCGCAAGCCGTGGGCGGCAAGGGCGGAGGCCGTCCCGATATGGCCGAGGCGGGCGGAAAAGACCCATCCGCGCTTGCGGGCGCGCTCGCTCAGGTGTATGCGAGCGTGGAGGGGATGCTTTAGACGGCGATGGAATCTCCTGTGGGTGGAGAGGCGTTTGACGCCGTCATTGTCGGCGCCGGCCCTACTGGGTTGGCCTGTGGGATCGAGCTCAAGCGCCGCGGTGTGAGCGCGGTGCTGCTCGACAAGGGCTGCGTGGTGAACTCGCTATACCACTACCCCACCAACATGGTGTTCTTCACCACGCCGGAGCTGCTCGAGATCGGCGACATCCCGATGACCTCGCTCAATGAGAAGCCGGTGCGGCCGGAAGCGCTGAAGTATTATCGCCGCGTGGCCGCCCATTACAAGCTGGATATCCGCCAATACCAGCGCGTCGAACGGGTGGTGGGCGAAGACGGCGCCTTCGTCACTTACGCGGCGGATACGCAGGGCTGTTCGCACCAGTACGCTTCGAAGAAGGCCATCCTCGCCTCCGGCTACTACGACGTTCCCAATCTGTTGAACGTGCCGGGCGAGGAACTCCACAAGGTGATTCATTACTACAAGGAGGCCCACCCCTACTACAACCACGACGTGCTGGTGGTGGGCGCGAAGAACTCCGCCTGCATCGCGGCGCTAGAGTTGTGGTGGACCGGGGCTCGCGTGACCATGGTGATCCGCGAAGGCGAGATCCACCGCCAGGTCAAATACTGGATCAAGCCCAACATCGAGAACCGCATCAAGAACGGCGAGATCCCGGCGTTTTTCCACTCCAACGTGGTCGAAATCGGCGAGCGCTTCGTCCGCATCAGGACACCGGAAGGCGAAAAAGAGCTGAAGAACGACTTCGTGTTCGCGATGACCGGCTATCGTCCGGACACCGCGTTCCTGGCCGAGCACGGCATCCGCTTTGACGCTGCCACGCAGCGCCCCTACACCCATCCTGAGACGCTCGAAAGCGACCGCAAGGGTTTGTTTCTGGCCGGGGTGCTGGTGGCGGGGATGCACACCAACGAGATCTTCATAGAAAACGGGCGCTTCCACGGCAAGATCATCGCCGAGGCCATCGCCCGTCAACTCAAGACTTAATTTTTCGGGTTCGAGGCCGGCTTACGGCCCGACGCTATACCAATTGTCCGTGAACCCCGAGCCGTTGTTCCCCGTAAGCGCGCTGGGCAAAGCCATGAGTTCATTGCTCGCCGGCGGGTAGGAGACAGGAAGGCTGGTGCTCTGGGTGACCATGGCGCATTGCCACCAAGTCGCCGGAGTATCGGTATAGAATGCGCCGATCGATCCACTGACGCCGTTCACCGTCGCCGTGGCATTGGTGAACGTCACCGTCCCAAAGTCCGCCAGCGGCAGAGTGCCGCCGGAGCTGGTGCAGCACGGCGCTTCCGCGATCCACTCGGCGGAGGAAAGCTGCGGCGTGCCGGTCTTACGTTTCGGGCTGTACGTGGTGGAGAAGCTCCCAATCGGCGCTCCCGTCTTGGTGGCCGCGCTAATGGTCGCCGTGAAGGTGCCGTTCGTATTCTCGACCACGCTGGCGGTGATGACGTCACCGGGGCTGAGATTCTGCAGCGGGCAGGCCGGCGCACGGCCACGCCCGGTGCTGGTCGGACAGGCGTAATAGGAATCTTCCGGGTAGAATTCGTACCACGCGTAATAGGTGGGCGTCCCGCTCGAGCAGTCCGAATCCGTCCCGAGCTGCTCCACGGTATCGGAGTACCACCCGTCGATTCCGATCCAGAACGCGGCGTATTGGGTTTGCCGGCCGGTACATATCGTCTCAGGGACCACCCAGGACCCCGACACGGAGCTGACCTTGACGCCCGTGGGGGTCGTCGCGGTGGCCGGCGGAGTTGCGGCGGCTACGGCGTAACCGCTCCAGTTGTAAGCTTCGGCATTGGCATTTTCCTGGTGCAGCGCGCGGAAGGAGACCTTGCGATGTTGACGGGGAGTCATTTCCTGAGCTTGCACCAACGCGCTCGACCCCACGAACATGGCGGCCACCGCCGCTGCCCGCCTCACCCGGCAGGAGCTGGAAAAACTAAGACAATTCAAGGCTATCCTCCGAAAGATCCGCAGCTTCGAACCAACAGCTTATCGTACGGCTCGCATCACATCACAGGGTACACTTACCCTATCCGGCCGTTTAATTTAACCTAACTTTTACGTTGACTACTTCTTGTTGGCAGCAACGGTGGCAGGGGGAGTCTGCACCGCGCCGGTGGCTCTCTCCGCCAGCAACTTTTCGATCAGAGAACGCAGATGAGCCTCATCCTGCAGCGGCTGCTTGATGTTCTCGGTCGAGGTTTGTTCGCGAATCATGCCCTTGCGGTCGATCACCGCTATCTGCGGGAAGCCCGGCCGCTCCATGATAGAGAAGCTCATGAACGGAAAGACCAGATCCTCATTGAGCGGGCCAACGGGGAAGTTGGCAGCATACTTGGCCTGATAATCCTTGGCCATCTGCGGAGTGGCTTCGTTCACCGCTGCGCCCAGCGCCTGGAATCCGCGCGGACCGTACTCGCTCTGCAGCCTGGTCAGAATCCCCGAGAAGGCCTGGCAATGCGGGCAGGTGGTGAGGAGGAACTGCAACACCACGACCTTGCCCTTATAGCTCGAAAGGTCGTGCTTGCCGGAGCCGTCGACGATCTCCACCTGCTGCGCCGGACGGGGAACCGGCGAGGCGGCATAAGCGGAGGCGCCAAGCGCGAGGAGAGCAGAACCAAGAATCAGCGATCGCATTCGTTTCATCCTTCCATTCGTTCTTTCTTATGATTGCGGCTTTGCAGCCGGTGGAGTGCTCTTTTTGGGAGCGGCGCTCTTGGAAGTCGTGGTGCCTTCGGCGAGCAATTTTTCGATCATCGCCTTGAGATGCTCCGGATTCTGAAGCGGCGGCGCGGCCGTGGGGTTAGCCTCCGATTGCTCCCGAATCATACCCTTGCGATCGATCAAGGCGATCTGCGGCACCACCAGGCGGTCCAGGACAGAGAAGCCCATGAAGTTGGTCACCGTCTCACGCTGCATCAGGCCCACGGGGAAGCCGACATGGTACTGCTTGATGTAATTGGCGACCGTGGCGTTGTTCGCCTCCTCGTTGAAGGCGCCGCCCAAACACACCAGCCCCTTGGGGCCGTATTCGCCCAGCAGCTGGGTCAGTTCCTGCGAATACGCCTGGCAATGCGGGCACGTGGTGAACAGGAACTGCACCACCACCACCTTGCCTTTGAAGCTGCTCAGCAGGAGATGCTGGCCGTTGGGCTGATCGATTTCGAGTTCCTTGGCCGGACGCGGAACCGGTGGTGCAGCAAGCGCGCCGACGCCGAGAGCGGCGAATGCAGTGAGGGCCGTGAGCAATCGCATAGATTTCAGTTTAATCCCAAGTTTAGCGAAAAGCCAGAGGCTACGGCATCCCCCTCGGGCTTTAGGGCATGCCCTCGATGCACTGTACACTGGTGCCCAGCAAACGGATCAAAAATCTGCCGTTGTCGCCGGTTCCGGACAGCTCCTCCTTGCTTTGGGTCGCGAAATCCACGTGCTTCCATTTGCCCCGCAGCACCTGCCGGTACATCGCCAGATAGGTCTCGGCCGCCTCGGGCGAATCCATGTCCACCACGTAGGTCAGCACCGGCTGCCGGTCGCGCTTGTTTTCGTACAACCGGTAGGATCCCCCGCGAAAGTGGGTTGCCTCGGCTGCGCCCGGTTCCGGCTTGCTCGCGTACTGGCGCAGCAGCGCGGAGACGTCGAACTCGCCCAGCACCCCTTCGGCCAGGTCCCGGTACTGATGCGCCTTAGCCTTGCCCAGCGCATAGTCGAGCGTAGGCGCGTCGGTCATCGTCGGCTTGCGGTTTGCGAAGTAGGCCTCCGGATGCAGGATCTGCTGTGTGCTCAGCGGCGGATGCTCGAACACCTCGTCAAAGGAAGTCTTGCCCAGCTTGCGGAAGGCGGCGTCGATAAAGAGGATTCCCCGGTTGTAGGGGAACACCAGCGACTCTTGAATGTACAGCGGAGCGCTCGAATACACCGGGCCCTCGGCGCCGGCGCTGCTCGATAGCTCCGCCAGCCGGTCCGGCGGAATCTCCGGGCGGCCGTTGCGGAGCCAGAAGAAGTACGCCCAGCTCAGCCAGGTTGCCTGTCCCTCCATTACGGCTTGCCGCGCGGTATCGGCATCGTCGTCCGGATTGCCCTCGCGCATGTACTTGCCCAGGTTGTGGTGCTGGTCGGCCAAGGCGTGCGCCAGCTCATGCGCCAGCGCTAACCGGGCTTCGTCGCCATCCGGGGTCGTATCCAGAACGAACAGCCGCTTCTTGTTGTAGTCGTAGAAGGCGGCAGCCTGCTCGCTCAGCAGGTCCACGGTTTCATCGGCGAGCTTAAAGCCGGGAGGCACCAGGCCGAACATCTTGAGCGTGAGCTCTTCGGCGCGCACTTCCTTGGGGCTGGAATCCTTCATGTGCTGCTGCATCATCTTCCTGAAGTCGGATTGATGCAGGATCTCGGCGGGAACCTTGCGATCGACCTTCCAACCGGTGATCTGCGCCAGGCCGTCGAGCATGGGCCCCACTTGCTCGAACAGCTTGGTCTGCGGCTGGGCCAGCGCGGAGGCAGCGCATAGCACCCATGGCAGTAGGCGGCGAGGAAACGCAAGACGGGCCATGAACACGTCCAGAGTAGCACGCGCTACAATAAAACCTCATGGCTGAAACAACCGACGACAAACTCTACCGGGCCGAGTATCAGGGCAGCGGAACGTTCATCATCAGCAAGCCCAAGCGCAAGAAGCACAAGCAGCGCCAGACGGACCTGAAGAATCCCAAGCGCGGCTCGCGGAAGTAGCGCTGGCTTTAGACCGCGAGCACTTTTAGGTGGTTGCGCCGTCCCCATTCGAGCAGCTTCCGGTCGGCGGTTACCAGAGTCATATTCTCGACTCGAGCCGTGGCCACGATGATTCGGTCCATAGGATCTCCTACCGGCGCATCGGGCAGGTGGGAACTCGCGATCGCGATTTCAGGCGTTAACGGCACGAGGGCTCTTCCGGGAACGGCAAGAGCTCGAAGAGTCCACGTCAGTGCATCAGGAAGAGCCGTCAGACGTCCCTTAGCGTCTAGCAGGCCCACTTCCCAAATTGACATCACCGAGATGCGGAATTTGGAGTCTCGTTCGACTCGCTCGATTTCCTTCCGTGCCGCTGCCGAGATCTTCCCCGGAATGCCGTTTTCCCACCACCACAGAACGTGCGTGTCAATCAGAAACGCATGGTCACTCATCAGAGTCCGCTTCCCAAACTTCTCCCGTGGAGAACAGCTCCTCGTCGGAGCAGCGCTGGATACCAAGCCCCTTCATATGCCCAAACGACGATTTGTACGGCTTGGATTCCTCGACCGGAACAACCTTGGCTACAGGCTTACCCCGCTTCGTCACGATGATCTCGGTATGGGAATCGCGGACGTCGTCGAGCAGCGCTAAGCACTGCGCCTTGAACACTCCGGCTGGGATTTTGCGTTGCATGTGACCATAGTCATATTACCATGGTCATGAGCCTAGTCGTCGGGACGTTTTTTCAACGAAGAATTGTGTCGTTTTCGTTTCCGAAGTTGGCACGACGGCTTCCGTCCGATCTCTCAGCGCCCTGCCAGCCCATCCCTCATCGGGGCGACGAGGCTCTCAGGTCCGGGAGAGCGGATTCGCAGCCTGGTGTGTATCCGGGTATATTCGGAGTGTGCAGGGCTTATTCACGACTAAAAGAGATCCGGTTCGAGTTCCTGCGAGTGCTTTTCCTGAGCCAGCGGACGCTTACATCTGCGACAACTGCGGACGAGACATTACCAAACATCTTCATCGTGGTCGGGCGCATTGCTGGCAAGCTGTGGGACCACAGAGATACGTGTGCCGCTGCGGTAAAAAATGGTTGTCGGGCGCTGTCGAATGGGACCACTTGGGCGATTGGGAGAGGAAACGACGCCTTCGAGATACGCTTGGACTCAGTGTGTTGTTCTCAATACCTTCTGCAGTTGTGGCCACGTTGGTCTATCTTGCGCTGAACGCAATTGGAATTGGAACCAGGGCCAAGCTCGCAGCGGTAACCATTGCCGTCCTTCCAGCCGTTCTGATGATCGTGCCCTTCACTCTCGAAGTGGCTGCTTCTTTATGGCGAACACGAAGACGATAAATGATCGCACCAGAGGAACCTATCATCGCCTTCGTCGTGGCAGAGGCGACCATCAATCCGAAGCGTAACCCTTGGTCCGTCAGCCGCTCGCCAGCGCAGCCTCTCATACCTTAGAGATCCGCGCCGGTGGCAAACCGCCACGGTCGCCAAATGTCAACCTTTGCCACCTGCCACTCTCTTTGCATGGACTTGCAGCTCACAGCAAATAACAACGCGCGTCCAAGGCCGCCTACAGCCCCATCTTCTCCAGCTTCCGGTACAGCGTCTTGCGCTCGATCCCCAGAATCTTTGCGGCGCGGCTCTTGTTGCCGTTCGTCGCGGCCAGCACGCGGCGAATCTGCTCGGCTTCGGTGTCGGCGAGGGTTTCGCTCGAGCTCTCGCGCGAGTCCATCTGCTCGATGGCCTGCCTCACCGCGGCGTCATCGATGCGGCCCCCGGGAGCCAGAATGGTCAGCCGCTCCACCATGTGCTGGAGCTGGCGAACGTTGCCTGGCCAGCTATACTCCTCCATCGCCTTCAGGCCGGAGTTGGTCAGCCTAGTGTCGAATTTGTAGCGCTCGTTGTAGCGCTTCAGGAAATAGTGCGACCAGCAGCGGAATATCGCTGGGCCGCTCGCACAACGGCGGCAGCGTCAGCCGTACGACGTTCAGCCGATACCACAGATCCTCGCGGAACTTGCCTTCGTCCACCAGCTTCTGCATGTCGCGATTGGTGGCCGCGATCACGCGCACGTCGACTTTCTTCGGCCGCGAAGACCCCAGCGGGCGCACCTCGCGCTCCTGCATGAAACGCAGCAGCTTCAGTTGGAACCCCAGGTCGATATCGCCGATCTCATCCAGAAACACCGTTCCGCCGGCCGCCGCTTCGAACACGCCCATGCGGTCGCGATCCGCGCCGGTGTAGGCGCCCTTGAGCGTGCCGAACAGCTCGCTTTCAAGCAGCGACGGCGCGATGGCTCCGCAATCCACCGGGACAAAGGGCTGCGTCGAGCGCCGGCTGTTGCGATGAATCATCCGCGCGATCAATTCCTTGCCGGTGCCGGTTTCGCCCTCGATCAAAACCGTCGCATCGGTGGGCGCGACGCGGGCCACGGTCTTGTAAATTTCCACCATCCGCGGCGAGCTGGCCGACCATCTCCGTATCCGGAATGTCGTCGATGGCCGGCGCCTCGTCTTCCTCCGCGCCGGCCTGCGACCGCTCCGCGCGCTTGATGGTATCGATCATGTGCGACATTTCGAAGGGCTTGGCCAGATACTCGAAGGCCCCGCCCTCGGTCGCCGCCATCACCGTTTCCATGCTGCCGCGCCCGGTCATTAGGATCACCGCGCAGTCCGGATTTTGCCGCCGCGCCGTGCGCAGCACGTCGATTCCCGTGCGCTCATCCAGATAAATATCGGAAATGACGATCGGATAACTGTGATGTTCCAGGCGGTCGATGGCCTCGTGCGTCGAGGACACCGCCTCAACTGAGTACCCCTCGAGCTCCAGCACCGTGACCATGGTGGTCCGGACCGACTGATCGTCCTCCACGATCAGCAGCTTGTGCAATGCGTCCTTTTGCAATATTTCAGGCAGAGACATGCGCCCTCATCACTATGGTAAAGCACGAGCCCTTCCCCGGTTCACTGGTGACCTCGATGCGCCCTCCGTGGTGGGTCACAATCTGTTCGACGATGGATAACCCGATTCCGGTTCCAACTTCTCCGGAGGCCTCCGCCCGCTTGGTGCGGTAGAACTTGCGGAAAATGTTCTTGAGTTCCTTGTGGTCCATCCCGATGCCTTCGTCTTTCACCGAAAGACGCAATTGGTCGTCCTGCGCGTCGCCGTACACGCGAACATGCGTATGAGGCGGCGAATATTTCACGGCATTGGTCAGCAAATTGTAAAAAGCATACTCCATTAATTCGCGGTCGCCCAGCACCGTTCCTTCGACCGCGCTTTCCAGCGTCATCTCGATCTGCTTGCGCTCGGCCAGCGGAGTCACGCGCTTCAAACACGTTTCCACCAAGTCGGCGGCTTCGAACGGCTCGCGCTTCAGTTCCATCTGGCCGTCGGCCAGGCGTTCGACATCCAGGAAAGTTTGGATAATCCGCGACAAGCGCTTGGATTCGGAGTTGATCATGTCGCTCAGCTCCTTGCCCTTGGCCTCCGGCAGCTTGTAGCGGCTCATGATCTCGCTGGAGCCTTGAATGGCGGTCAGCGGCGTGCGCATCTCGTGCGCGGCCCAGTGAATCGCCTGCTGGTAGCGCGAACGCTCAGACTCGGTGCGCTCCAGTTGCCGCCGCACGTACAGGTGCTGATACGCCGCCGCGCCGATCGAGCACAGCCATGCCGCCGCCGCCGGCTCGATGTAGGCGAACACGATCCCCTGATGGAACAGAAATACCGGCAGCAAGTACGACGCGAACAGCAGCAGCAGCCCATCCAGAACATACGCCTGCCAGCCCGAGAGCAGCGCGAAGATCAGCCCCGCCCAGGCGGCGATTGCCAGCGATACCAGGAACACCGCATAATCGCGGGCGAACGTCAGAAAATCGCCGTGAGCCAGCGTCTCGAAGGCCTGCGCGTGCGCCTCGACACCGGACAGCGTCTCGCCGTAGGGGTTCTGCAGCCGGTCGCGCGCGGCGGTTTGCGCGGTTTCGCCCAGGAACACCACTTTGCCGCGAATCAGGTCGCGATTCTTTGCGATATCCAGAACCGAGACCACCGGGATCCTGTCGCGCAGATAGCGGATCAACAGGGGCCGGCCGGGAACACCCTTGGGCGCGGGGATGGTGAGGTTGCCGACGAAAATGTCGCTCGAATCGGTCGCGGTCACAATCGGCTGGCCAAGAGCCACGCTCAGCGCCACCAGCGACAAGGCCCAGCGCTGCTGATGCTGCGCGACCTCCTCGAGCGGAATCTGCCGCGTTACCGCATCTAGACGGTCCGTGGCCCATTCGACGTGCCCCAGGCGGCGCGGGTCGGAGGGAGCAAAGCGCGGCAGCGGATCCTCCCACTCCCCGCTGGGCAGCCGGTCGCAAGGCATGACCAGATTCGGCGTGGCGCGCAACGCGTCTTCCAGGCGCTGGTCGTCCTCGGGGTGACGGCTAGGGTCATGCAGAATAATGTCGAGCGCCACGGCTTTGGGCTCCGCCGCGCGAAGATCCTCAAGAGCCTGCGCCAGAATCGGCCGCCGAGCCTCCGGCCCGCCGGACTGCTCGAAGGTTTTCTCGTCGACGCCCACCACCACCGATTGCGGCTGCCAGCTCACTTGCGAGCGCTCGCTCATCAGGTCGTAAGCCGAGTTGTTGAATCGGCCGGCCAACTGCGCCAGACCGAACGCGATCGCGAAGCACCCCGCTACTACGGCTATGTAGCGCCAGTGCCGCGCCAACTGTGCCGCTTTGGTCTTACTTGCCAAGCGTCACTTACCAACCCGCTTCTCGATTTCGCCCGGCTCGCGCGGCAACGCCCCGCTGAGGAGCTTGGCTCCGCTGGCCGTCACCAGGATCGTATCCTCGATCCGGATTCCGATGTTTTCCTCGGGAATGTAGACGCCCGGTTCGATGGTGATGACCATCCCCGCCTCCAGCGGCCAATTCAAATCGCCGGGATCGTGCACGTCCAGCCCCACGTAGTGCGAAAGGCCGTGCGTGAAATACTTGCCCAGAGACTCGCCGTGCAGATCCTTGCCGTGAGAATTGATGTAGTCATAGGCGATCTGCTGCAGCGAGTTTTTGTCGCCACGCAGATGCGCTCCCGGTTTCGCCGCCGCGATGGCCGCCTTTTGCGCCCCCAGCACCACGTCGTAAATCTCGCGCTGCCGCGCCGTAAATCTCCCGTTGACCGGAACCGTGCGGGTCACGTCGGTGGCGTAATCAGAGCACTCCGCGCCCACGTCCATCAACACCAGCTCCCCCGCGTCCATGCGGCGATGATTGGTCATGTAGTGCAGGATCACGCTATCCGGTCCCGCGCCGACAATGGGAGCGTAGGCGCTGCGCTCGCAGCCGCGCTGGAAGTAGACGTTCGTCATGGTGGCCGCGACCTGGTATTCGTACAGTCCCGCCTTGATCGCCTTCCAGGCCGCCAAGTGTGCGGCCACGGTGATGTCGGTCGATTCCGTGATGCGATCAATCTCGGCGTTGGACTTGATCACGCGCAGCCGCGCGATCTGCGGTCCCGCGTTCGACTGCTCATGCAGCGGCGCCAGCGTCAGCAGCTTCTGCACTCGAGGATCTCCGGGAAGCGTATAGACGCCGCGCGATTTCTCCGCCAGCCGCGCATACGTGGATTCCACCGCGGAGCGCGGAAAGATCTTCTCGAATCCGGCTTTTTCCAGGGCGTCGGCATCTTCGGCTGCGGTTTTGGGACCGGTGAACAGCTCGCTCTGCTGGTTGTGCGGCGGCAGGAACAGGATCTCCTCGTCGCGGGTGAGCATCATCACCGCACCCGGCTCGCGCCAACCGGAAAGATACAGGAAATTGGTCTCCTGGAAGAAGGAGGTGTGCAGATCTTCCGGCTCATCGGCGCCGAACAGGACCATCACTCCGTCCAGCGATTTGCGCAGATCGGCCCGGCGCTGCTTGTACTCGGAGGGCGGAATTCCCTGCGCCAGCAAGGGCGCCAATGCCACCAGGAAACACAGCAAACGCTGCATAGTGCAAGTATAACGTCGAGCGCCGGAGGCGATCCTTAACCTGTCCGTAAGGCGGCGGCCGGGTCCACCTGGAGCGCCCGTCGCGCAGGCGCCCAGCACGCCAACAGCGTGCACGCGAACAGCACCAGGGCGGCGCAGAGAAACGTCAGGGCATCCAGCGGATGGACGCGATAGAGCATCCCCGCCGCCAAACGGGTCAGCGCCGCGGCGCCGGCCGCGCCGATAGCGATGCCGATCCCTCCCACCATCGCGCCTTCCTTGAGCACCGCCAGAAAAATATCGCCCGGCCGAGCCCCCAGCGTCATGCGCAAACCGATTTCATGGGTCCTGCGGCTGATCACATACGACACCACGCCGTAGATTCCGACAAAAGAGAGAATCAGCGCGAGGCCCGCAAACGCGCTTAGAACGACCAGCGAGAACCGGCGCGGCGCCAGCGATTCCGCCACCGCGTCGCTCATCCATCGGTCGCTGAACACCGCGCCGCCGTCGAAGGCGTTTACTTCTCGCCGGACCTGCGCCAAGAGCGCGGCCGGCTGGGTCCGGGAACGGACCACGCCCGCAAAAGCTTCCGTCATCACCGGCAGAATCGCTGCCGGGATCTGATCGAAGGGAGAATAAATCTGCCCATACTGGCTCGCCGCGGCATCCGGGTCGAGCTTGACTTGCTTCACCCGCCCGGCGATGCCGACGATCTCCAGCGGCCGATCGTAAAGTTGAACGTGCAGACGCTTTCCGATCGCATCCCCGCCGGGAAACAGCGCGCGGGCCGTATCCTCATCGACGATCGCGACGGACGGGCTGGCTTGCCGGTCTTGATCGGTGAAGGAGCGTCCGCGCAGCAGGGGGATGCCCATGGCTTTGAAATGGTCCGGGCTGATCCAGTAGATATTGGAGAGCCGGTCGGTCTTCTTCGATTTCTCGAAATCTTCTTCCCGCGCAAAACCGAGGCCGGTGTTGCCGATGAAAGGAAGTCCGCCCGCTTCGACTCCGGCTGCCTCTACACCCGGCAATGCGCTCAAGCTACGATTCAGCTCGTGAAGCGACTCCCGCGTCTGTTCCGGCGTCGCGGAGCGCTCCGGGGAAAGGTTGGTGTAAAACACCAGCAGGTGGTTCGCATTGAAGCCGGGGTCGACATCCCACAAGTTGCGCAGAGTGCGAATCATCAGTCCGGTGCCCACCAGCAGGATCAGCGTGAGCGCCACTTCCGCGGTGATCAGGGCATATTGCGCCCTGCTCCGCCCGGTCAAGACTCCGCGTCCGCCCTGGCGCAACGTTTCGTGGAGGCTCGCGCCGGCGGCTTGCAGCGCGGGTACGAAGCCGCACAGCACTCCGGTGAGAAGCGATAGCACGAACGAAAACAGCAACACGCGCGGGTTGACCTGAACCTCGGCATTGGACGGCAGCACCGGCGGCAGCACGGTCAGGATCGCGGCCGTCGACCAGGAGGCGACCAGCAGGCCGAACACGCCTCCGCCCAGAGCCAGCAGTACGTTTTCCGTCAGTAATTGCCGCACCAACCTTCCCCGCCCCGCCCCCAGCGCGCTGCGTACGCCGAATTCCTGCGACCTCGCAAACGACCGAGCCAGCACCAGGTTCGCCACGTTGGTGCACGCGATCAACAGCACGAACCCGACCGCGGCGCCCAGGGCCAGCAATACCGGCTCGAGATTGCCCGCCAGGTCTTGGCGATACAGCATCAACTCCGCGCGGGTCTCCTTGTCTTCGGGATACTTCGCGGCGAGGCTGCTCGAGATGCGGTCCATTTCCGCGCGCGCCTGCCCCAACCCGACACCCGGCTTCAGCCGCGCAAGCCCGGTGGTGTTATCGCTGACGCCGCGTTCATAGAAGATTTCCGCCGTGTTCTGCCCAATCGGTACGAGCACGTCCTTGGGTGGATCAGCGGAGGGTTCAAAACGGGTGCGAGCCACGCTGGCCGGCACGATCCCAATCACCGTATAATCCCAGCCGTTAAGCCGCAGCACCTGCCCGATTATTTTCCGGTCGCCTCCAAAACGCCGGCGCCAGTACGGCTCGCCGAGAAGCACCACGGGAGCTCCGCCGCGGCTGTCTTCCTTCCGGGTGAACATCCGCCCTAACAGTGGCTCCGTCCGCAGCACCGAAAGCAGATTCCAGGAGACCGCCCAAGCCATCACCTGCTCCGGCTCGCCGTGGCCGGTCAAAGTGAAGGTCTCGTCCCCCTTGACACCCGCGATGCCTTCGAAGCTCTGCGCCTGTTCCTGCCAGTCCAACAGATTCGGATAGGAGACGCTGTTCCTGTGCTCATGCTCGGTTTGCTGACGCAGAGTCACCAGCCGGTCCGGTTCCGGAAACGGAATCGGATGCAGCAGCGCGGCGTCGATCACGCTGAAGATCGCGGCGTTGGCGCCGATGCCGAGAGCCAGCGTCAAGAGCGCGGCGAAGGTGAACCCGGGGTTGTGGCGGAAGCCTCGCAGGGCGAACCGGATGTCGTGCAGCACGTATTTATTCTTGCACTCGCCATGCCGGTCAGGGGCGCTGCTAACTCGCGAAATCCCAATGCATCCCGGTGGGACAGTGTCCGCTTATGGGACCAGCCGCGCTGAAACCGCGACGGTACCTGGATCTACTGGCAGCCGTTGATCCCCTTGGTCAGGCAGATCGAAGACTTCGGCGGAGGAGGCACGGGAATGCCCTTCTGCTCCATCAGCTTCACCAGCAGCTTTTCGGCCTCCGGATGGGCAATCGCAGATTGCACGCCGACGCGGACCAGTCCCCGAGCCCAATCCAGTGGGATGAAGGTTTCATCGACCAGCGTTCCGTTCACCGTGTCACGGCTGCCGCCGTCGCGGGCGTCGAGCTTGGCCCCGGCATCGGCCAGAAGCTGGATCACCGCGGTGTTGCCCTTGTGCGCCGCGCCATGCAACGCAGTGCGGCCTTCATCGTCGGCGACGTTGGGATCGACGCCTAGCGACAGGCACAGCTTCACCGCTTCAGCCGTTTCCTCGGGCGACCATTCATACGTCACGCCTTCCACCCATCCGATGCCGGAGGCCACAGCCAGAGGCGTCACATTGTGAGCGGTGAAAATCTTGGGGTCCGCGCCATGTTCCAGCAGCAGTTTCATCAGCGGCACATCCCCGGACTGAGCCGCGCGCAGAAACGCCGTCGCTCCCTCTTCAAACAGCCACTGCATGGTGAAGTTGGTCCGCGTCTCGGTGCTGTCGCCGGTGCAAGCACCGGGTTTCGAGTCGGGCGAGCACACCCGCGCATTCACATTCGCGCCTTTATCGAGAAGCAGACGGATGTAGTCCAGATGATCCATATCCGGCGTCCGCACCGGATAGTCGCCGCTTTCGATGTTGCGGTTGTCGGTGGCCAAGTAGAGCGGCGTCCAGCCGCCGTTGTTAGGAATGTTGGGATCCGCTCCGTGATCCAGAAGATACGCTCCCAGCCGGTAGTGGCGATTCTGCGTCGCCGTCAGCAGCGCGGTCCAGCCGTAGTAGGTGCGCTGGTTGACTGGGGCGCCGGCCTTGAGCAGCAGTTCCGCGCACTCCAGGCAATCTTCGCGGGCGGCCAGCACCAGCGCCGTCAATCCGCCGCCGTCCTTCACCTGCTTGCCAAAACCGAATTGGGAAAACTGCTGGATGATGGACGATACTTCGACGCCCGGCGGCAGATTACCCAGATCCACAAATCCGCTGAGCAGGTTGGGATCGATGCCGGCTGCGGTCAGCTCGGCCTTGACCTCATCGGCGGTCTTCTTGGGAGCCGCAGGCGCTTTCGGCGCCGCCGGTTTACCTGCCGCCGCAGAGGCGTTTCCCGCTCCGAAAATCGAATTCTGGCGCTGGCTCTTGGGATTGGCCAGGTTGTTGCGCGGCTTACCTCCTGCATCCGGATCCGCATTAGTCGCAACATCCGCTCCATGCTCCAGCAGCAGCTTCACCGCCGCCGGATGCGACTGCTCGACCGCCCACATCAGCGCCGTGGTTCCGCGCAGCTTCTCCTTGGTGTTGACCTGCGCGTGATGGTCCAGCAGCAACTGGATCGATTCCAGATTGCCGCTGCGGGAGGCCAGCATCAGCGGAGTCTCACCCTGCGGCCCCAGCTCATTTGCGTCCGCGCCCGCCTCCAGCAGCTTCCCGATCATCTTGGCGCTGCCTTGCAGCGAGGCCAAGTAGAGCGGCGTGGCGCCCTCGCGATTCGCGAGCTTGACGTTGGCTCCGGCCGCGATCAGAAACTCGGCCAAAGTCACATCGTTGCGGTAGGCCGCCCACTGGATCGCGGTCGCGCCGTCGGCCTGCGGGGCGTTGACGTCCGCCTTTTGCTGCAGCAGCACCTGCACCCCGGCGATGTCATCGCGCATCGCGGCGTCGGCCATCGGGCTCGCGGCCGCGCCCAATGCCGATAGCGGCAGCGCTAACACAGCGCAATATACCGCAGCTTTCATCCCCTTCACCTCTATTTCAAATCGTAGACCAAAAGGGGAGGCTTGGGAACTGGCTCGCCAGCCTGGACGCATTTCGAACGTTTGGCGCCGGGCTTCGCCACCTGGCGGGGGGCAGGGGCCGATGCGGTTTACAGCACCGCAGCACCATTCGCGCGAACTGCGCTCGCACATACAACTGGGTCAAAATTGCCGAGTTGTCAAGCGAATTACCCCAACGGACCCACGACTCATCACCATTCTCGATTGATTCCAATCACGTAGGAGTCGGTGCTCCGATTGCACTGAGAATACAGTCGGCGCGAACCAGGAGGTGCTATGTTCCGTCTCGCCGTATTCTCCCTGCTTGTCGTCACCACTCCCTCGGTTCAGGCAAGCGCGTATCTACACCTTGATTGTCAAGCGACTCTCTTGAACATCACACCCGCCGTCCCGAGCGCGTCATCGACCGTTTCTTGCCCGCTGTTTGACGGCTCCTTGGGTACCCTGACCCAAGCTGTATTCCTTGGTGAGAGCTATATTGATTCCGGCTCGATCACGCTCCGGAACAATTCCGATGTTACCAATAGCAACCCGATCGTGATGATCGTGTCAGTACAGTTTGGGCCCGTTCCGGGCGACTCCGCAACCCAAGCGGGCATTTGAGCCAGTCACGGTCGGGCAGGCTCTACTGCCCAGTCAGACGACCACGTTCCTGGCAACGAGATCGGGCGGTAACGAAACAGATTTCAGCGAAACCACCGGACTCGGCTCGTTCCTCGCTTCGCCTGGAGCATCGACATTCGATGTGCCTGTCTCGGTCACAACAGCCCTGATCCAGGAGGGGCTGAGCGGAACCATCAGCGTGTTGGATTACTCGCTGAATGTCTGGCCTGGCGCACCACCTGGCTCAGATTTCTGGGGTCCATCGCAAGTCTACTACTATTACGATCCCGCCCCCCCATCCGAAACGCCCGAGCCAGCTAGCAGCGCCCTGGTCGGGGGCGGATTGGCCGGCGCCTGGCTCTACCGGCGCTCCCGATCGAGACGTCCGGTTCCGGTCCAATACAAGAGCTCTTTCAAGCCGGGGCGCGAGCGGCCGCGGCGGTAATTTTTCGGCTTGCGGCCGTCGGAGCCTGAAATGGCCGCTGGAGGCGCCCGCGCTATCGCGCCAATCCGCGCAGTTTCCGCAGGTCTATGTCAACTAAGCAGTTAACCAGCGGGCGGGGAACGGTTCGATGGAATTGTTTGGCTCCCCCACCTTGGACACGTTTCGAACCTTCGCGGCGTAATGGCGGTCCGCTCGAACCAGTCCAACCTCTTTCAGACCTAGGGCGTGCGTGTAGAACTGGCACTCCCATCCAGACTAGGTACCCGGCCGAGATCCTTCTCGAACCGGTCGTTTTGAATCTCTGCAATGAACGGATCGTACGATCCTGTACAGCAGCCAGCCCGCTGGGCCGAACATGAACGTCAGCAGGAGACATGGAAGGACGATCAGGTGAGCGATGCCGCGCTCGCGCGAGTCCTCCAATTCCCATGAGCCTATGAGAAGGTCAAACGCCAGGTAATGCACCCATCCAGCCAGCAGCAGCCAGGGATTGGAGAACAGGATCCCGAGACTTGCAAGAGTCGAGAAGCCGCCAGGCGAGCGCCAGAACAGGGAAACGGCAATCGCCGTGTAGAGAATAGCGAAGAGTCCGGGAACCAGCTTAGTCGTGACCACCTTGCTTACCCACGGTCTCCTGGGCAGGATTGCGAGCATGATCCAAGACACCAACGCGAGGGAGTTAGCGATGGAAAAGACCTGTTGTGGAGACATATTGCACCTCAGGTGGTCGCGGGGTCGTTGCCGCCGAAGCAAGATCAACGGACGTCCAGCCACAGATCGCCGTGATGAGGGCCCATGCGCCGAATAGCCCGAATGTCAGCGCGTCTGGCCTTAGAACCGGCTGTCCCCGGAGCGCCTGTATGAGCAGCAGCACGACCAATGTAAAGTAGCTTCCTGCCGCAGTCACCGTCAGACGGACTCGTGTATCGATGTTTACCCGGCGGCGCCTCATCACCAAGGCGATCAGGGGAAGTACCTGCAGCGCATGCAGGCCTATGAAATGTGGAATTCTCAAATCGCCGTGCTCAGTGCTCCAGCCAGTCCCAGAAAGTCCGGGGCCACCGTCCGGCGCACCCACGGTATGCGCCCCGATGACCGGCATTCCCTGTCCGGCGTGCGCTCCGGCCAGTTGAGCAGCGGTCGGATGCGTCATGAAACCCGCACTAAGAGCGCCGATGATCGTGATGCTCATTCCGAACCGAAGGGCCCATCCCATCGCAGGGTCTTCAAACCTCTGCCGCCAGAATGCTACAGCCACGGCTATGCTGATGAAGGTCTGCGCCACGATGGCCGCGCCCATGATGATGAACAGAACCGCATTGAGGGGCGTGCTGAAGTTGAAGTGGCTGGTGGTGCCTCGGTACGCCTGCAGGGCGATGATTACGAATTCCAGCACCATCGCGATTGCCGTGGCCCACCCAACCACACGCCGCGTCTTCCGCCATCCGGGGATCAGCGTAAACGCCCAGGCAAGGGTGAACACATAAATCGCAATCGAGACAGCGAACTTCGCAGGCTTTAGCCATGCGGGTGCGTCGGTGATGATTCGAGGATCGATGAGCAGGCCGGCGATTGCGATTGCCAGCGCAGGCAGCATCAGCAGACCGGTAAACGTTAACGGTGCGTTTGTTCTCCAGAGTTGTTTCAGCATGTGTTCCTCTCTCAATGTAATCACTGTCAACATCAGCGTAACATCCAATGTGAACAGTGTCAACACTCAATGCTAGAATATTTAATATGCCTCATTCCTCACACCCGAGAGCGGGAAAGAAGCCCGCAAAGCCTTACCACCACGGGGACTTGCGCCGCGCGCTTCTCGATGAAGCCGTTCGCACCATCCAGACGGAGGGTGTCGAGCATCTGACGCTGAGAACCGTAGGCGCGAGGTTGGGCGTTTCCCGGAGCGCGCTATATCGGCATTTTGCCGATAAGCAGTCACTGCTGGCGACGGTAGCGAAAGAAGGGTTCAGCAAGCTCCGGCAAGCCCTCGCGGATGCCTGGGAAGAAAACGGGCATGGCCGCGTCGGCTTTGAAGCGATGCACAGGGCGTACGTGCAGTTCGGCGTCGCCCATCCGTCCCACTACCGGGTGATGTTCGGGGGATTCATCGAGTCGGCCGCAAAAGATGATCACTTCGCTTCCGAGGCCAAGTCTGCCTTCCAGGTGTTGGTGGATGCGCTGGTCGAGCAGCAGAACGCCGGCGACATTCGTCGAGACGACCCCGTGCTGATGGCGCGCTTCGTGTGGGCGCTCGTACACGGCGCTGCCATGCTATTCATCGACGGACAGTTGCCCGAGCCGGCTCAAAGAGACGCATTGGAGCCGTACCTCGCTGAGAGAATCTACGCATCGATTCGCCAGTCAACGTTAGCGGGCCGAGTAGTCGCCTACTGTTTACGGATCGCCGGGTTGCGGCCGGAGTGCGGCCCGCGCGGACCACTTGGCCGTTATTACGCCCTTAGTCGCGGATCTGCACCCGACGCCGTCAGCAAGGACTTAGAACTGGGCTTTCACTTCCCCATACGCCCAGTCGAGCCACGGCAGCAAAGCCTGAATGTCCGAGGTCTCCACCGTCGCCCCGCCCCAGATGCGCAGTCCCGGAGGCGCGTCGCGATAGGCGCCGATGTCATAACCCGCGCCCGCCTTTTCCACCGACGAGACGATGGTCTTGGCATGCTTGGCTTGATCCTCGGCTGACAGCGCCGTGTACGCCGGATCCACCACCTTCAGACAGATCGAGGTGTTCGACAACGTCGCCATGTCTTCCGCAAGAAAACCGGCCCACGGCGAGCCTACGACCCATTTCTTGATAGCCCCAAGGTTCGCCTGCGACCTCGCCAGAAGCCCGGGCAGCCCGCCGATCGATTCCGCCCATTTGAGACCGTCCAGGGCGTCTTCCACGCACAACATCGACGGCGTGTTGATGGTCTCGCCCTGGAAAATGCCGTCGATCAACTTGCCGCTCTTGGTCATCTGGAAAATCTTGGGCAGCGGACGAGGCGGCGTGTAAGTTTGCAGCCGCTCCACCGCGCGCGGGCTCAGCGCGATCATGCCGTGGCCGCCCTCTCCGCCCAGCACCTTCTGCCACGACCAGGTGACCACGTCGAGCTTGTCCCAGGGGATCTCCATCGCAAACACCGCGGATGTCGCATCGCAAATCGACAGCCCGCTGCGGTGCGCCGCGATCCAATCGCCGTTGGGAGCCTTGACGCCGGAGGTGGTGCCGTTCCAAGCGAAGACCACGTCGCGCGACCAATCCACCTGATGCAGATCCGGAATCTTGCCGTAGTCGGCCTTCAAGACGCGCAGATCGGCCAGCTTCAACTGGCTCTTGCAGTCCGCGGCCCAGCCGCTTGAAAAACTCTCCCAGGCCAGCACGTCTACGCCGCGCTCACCCAGCATCGACCACAACGCCATCTCGACCGCACCGGTATCGGACGCCGGAACGATGCCCAGCACGTAATCCGCCGGGATGCCCAGCACCTTCTTGCTGCGCTCGATGACTTCGCCGAGTTTCGACTTGCCGATCTTGGCCCGGTGGGAGCGGCCGACCGCCGCATCTTTCAAATTGTCCAGGCTCCAGCCTGGACGCTTGGCACAGGGTCCGGAAGAAAAACAGGGATTTTTTGGAAGGATTGTAGGTTTCATGAGTTTCCAGGTTACTAGAGGCGACGGCTCAGTTTCCGTGCGTGTCAAGCTGAGCCGCTCGCGAAGCAAGCGGTTGCTTTCTGGTTCGCCACAGGTCGATCAGCAGGAGCCCCGCTCCGATGGTGATCATCGTATCGGCAGCGTTGAAGGACGGAAATTCGTAGCTGCCGAAGAAGAATTGCAGAAAATCGGTGACCGTGCCGCGGAACACGCGGTCCCACAGGTTGCCCGCGGCTCCGCCCAGGATCAACGCCAGCGCCACCCGCATCAAGCCCGAGTGCGCCTGCGACACCTTGCCCCACAGCATCGCCGCGATAATCCCCATCACCACCAGGGAAACGCCAACCAGGATGACGACGCGCCAGACGCTCTGCGAATCGGCGAGCATGCCAAAGCCGGCTCCGGGATTCTCCACGTGGTCGATGTAGAAAAACCACGGGATGATGGGCGTCACATCGTGCGCCGAATACGCCCGCTCAATGTAGATCTTGGTGACGCGGTCGAGCACGACCACTCCCGCCGCAATCGCGCCTGGCAACCAAGCTCGCTTCATTCGAACGTCCGTTTCATTCGAACATCTCTTTGAGCACCGGCGCGCAATCGCCGCAGACTGTCGGATACTCTGCGTCCTTGCCGACGTACGTCGAATATTTCCAGCAGCGCTCGCACTTCTGGCCTTCGGCGCGCTCGACGCGGATGCTATCGGTATCATCCAAAACAACCTGTGAAACGATGAACAGCGCGGGAAGGTTCGCCTCGTACTTCTTGAGGAGTTCGGTCGCCCTCATCTTCACCTGTGCCTCGAGCGAAGTCCCGATCAGCTTCGCCTGCCGCGCTGCTTCGAGCGCCTTCAATACCGGCTCGCGAGCCTCCACCAGCGCGTCCCACTCGGCCAGCTTCGCGGCATCGAGCCCGTGCTCCAGCTCTTCCGGCTCGGGCAACAACGTCAAGTGAACGCTCTCCGGAGTTCCCGGCACCTTGTGAGTGAAGCTCCAGGCCTCCTCCGAAGTGAACGACAGGAACGGAGCCATCAGCCGCACCAGCGCGCAATGGATCTTGTATAGAGCGGTCTGTCCGCTCTGCCGTGGCCGCCCCCGAGTCGCTCCGGTGTACAAGCGATCTTTCAGCACATCGAAGTACAGCGAGCTCAAATCCGTGGTCGCGAAATCGTAAATCGCGCGATAGACTTTGTGAAACTCGAATTCGTCGTACCACGCCCGGCACTCGCGCACCAGCTTCTGCGCCCGCGCCAGGATCCAGCGGTCGATCTCCAGCATTTCCTCCACCGGGATCAGATCGCACTCCGGATCGAAATCGTACAAATTCCCGAGCGTATACCGCAGCGTGTTGCGCAGTTTGCGATAGGCTTCGATCAGCCGCTCCAAAATCGTGTCGGAAAGGCGGACGTCTTCGGTGAAATCGATGGAGGCGGTCCACAGCCGCAACAGATCCGCGCCGTACTTGTTGGTGATCTTCTCCACCGCTTCCGAACCGCGCGATTTCGACAGCGCGTGGCCTTCTCCGTCCAGCGTCCAGCCATTGGTGGCCGTCGCGCGATACGGCGCGGCGTTGCGCAGCCCCACCGCCACCAGCAGCGAGGAATGAAACCAGCCGCGGTACTGGTCCCCGCCTTCCAGATACATGTCCGCCGGCCAGGGCAGATGATTGGCCTCGGTCAGCACCGCCAGGTGACTTACGCCGGAGTCGAACCAGACGTCCAGAATGTCGTTCTCTTTGCGAAACTCAGTCCCGTGGCACTTGGAACAAACAGCGCCTTCGCCGGCCAGTTCCTCTGCGGACATGGCATACCAGGCATCGGCTGTATGCTCGCGGAACAAGCCGACCACGCGGCGCAGCACCGCAGGATCCGTCAGCGGTTCGTTGCAGCTTTCGCAGTAGAAGATGATGATGGGCACGCCCCACACGCGCTGCCGCGAAATGCACCAGTCCGGCCGCGTGGCGATCATGTTGGAGATGCGCCCTTGGCCCCACTCCGGCTTCCACTTCACCGTCTTGATGGCGTCCAGGGCGCGCTCGCGCAGGGTCTTGCCTTCGACGACGCCGCCGTCGCTTGGAATACGATCCATGCCGATGAACCATTGCTCGGTGGCGCGGAAGATGGTCGGCCGATGGCAGCGCCAGCAGTGCGGATAACTGTGATCGATCTTGCGCTGCGCCGCCAGCGCGCCCTTGCTATCCAGCAGGTCGATCACAATCGCGTTCGCGTCCCATACCGATTGCCCGATCAGCTCCTCCGGCAGCGGTCCGGGTTCACCATCCACATGGTAGAAACGGCCGGCCGCATCCACAGGACAATACGTCTGGATGCCGTTGGCCTGCCCGGCGACGTAATCTTCCTGCCCATGGCCCGGAGCCGTATGCACCGCGCCCGTTCCGGCATCCAGCGTCACGTGATCGCCCAGGATGCCCACCGAATCGCGCGAGATGAGGGGATGGCGATAGACCGTTCCATCGAGACGCGCGCCCGGGAATTCCGCGATTTCACGAGGCTCCTGCCACCCGCATGCCTCCGCCGTCGCCGCCAGCAAATCTTTGGCGACGATATAGACGTTGTCGTCCACCTCCACCGCCACGTAGCGATACTTGGGATGGAAACAGATCGCCATGTTGGCGGGGATGGTCCAGGGAGTGGTGGTCCAGATCAGGCCCCAGACCTTCTTGCTGGCCAGAGCCGCATCGATCGCCGCCGGATCCGACACCAGCTCGAAGCGTACCCAGATGGACGGGCTGGTTTCGTTCTCGTACTCGATCTCGGCTTCGGCCAGCGCCGTGCGATCGCGGATGCACCAGTTGACCGGCTTCAGTCCCTTATAAACGTAGCCGCGCTCCAGAAATTCGACGAACGCCTCGGCGATGGTCGCCTCATATTCGGCGCTCATGGTGAGATACGGATCGTTCCACCGTCCCATCACTCCGAGCCGCATGAAATCCTTCTTCTGCAGCTCGACGTATTTCGCCGCGTACTTGCGGCACGCCGCGCGAATCTGCACCTGGCTCATCCCGGCCTTCTTGGAGCCCAGCTCGTTATCCACCTGGAACTCGATCGGCAAGCCGTGGCAATCCCAACCGGGCACGTAGGGCGAATCGTAACCCTCCATGGTCTTCACACGCACTATGAAATCCTTCAGCAGCTTGTTCAGTGCGTGGCCCAGATGGATGTTGCCGTTGGCGTAGGGAGGTCCGTCGTGCAGAATGTAGTTGGGCCGGCCCTTGCGAGCCTCGCGAATGCGCTCATACAGGCCGGTCGAATCCCATTGAGCCAGCAACTTAGGCTCGAGTTGCCCCAGGTTCGCCTTCATCGAGAACCCGGTCTGGGGCAGATGCACCGTCTTCTTTAAGTCAACCTTAGCGGACTCCATGCGATGCTTCCATGGTATCCGACCCGTAAAGTGGCGGTTTGAGAAATGCCGCGCGCGGCCAATGCGCGCTACAGTAGTCCTTTCCCATGCCCACGGAACCCCCCGGGCCGCCCGAAGAGGCCCACGGCCTCAAGCGCGAGCTTAAGCTAACAGACCTGGTGCTGCTGCAGGTGCTGCTGATCGTCGGCCTGACTTGGATCGGAAACGCAGCGGTGCAGGGCTCGACCCACGTGTTGCTATGGGTGGCCGGCATCCTGCTGTTCTACGTGCCGCTGGGGCTGGTGGTGATCCACCTCAGCCGCGCGATTCCGCTGGAAGGCGGCGCGTATCAATGGGTCAAAGCTGGCATCTCCCCTTTCGCCGGATACATGACCGCGTGGAACACCTCGTTTTACACGATCTTCACCTTCGGGACCATCGGGCCAGGCGCCATTAACAGCATCGCTTACATCGCCGGCCCGCGCGGAGCCTGGATGATGGATAGCGCCCCGTTGATCTTGGCCACCGGGATCTTCGCACTGCTCGGGGTCTTCGCCGTTAACGTTCTGGGACTGCGTCTGGGAAAGTGGCTTACCGGCGGAGGGTCGTTGCTGACGGTGGCGCTTTCGCTGCTGCTGCTATACCTCCTGATCGCCAGGAGCGCGCACGGCCTGCCTCCGGCGCACCCGCCCTTTTCCCTGGCCATGCCCGCCTTCACCATCCTCACGCTGAACGTCTTTACCAAGATGTCGCTCGGCGCCCTCAGCGGATTCGAATCCGCCAGCGTTTTCGCAGGCGAGTGCCGCAATCCGGATCGCGATCTCCCGCTTTCCGTGATGATCGCCGCGCCGTCGATTGCCGCCATGTATATTCTCGGGACCGGAGCAATGCTGTCCTACGTTCCGCCTGAAAAGGTCGACCTGGCGGCTCCGATGCAGCAACTGGTGCATGCCGGTTTCGGCGACACCGGTTTGGGAGGAATCCTCACCACGGTGATGGTGCTCGCCCTTTTGATCAACACCTTGACCGGCGCCGTCGCCATGGTAGGGCTAGCGGCGCGGTTTCCCATGGTCATCGGCTGGGACGGTTTGCTTCCCGAATGGTCCAGCCGTCTTCATCCGCGCCATAGAACCCCGGTGCATTCGCTGGCCGCGGTCACCGCAGCCTGCATCTTCGTGGCGATCGTCAGCTCGCTGGGCGGCGCGGGCGGCCAGGAGATCTTTCAGGTGGGTACCGGGGCCGCGGTAGCCTGCTTGTGCGTCGAGTACGGGTTCATTTTCGCCGTCCCCCTGTTTGCCGGTGCGAAATTGCCCCTGAAGGGCGGCATGCGGCTGCGCCTGGCGGCTGGCTCGGGCTTCGCCGTCAGCCTGTTATCCCTTCCTTTTCAGATCGTTCCGCTGGCTGGCGTACCCAACCGGGGGCTCTTCGCGCTGAAGGTCACCGCACTGATTCTAGCGATCAACGCCGTGGGCGCTTGGTTGTACTGGAGCGGCCTCCAGCGGCTGCGAGCGCGCGAACTGGCGCGCGCAAGCGCGGGCACCGGCTTCAGCCCGTGATTTCCAGCCTTTCCAGAACCCTACTAGAATCAGCGGCCTGTCCACAATTACCAAACGGCATACTTTGCTGTTGACATCGAATTAAGTTGGGATTAAGATTCTCTTTCACCTCATTCAAAGATTTGATAGAGGCGATAGACGGAGATCGAATCAAGTTCGCGTAGGGAATCCCCATGAAGAGGACCGCAGCTCCGCATGATGACGTTCCAAGTAGGTGAGAAGGTAGTTTACCCCAACCACGGGGTCGCAACGATCGAGAATATCAGCAGCCGGGCCTTCGCTGACCGCTTTGAGCGGTTTTACCTGCTGCGTCTTACATATAACAGCCTGACCGTAATGGTGCCGTTCTCCCACGCCCAGGAGTTGCGGCTGCGCAAGGTGACCCGGAACGTGGAGGTCGCCCGAGTGATGGAGTTCCTTTCTGAGGGCCGCTGTCGGCGCTATCAGGATTGGAAGGACCGGTTCAAAGAGAACACCGAGAAAATGCGCGATGGCAGCCTGCTGGCAGTCGCCGAAGTGCTCAAAGGCCTGCTAATCCTGCAAGCCCAGAAGCCGCTCAGTTTCCGGGAAAAGAAGATGCTCGACCGCGCCCGGCACATGATCATCACCGAGATCTCGACCTCCCGGTGCTTGAGCGAAGGCGATTCGACCCGGATGCTGGATGATGCGCTGGCCAAGGCTCGGCTGCACCTGCCCGAGCCGCTATAGAAAAGGCGTCCGGCTGCATTTGCCCGAGCCGTTAATTAAGAACGACTGTGCATGATCCCTCGGCGTCGGCGGCCGGTTCCGGCTACATTAGAGATTATGGAAGTGAACCTGAGCGCCGAGTTGACCTCCAAGCTGTCCCGTATTGCCGCCGAGAAGGGGCAATCGGCCGAGGCACTCGTCGAAGAGGCCGTCTCACGCTTCGTCGATTACGATAAATGGTTCATCACCGAGGTAGAGAATGGGCTCGCCGCCGCCGACCGCCGCGAATTCGTCGAACACGCCGCCGTGCGTGAGCTTATCGATCGCCGTTACCCCGGCTGATGCTCCTGCGCTGGACAACAGCCGCGGTAGAGGATCTGACTAGAATCTGCGACTACACTGAGGCCAGTTTCGGCCCCGGGCGCGCCCGCCGGACGGCCATCGCAATCTATCGGGCAGCCACCACGCTCGGCCAGAGCCCCAATCTCGGCCGTAAAGGACGGGTCCCGAACACGCGCGAGCTGGTCATCCAGGATCTGCCGTTTGTCATCCTCTACCGTCTTGATCCGGACTCAATCGAGATCGTTCGCATCCTGCACGGGGCCCAGCAATGGCCGTGAAAACCTCCCTACCCCGCGCTGCCCGCAACTGTGTCACACTAAAAGGCGGGTACGGAACGCACTGCGCTGAAACGGCGTCTAAGAGGATATGCGGTACTGGGCCTATTTCGTGGCGAAGGTGCTGGTAGCAGCAACGATTCTCCTGGTGCTCCGCAAGGCCATCGCGCTGTTCTTTTTCCCTCACGCGATCTTCACGCACGACTTGAATTACACCTTTGCCATGCTCGCGCTGGGACTGCTCGCCGCCGGAGTTCTGTGGCTGATCGTGTGGGATCAGCGCTACCGCTGCCGGACTTGCCTGCGGCGCGTGCGCATGCCGGTGCCGATGGGCTCCTGGACGCACGTGCTGCTGGTCGGCACGCCCCGCACCGAATACATTTGCCCTTACGGCCACGGTACTCTGAAGGTAGCGGATCTGCAGATCACGGGACAGAATCCGGACTGGCAGCCGCATCGGGACATCTGGACTGAGCTAAAAGCACTGGAAGAATCAAAAAAGTGACGTTCCACATCGAATCCGCGTCGACCCCGATTAGGACTAGCTTTGGCGATTAAACTCCGTAACACTTTTCTGGCGCGCCTCATTGCGACCGGCTGGGGCCGTGCGCTGCTGATCACCTGCTCCCTGGTGGCGGTGCTCTGTCTTTCCACCCTCACGTATTTCTACGTGAAGTTCGCCAATCTTACCGACGAGAAGCTGCGCAACGGGTTCACCAACCTGAGTGTGGTCTACGCGGCTCCGCGCCCGGTGACGCTGGGTGAGCCAGCCCGTGCCGAGGAGATCGCCGAATACCTGCGCCGCAGCGAGTATTCGGAGTCCAACAGCAGCCGCGTCGGCTGGTACCGCGTCCGGCCCGACGGCATCGAGATCAACCCCGGCCCCGACGCTTATGACCGCGAAGGCGCGGTCATCAAGATCGCGGGCGGCAAGGTTACCGAGATCATTTCCCTGGCCGATCACACCGACCGCACCGAGTATCTGCTCGAGCCGGAGATGATCACCAACCTGTTCGACAGCAAGCGCGAAAAACGCCGCATGGTCCGCTTCGACGACATCCCCAAGGTGATGGTGAACGCGGTGCTCTCGGCCGAGGATCAGCGCTTCTTCCAGCACCCGGGAATCGACCCGCTGGGCATGATCCGCGCCATTTTCGTCGACGTCAAGGACCGCCGCTACGCGCAAGGCAGCTCCACGCTCACCATGCAGTTGGCACGCACCTGCTGCCTCTCCACCGAGAAGAGCTGGCGGCGCAAATTCGAAGAGCTGCTGATCACGCTCCACCTGGAACAGAAGTTCACCAAGAAGCAGATCTTCGAGTATTACGCTAACTCGATTTACCTGGGCAATCAGGGCAGCTTCAGCATCAATGGATTCGGGGAAGGCGCGCAGGTGTATTTCGGCAAGGACCTGGCGCAGATCACGCTGCCGGAAGCGGCCATGCTCGCCGGCCGCATCCAAACCGACCGCTGGGATCCCTTCCGCCATCCGGATCAGGCCAAGGTGCGGCGCAACCAGGTGCTGAAGAACATGCGCGAGAACGGCCAGATCACGCCGGCGGAGTTTGAAGAAGCCGCGGCTACCCCGCTCAAGGTGACCACGCGCGGCACCATTCAAGCCAGCGAGGCGCCCTACTTCGTCGACCTGCTCAAAGAGGAGCTGGCCGACAAATTCCAGGACCGCGACTTCCAGAACGACTCCTACAAAATCTACACCACGCTCGATATGACCCTGCAGCACGATGCCGAAGAGGCCGTGAAGATCGGAATCAAGGAGACCGACGACTCCTGGCATCGCCTGGCCAAGAATTACGGAACCGAGGATTTCCCGCGTGCGCAGGTCGCCATGATCGTGCTGGATTCGGAAACCGGGGAGCTGAAGGCTCTGGTGGGCGGACGCGATTACGGCGTCAGCCAGTTGGATCACGCGCAGGCCAAGCGCCAGCCGGGATCATCCTTCAAACCCTTCGTTTATACCGCGGCGATGGAGTCCGCGCTCGACAGCCACGGCGGACCGGTGCTGACTCCCGCCTCGACGGTGGTCGATGAGCCCACCACCTTCTGGTATGAGCAGCAGCCGCCCTGGACCCCCGCCGATTTCGACGACTTCAAGTTCGCCCCGGTGACGCTGCGGGAGGCTTTGGCGCATTCCATGAACGTGCCCGCCGTCAAGGTGGCTGAGCTGGTCGGCTTCGACCGCGTCTCGCAGTTGGCGCGCCGGGTTGGGCTCAACACCGATATCAAGCCCACGCCGGCGATCGCGCTCGGAACCTACGTCGTCACACCGCTTGAAATCGCACGCGCCTACACCGTTTTCCCCACCGGCGGCCAGTTGCTCGACACCGATTTCATCAAGAGCATCCGCGACCGCCAGAACGCCACCGTGTTCGCAGCCATCCCCAAGCGCTCGCAGGTGATCGACCCGCGCGTGTCTTACCTGGTGACGAACATGATGGAGGAAGTGATCCGCTCCGGGACCGCCGTCTCGGCGGCGGGCCGCGGCCTCGCGCTGCCGGGATGCCCCACTAGCCTTTACGACTGCATTGCCGGCAAGACCGGCACCTCGCGCGACGCCTGGTTCGCTGGCTTCACCTCCCGGCTGATCTGCGTGGTCTGGATCGGCTTCGACGATTATCGCGATTTTCGTCTGGAAGGCGCGCACAGCGCCCTGCCCGTCTGGGTCGAATTCATGCGCCGTGCGCACCAGCATCGCGATTACCGCACCGTGCAGCCGTTTGAGGCGCCCGACGGCATCGTCAGCGTCGATATCGACGCCGATACCGGGGAGCTGGCCACGCCGCGCTGCCCGCACGTCCGCAGCGAAGTCTTCATCGCCGGAACCCAGCCGGTGCAGTTCTGCCATATCCACGGCGACGGCCACACCCAAGTCGCCGGATGGGAGCCGGTGCAGCCCCAATACCCCGGTTCAGACGGGCGGCAGGTGGCCAACGTCAGTGATCCGGGCGGCACGCGCGTCATTCCCGTCGCTCCGGAGCATCTCGAGCCGAAGAAGAAGGAAAAGAAATCTCTCTTGCAGCGCCTCGGCGATTTCTTCAAGTAGTCCCGGTCCCTTCTGTTCCTCTCGAGCGACCTGTTTCTCTCCCGCGACCTGTTTCTCTCCCGCTACGGCGCCGATGGTACAGTAGGATCAAGGCTCCGGCGAAAAGGTAAGGATTATGTTTTTCCCTTCCCTGCTTCTGATGATGGGATTGGCGTTTCAGCAGGTCACCCCTGTTTCGACGGCCGCAGCGCCGCCGGCTGCGCCCCCACTCACTCCACTGCCGCAGCTCACCCCGGCGCCGCAGCTCACTCCAGAGATGCGCTGCGACATTTACATGGCCCGCAAGGAGTATCGCAACGCCGTCGATTGCTTCAAGGCCGGCGCGAACACCTCCGCGATTATGGCCAACAAGACCGGCATCGCATACCATCAACTGGGGGACCCGGCGGATCTTGACAACGCACGCAAGTTCTATGCCCAGGCCATAAAGCTAAACCCCAAGTACGCCGAAGCCATCAACAATCTGGGCACCATCTATTACGCCCGCAAGTCGTATCGGAGGGCGATCACGGAGTATCGTAAGGCGTTGCAGCTAAGGCCGGATTCAGCGCCGTTCCTGGCCAACCTAGCTACCGCTTATTTCGCGCGCAAGCAGTACGCGCTCGCCTCGCAAGCACAGTTGGAGGCTCTGCGCATCGATCCCGAGATCTTCGAACGCCGCAGCAACCAGGGCAGCGCCATTCAGGATCAAAACGTGGAGGAGCGGGCCAAGTGGCACTACTATGTCGCTAAGACTTACGCCCAGGCCGGCGTGAAGGACCGCGCCATTCAATACATTCGCAAGAGCCTGGAAGAGGGCTTTAAGGAGCGGGAAAAATTCTTAAAGGAACCAGCGTTCGCGCTGCTGCGCGACGATCCCGAATTCAAAAAACTGATGGAAACGGAGCAAAAGGTTCTCTGAAGCCCGCACAGGGCCGGCTCGGCCCTCCAAACCACCAGGAACTCGTCAGCACGCCGCCGAGACAGGCTCCGTTGTGCGGGCGAGTTCCTCAAAAGCCCGCACAGGGCCGGCTCGGCCCTCCAAACCACCAGGAACTCGTCAGCGCGCCGCCGAGACAGGCTCCGTTGTGCGGGCGAGTTCCTCAAAAGCCCGCACAGGGCCGGCTCGGCCCTCCAAACCACCAGGAACTCGCCAGCGCGCCGCCGAGACAGGCTCCGTTGTGCGGGCGAGCTCCTCAAAACCTCTGGCTTGCTGTTGCTGCCTGCGCTGCGATGGCAGCCGCTTTTTCCTGCTCCCGTCCCGCCCCGCCGGTGCTGGCGACCCGGGTAGCGTTCCTCACCTTCGAAAATCTCACCGGCGATGCGTCTCTGGATTGGATCCGGCAAGCCGCCCCGCGTGTGCTGGAGCACGATCTGACAGGCGTCGCCAAGAACATCCCTCTGACCGCGCCCGCGTTGCGCGACGCTTATCTGGAAGGCGCCTCGCGCCTGGTGCACGGCTACTACGAAATGCGCTCCGGCAAGCTGCACTTCGAAATTGATGTCGAGGACGCGGCCTCGCACCGCATGCTCCGAACCTCCGCCGAAGACGGGCCTACGGGGGAAGCGATGAATCGCGTAGCCAAGCTCATGGCCGGCGCCGCCACCGGCTTCCCCGCCTCCGCTGACGCGCTCACCGCGTGGGGCAAGGGAGATTACGAAGGCGCAGTTGCGCTCGATCCCAGCTTCGCGCTGGCGTGGCTCAACTGGGCGCAACAGCTTGCTGCCGGCGGCGATAAGGCTCGCGCCTTGGAGATCGCCCAGCGCGGTTTGGCACAGCCGTCCGCCGGACCTGCCCTCGACAAGACGCAACTCGAGCTGGCCGCGGCTGGATTGCGCCAGGACGACGCCGCAATGTTGGAGGCTTCGCGCCGCCTCGCCCAACTGATCCCCTACGATCCGGCGATCCTGGCCCGGCTGGCCCAGAGCGAGAACCAAGCGCGCAACTTTACCGCAGCCGCGCACGACTATCAGCTCGCGCACGACGCTGCTCCCGCCGATATCGACCTCCTCAATTCTCTCGGTTACGCGCAAGCGCTGGCCGGCAATCTCGACGCCGCACGCAAGTCATTTGAGGAATATGGGCGCGGCGCCGGCGAGGCCGGAGTGAATTCGCTCGACTCTCTGGGCGAAGCGCTGTTCCTCAACGGTAAATTCGAAGAAGCCGAGCAGCAGTTCCTGAACGCCTACAAGAAAGATCCCAATTTTCTGCAAGGCCTGACGTTGTGGAAAGCCGCGCACGCACGCTGGCTCGCGGCTCCGCAAGACCCCGCCAACCTGGCTGCCGCGGATAAGATCGCGGAGCGGTACTTCGTCGCGCGCGCGGAAGCGCAGGACCCCTTCATGCCGCTGGCCAATGCGGCCTGGCTGTATGAAACCGGACGCACGCAGGAAGCCGAGGATTTTCTCATGCATCAATTGCTCACCCAGCAGGCGGTGCCCGCCACGGTCGCGGCCGCCAGGCAGCAGCTTGCCCTCTGGAACCGGCCGGATGCGCTCGTCTCCGACCTTTCTAAGCTGCAGCAGGCCTACCAGCGCTCCGACCCGGTAAACGACGGCTTGCCGCGCACCCTGTACGCCGAAGCGCTGTTCCACGCCGGCCGGAAGGATGAGGCGCGGGAACTGATCCAGCGCTGGCCGCTGCCAGTCCGCGACGATTCGCTGGTCGAATCCTTCCTATATCCGAAGTTTCTGGCGCTGCGCAAGCAACTGGTCTAACTATAAATAACCAAGATCCCGGCCAGCCCGCAAAGGGCCGGTCGCGGCCCAGGCTCCGTTTTGCGGGCTGTTCCCTCAGAAGGAGTCGCTCCAATCCCAGGGCTCCGCGTTAGCCTGTTGCCACAGGAACGGACTGTTGCCCTCTTCGTTGTTCAGGATCTCCAGAAGAAACGTCGCATAGGACTGATGCCAGATGCTGCGGTCCTGCTCCGCAGTTGTGTTCTCGCTTCCGCGCGCCGAAAACGCCGCCAGTTCCGTTTCCAGCATCGAAACCTCCACTCTCGGGGCCGTCAAAGCCAGCAGCAGCAGATAATAGTCTTCGCTGTATTCTCCCAGGGGCTCGCGGTTGCGAAGCCGCTCGCGCATCAGCGCCGCGGGGAAGATCGTGCCGCAAAGATGGATCTGGTTGTCGCCTCTGAGGACTCCGAAGATACCGCTCGCCGGACATCCTTCGCTTCGCTCGGCTTGTCCCAGAACGCGCCGGGAAGTCCCCGCGGCTTCCCACTTTTCCGACACTCGCGGAGCCGAGGCGATCACCAGCAGCCCGCCATCCGGCACCAGGCAGCGCGCCAGCGCCGGGAAAGCCGAGGGGAGGACATAGTCGTCGTCATCGATAAACCAGATGTAATCGGTCTGGCAGCGCCCGATCGCGGCGATCATAAGATCGATGCGGCTCAGCCATTTCTCCCGGACCTTGTGGAACCAGCATTCCAGGTTCGCCGCCGGATACGCCGCCGTGAGTTGGTCCAGCGCCGGGCCCGCCGCCGCTTCCGGCATGTCGGTGATCAGGCGGATTTGAAGATCGCTCAACAAAGCTATGCGGTTATGGGCTGTGTGGCTATCCGCCGCATAGTCCCGGCACACGCTGAAGGAGAGCACTGCCCGATCCAGCAGCTCCGGCCGCTGAAACTGGGTGCGGCAGCAGATGGTCAGTGACGGTTTCCTCCGCGCCTGCGCG
>CAWISY010000255.1:0-56403 GCA_963838455.1 Bryobacterales bacterium
AGCGTCACGCGGCTGTTTACTAAAGTGGTGAATTGCGTTTTGAGGTCATCAGCTCTCTCTGGAGACTGAGGCGGGATTGTGCGTACCGGTCTGTCGGCCGACGCGGCCGGAACCACGGCTCCTTGGTTTTCGGAGGGCGTGGGTCCGGGCTGGTTGCGATGTAGGTCCGGAGGACGATTAGAGCCCACAGTGTACAGTATGGAGACTACGAACAACGCTGCCAAAACGGCCAATCCGCCTAATGCGACTCTGAGGAGGGGGTGGATTGGGGCTGAAATCGGTTCTTCCCGGCGCGAAGCGCTCTGCCTGGAATTCTCTCCTGCCGATTCCCTCCGTTCGGTTTCTTGGCGCTGGCCGTCACCAGCTCTGGAACCCTTTGGGGTCGGTCCGTCAAATTCAGGCCGTTTCGGTTCCTCGGCGCGGCGAGAATTTGAAGCGGCTGAGTCGTTGGGAGGTCGAGGTGTGCCCATGATGTCAGACGCCAATCCTGGTGGACATCGGCTTAGAACCTGATCGATCGCAAGGCGATAAACGCGTCCTGCAATTAAGATGTCGTCCGGCGTAAACGCTTTGCCGTGGGTCTTGGCGTTCCGGGTATCGCGTGCAAGTTGGAATTTCGCCCGGAATGTTTGCAGGTCCTTGTTCGCTTTAATTAGCTTCCACCATGCTAACCCTTGCGAGTTTGGAGTAACCTCCCTCAGAAGGTACTCGAAAAGCGTGTCTAAGAGTGAAACCCGCACGGCACGTTCTTCTATGTCCTCAATCTCCGCGAGCGACTTCATACCCTCTGGCAGCACGGCGTGGCTCTCCGAAAGCCTTGTATAGTATACAACCTATTCTCGCCCTTCCTTACGTATACGAACCGATTCGCGAGCCCGCTCCAAGAGTAGCTTGCGCTCAGCTTCATCCTCGTCTTCGTGCTCTTGATTCGCGATTGGAACGAGATTTAGGATCTCGTTTGAGATTTGAATGAGCTTTTCCCGGTTAGGGAGTTCGGCTGGCGCGCGTTCAACCACAGCACGAAAATCTTTCGCTCTCCGGCGCACTTCGGCGTGATAAGCCTCAAGAAGTTCTCCGGGGCCGAACGTGTCCTCCGTGTCGTCTTCAAACGACCGAAACTTCTCTGGGGACATTGACGGTTTTTTGTTTTTTTGTACCGCTCGACCGGCGGTACAGACGCTGCAGATCGCAGAGACAAGTTGAATCTTAAGCCGTCGGAGGGGGTCCGTCAAGTTATGGTCATAACAGTTCTTGTCACGGTGGATCTAACGTAGCTCAGCCTTGTAAGATTTGGCTGTCCAATTAATTCCGCGACTGCCGCTTGTTCAGAATGTAAACTCGCGCCCTGCAACAAGGATCATCGCCGCTCTGCAAGATTGATAACCGGCGATTCGTTGCATCGACCCGTTGCTACTTTCGGAGCAGGTGATTGTGACTGTAACGCCGGCGGGTGGCCAAGTACGTGACCAGCCCTGTCGCATCAACTCGTTGGGGCTGGGGAGCTCGACCGCCCATTTCTCTCCAGTAGAGTCAGTAAGGTACAGATGCGCTCGGGGGTTCACGTATTCGAACCTGTCGATCGCGCCGCGCAGCATTAACGGTCTTGTTGATTGTCGTTCACTTTCAGAAACTCTCGCGACGACCGTCGCGGAGTCGGTCTCTTTCGGCTGCTGCACGGGTTTTGAGAGCAATTCTTCGATGGTCTTGGTCTTAGCAATATCTACACTCGATGCCACGAATACCTTGGCCGTTTGTGAGTCCATCACCTTAACCACAAGCCGAACGCTGTCGCCAAACGGCGTCAGAGTGCCAGTTACTATCGCGTCGACCCCGGTGATCTCTCCGAGCTTGCGTGCCGCTGTCGGGTCAAGTCCCATCGTCGGGTCGACCAGGCCGGACGATGCAAGCTTGTGCTCTTGAAGCAGGGTGCGTATGTGAGCCCTATCGATGACCGAAACCCGGTTCTTAGATGTAACCAAGCCAAGTTCCATCTCTTCAGCGACGAAACGTCCAAGTTCTGTGACGTTGCCCTGCAGGTTGGTGAAGGGCCAGACTGCCACCGTATGATTCCCGTTCGCCGCGATCTCTGCCGCCAACGATTCTGCCGCAGGGGGGAGCTCCCGCTGAAAAGCAAGCGCCGGAAGCATGGCCAAAGCTAAACCTGTTGCTGCACCGACCAATCGCATGTGGGGCCTCACTAAATCCAGGAAACGCAGGATTTCATTGTTTCACAGATTTTCCTTGCTGAGGAGGTCGGGGTACATACCTCGAAATTCTCCTCATCCTCGTAATCATCACATGGAGGCGTTTAGCAGTGCACCGAGCGAATGGCCAACGCCTTTATTTTCATTGGTCGGGGCGGGGCGATTTGAACGCCCGACCCCCTGCGCCCAAGGCAGGTGCGCTACCAGGCTGCGCTACGCCCCGACTTCGCCGGACTCGCGTCCGACAATGTCATCGTAGCAGAGCGGCTCGAGCAAAAGCCGCCGGAGCTACTGAGCCTCCATCGCCACTCGGAAGCCGCCGGCGTAGTCGCCGTAGGCCTGCTTGTAGGATTTGCGCCAGGACACGCGCATTTCGTCCACCTTCCAATACCAGGAACTCCCGCGAATGACGCGAGGCATGTCCTTGCGCAGCGGATGCAGCACGGAACCGCGGCCTAGCGGATGGAGCAGAGAACGATGCGAAGAGTCGTCCTGCTCAGGACCCTGCGGGTCGGTATCGGGGCTGGTCTTGTAATATTTTTCGTCGTAGCCGTCATCGACCCACTCCCACACGTTGCCCAGCATGTCGTAAATGCCCCAGGCGTTCGGCTTCAATTGCCCGACCTCATGCGTGGTCCCGCCGCTGTTGGACCAGGACCAGCCCGCGCGATCCGCCGCGGCGCCCTGATAGGAGTCCGTAGTGCCGGCCCGCGCCGCGTATTCCCACTCGGCCTCGGTCGGCAGACGATACTTCTTGCCCGGCTCCTTGGCATTGAGCTTTTCCAGGAATTCCTGGACGGCGTTCCAGGAAACCTGCTCCACGGGATAGTTCATCCACTTGGCTCCCACCGTCTTCTCATTGAAATAGGAGGGATTTCCGCCCATTAAGGCCTGCCATTGGCCCTGCGTGACCTCGAATTTCCCCAGATAAAACGGCTTGGTGATCTTCACCATGTGGGCCGGCTTTTCATCCGCGCCGCAGCTTTTATCGGACGAGGAACAACCCATCTGGAACTGGCCGGCCGGCACCTGCACGAATTCCATTCCCATCGAATTCGAAACGCTTTGGGATTGGGCCCACAACGCGACCACGGCGACTGCGGAACCAAGAGCGAGCAAAAGAAATCTCACTGTCAGCCTCCTTGGGTGGGCCAGCCTTTTTGTGGAAAACCGGGCTGCCCACGCCTGCACGAGATTTAGCTAGGATTATGTGTGCCTCCCGCATTCGATGTCAAGTCCGGGAGGGCGACGCGGAAGCCTGCGGGACGATGGTATTGCGTAAGTTACCCTGTCGTGTAAGAATGACGCATGGATTGTAGAGTGTAGAGGAGGATCTCGCATGAGACAGCGACTTTTCATTTTGTTGGCGCCGGCCGCCGCCGTGGTTGGCACGGTAATGCTGATGGCGCAGGCTCCGGTCGGCGGACCGCCGGCTGGGGGACCTCGGGGAGGAGGGCCTCCGGCTGGGCGAGGCGGCAGAGGCGGAGGCAGAGGAACGCCCCCGCAATTTCAATTGATCAAGGGCCAGCCCATCGATACGCGCGAGCCGGAAAAGAAGGATGACCATCCGGCGTTCCCGGGAGAGACCCGCGCGCCGTATACGCCGACGACCCAGCCGAAGGTCACCCTTCTCACGGACAAGCTGAACAACCCGTGGAGCTTCGCCTTCCTGCCCGACGGCAAAGTGCTGATCACGGAAAAGCCGGGCAACATGCGGACCTTCAATCCCAAGGACAACTCGCTTTCGGAGCCGCTTGCCGGCGTCCCCAAGGTCCACTACCAAGGGCAGGTGGGCCTTCTGGATCTGGCGCTCGACCGGCAGTTCGCGCGGAACCGCCGCATCTTTTTCAGCTATATGGAAGACCAGGGTGACGATGATCGAATTGTCCTGGCCACCGCCAAACTCGCTGCCGACGATAGCGCGATCACCGGCGCGACGGTCGTCTTCGGCGCCACTGCCATCAATGCACGGATGCACGGGGCGAATCGCGGCGGACGCATCGCCATCGGCCGCGACGGCAACATCTTCATGACCGTCGGCGACGGCGCCGGCTCGCCGCCGTGGGACATGGCGCAGAAGCTCGATAATACGATCGGTAAGATTGTTCACGTCACGCCGGAGGGCAAGCCCGCGCCGGGCAATCCGTTTATCGGTCAATCCGGCAAAGCGCCGGAGATCTGGTCCTACGGCCATCGCAGTGAGGAGGGGCTCACCATCAATCCCGCCAACGGCGAACTGTGGGAGACCGAGCATGGTCCGCGCGGCGGCGACAAACTGATCCAGCCGCAAGCCGGCAAGAACTACGGTTGGCCGGTGTATGTGCACGGTATCGATTATCCGGGCACCACCATCGGCGCCGGAATCACCGAGGCTCCGGGAACGGAGCAACCTGTGTATTACTGGGACCCGGTCATCGCGCCGTCCGGGCTGGCGTTCTATACTGGCAATTTGTTCCCCGAATGGAAGAACAGCATCTTCGTGGGCGCGCTGGGCGGGCAGATGCTCGACCGGCTGACGCTGGATGGCAAGAAGGTCGTCGGGGAAGAGCCTTTGCTGATGGATCAGCGCACCCGCGTTCGCGACGTGCGCATGGGGCCGGAAGGAGCGGTTTACATCCTCACGGATGCGAACAGCTTCATGAAGCTGACTCCGAAATAATCTGGCGATTTTCGACGAAACTGTAACTTAAATGAGGAGAAGAAAATGACTTTTAAAAAAGAGTTGTTGTTAGGCGGCGCGGTAGTCTTGTGCAGCGCCTTCATGCTGATGGCCCAGCCTCCGCAGGGCGGGGGCGGCGGCGGCGGCCGCGGTCCGGGCGGCAGAGGCGGAGGGAGGGGCCGCGGACCGGCGGGTCCGGCCCTTGAGGTGACCTCAACTGCCTTTGAGGACGGCGGCGTGATACCGATGCACAACGCCGGAGTCGGCGACAACAAGAGCCCCGCTTTCGAGTTTCACTGGTTCATGGGCACTATGCCGGCCAGCGCTCCCGCTACGCTTATGAGCTACGCGGTAATCCTCCACGACATCGAGAACGCTGGACGAGGAAAGACTACTGAGGATACGCTGCACTGGTCTGCATTCAACATCCCTGGCGATGCCAAGGGATTGCCTGAAGGCTTGGGCGCTGGCACTCTTGCCGATGGCATGGTGAACGGACCTGGCATCCGTGGCGGAGCTATGGGCGTCTACTTTGGACCCGGCGCTGGCCCCGGACCGTTCCACCATTACGTGTTCGAGTTCTACGCTCTGGACACCAAGCTGGATCTTCCGGCCACTGCGACTCGTGAAGAACTGATGAAGGCGATGGACGGACACGTGATCGGCAAAGCCGCCTACGTGGGCCGTTTCCACAATCAGCCCGCGCAGTAATCACTTCTCGGCAGTTCGAAACATCGTGGATACGGTCTTGACCGAGCCCGTATCCACGCATTTATATCCCGGAAGGCGAGAAATCGCCGACTGAAATTCCTCGCCCCGCATAATGTCCAAGACGCGCCTCATGGCGTCCGTTTCCAGGAAGCTCTTCTGGCAGACGAAGAAGTAATCCTCAGTCACCAGCCTCACAAAATCCAAACGGAACTGGCGCGCGGCCGCTTCCACGCCAAAGCTGACGTCGGCCATGCCGCTGGCGACGTAGGCGGCCACGGCGGCGTGCGTGAATTCGACGTGCTCATAGCCGCTGACGGCCGCGCTGCTTAAGTGTTGCTGCTCCAGCAGTTGGTCGAACAGCGTGCGCGTACCCGAATCGGGATCGCGATTGACGAAGCGGATAGAAGGGTCGAGCAACTGCTCCAGGCTCACGATGCCGCGCGGATTGCCGGGGCGCACCATCAGCCCCATTTCGCGCGTGACGAAGCTGATGACGCGATGAACGCCGGGGTTGAGCAGCCCCTTGCTGGTGGCCACGCTGCGCTTGCGCAAGTCACCCTGGGGCAGATGCATGCCGGCCAGGTCGCAGCCATCGTGCGCCAGCGACACGAGCGAGTTCTGATTGCTGACGTAGCGCAGATCCAGTTCCAGGTTTTTCTCGCGCACCAGCAGTTCCCGGAGCTTCGAAACCGCGAAGCCGTGGCTGGCGTGGACTCGAATGACGGACGGACCGGAAGGCAGCAACTGGTTGATTTCGGTTTCGAGCTCCTGCGCCAGGTTCTGCAACTGCGGACCCAGCCGGGCCTGTAACCGCTGACCCGCCCACACTAGTTTTTCGCCGAACGCCGTGAGCTTGGTGCCGATCCCTTGCTTGCGATCCACCAGCGGCGCTCCGAAGAAGGCGGACCACTTCTCGATCAGATTCCAGGCGTGCCGGTAGGACAAGCCGGCGCGGTTGGCGGCGTCGGTGATTTTGCCGGTCAGCCGGATGTCGTTGAGCAAGTCCAGCATGACCGGCATCGGCGCGGCGTCGCCGGAGCGGCGGAAGCGCCACATGGCGTCGATTTCGATTCGGATCACGTTCTTCTCCCGGGGCGGTCAGATATGCGCAGCGTATCATATTTCCAAAGCGGAGCACACCGCGTATAGTGGCAAATAATGCTTTTAAATTTGAAACATGCGGTCTTTGTATATGTTTTCGTGTGCATATGTATCAACGCCCAGGCGCAGGCCGGACCCGGGCAGCTTTCCGGAGTCGTCAAGGATCCCAATCAGGGCGCGGTTGCGGGCGCTCAAGTGACTTTGACGAACCAGCAGACCAAAGCGACCGTCGCGGCCACGGCCGATGCGCAAGGCGCGTACTCATTTGCTGCGGTCGCGCCGGGCGCCTACGTGGTGGCGGCGAGCGCGGCGGGATTTCAGGCCTCGGCCAGCCCGGAGCTCAAAGTCGACGCCGGGCAGAGCGTCAAGTTCGATTTCGCTCTGACCATTCCGGGAGTCGCGCAGAGCGTGGAGGTTACGGCCGGATCTGTCGAGAACGCCTATCGCGTGGACAACGTGGCTCCGGGGGGGCCGCTGGGCGACGTTCCGATCCTGGATCTGCCGTTCTCCCTGAACGTGATTTCGCGCCAGTTGATTGACGACACGCAATCCAGAAATTTCAAGGAGGCGGCGAAGTATCTGCCGTTGGTTTCCTTCCAGGAGATGCAGGGGCCGGAGGTGCTGCGGCCGGAAACGCGCGGGCTGCAGGGCAGCAACATGCAGAATGACTTGAAGGACGGGATGGGCATCGCGGTGACCACGCCGTCCGCGCTGGAAGAGTATGAGCAGATCGAGGTGCTGAACGGCGTAGGCGGCCCGCTCTACGGTCCGGCGAATCCCTCGGGCATGTTCAACTTTGTGACCAAGCGCCCGACCGATGAGTTCCTCGGCGAAGTCGAACTGGACTACGAGGGTAATTCGGTGGGCACCATTCACACCGATTTCGGTGGACGATTCGGCAAGCGCAAACAGTTCGGCTATCGCAGCAACTTTGTGCTGGCCGACGGCCAGGGTTACGTCGATCACAGCCAACTCCGGCGGCAATTGGCATCCATTGCCGCGGATTACCGTATCACCGACCGCACTACTATCGAAGGCAACTACAGTTACTACAATCTCTACCAGCATGGGTATCCTGGGTGGTTCTCTTATGCACCCACCACGACGCCGCTGTCGGTGCCGGGTTCGAAAAGCATCCTGATCCCGCTGCAGGCGCCGAATCCGACTCTGCAAGGCTACGGGCAATCCTTCTCCGGCGTGGATCTGACTTCGAACATCGGCGAGGTGCGGCTGAAGCACACCTTCAGCTCCAACTGGCATCTGGTGCTGGGCGGGTTGAACCAGATTTCCGACCGCAACATCAACACCGCCGTGAACCAGTTGATCAACAACCAGGGCGATTACAAGAGTTATCTGGCGAACGCGTTTTCCGGGCTGGCGCCGAAATTTCAGGTGTCGAGCGACCTGGGATACCTGGACGGCAAATTCGATACCGGTGCGGTGCATCACAACGTGGTGATCGGAACCAACGGCTACCGGTTTGGGTCGTATTCGCCGGTGACCAGTCCCGCCAAGACCGCGCTGTGCACGGAGAACACGCCGCAAGGAATCTGCCAGGCAAACATCAATAACCCGCTGGTGTACATTGAGCCGGCCGCGGGCCTGTTCTCCTACGCCCAGACCACGCCGGGCACGGGCATCTATGTCTCCAGCATCATCCATCAGCAGGGGTTCAGCTTTAGTGATGCGATGAGCCTCGGGCAGCGCTGGATCGTGCGCGTGGGCGCCAGCCAGGATTGGACCTGGACCGACAGCTACAACGATACAGCCGCCAACCACTACACGCAGCAAAAAATCGCCGCCGGCTATCTGTATCAGGGCGTCAGCCCGATGGCCAGCTTGAGTTTCAAGCCGCGCGCGGACATGACCATTTATGCGACCTTCGCCGACAGCGTTCAAGCGCCGGACGTCGCGGGGGCCAGCACCGGCAGTCTCATCGATGTAAACGCGAACCAAGCGATTCCGCCGTATCGCAGCAAGGAGGGGGAGATCGGCTACAAGCTGCGGCTGCGGCGCATCAACTTCTCGGCCGACGCGTTCCGGGTGGAGCGTCCGTTCGCCAACTACGTGGTGGATGTGACCAATCCGGCCTGCGGCAATCTCTCCGGCACCGTGGGTTGCGAGGCATATCAGATCACCGGGAACCAGCTCAACTACGGCGCGGAGACGATGCTTTCCGGCCGCATCATCGAGAGTCTGATGGTGACCGGAGGCCTGGTGGTGCTGAATCCCAAGCTTACCGACACCGGAATCGTGGCGACCAACAACAAGGATTTCGTGGGTACCCCCGATTACAAGTCCAACATCCTGGCCGAGTATCATGTACCTGCGTTTCATATAGAAAAGCTGGCCGGCCTGTTTCTCAATTTCGACTGGCAGCACGTGGGCCGCAGGGCGGTTGACGACATCAACAGCGAGTTCACGCCGCAGTACAACCTGTTCGATTTCGGCGTGCGTTACACCACCAGAATCGCCGGCAGGCCGACTACCTTCCGCGTGACCTCGAACAACGCAACCGACGTGCATTACTGGTCGACGCTGGGGCCCGGAAGCATCACCGGGCAGAGCACCGGCAGCTACCTGGCGCACCTGGGCGATCCGCGGTTGATCACGGCGTCCATGCGCTTTGATCTTTAAGGAGATGAGATGCTCACCAAGGCCGTGCTTCTGATGTTCGGATGGGCGGGGCTGGCCGCCGCCGCTGCCCAAGAGACGAACTGCGTGGCGCCGTCCAATCAGACGGTGATCATCCGTCGCGCCGGCAGCCTCACGCGCGCGTTTCAGCCGCTCGAAAAGGAGTTCACCTGCCGCACCGGCATTCAGGTGAACGACGCATCGGGAGGCAGCGTCGACATGGGCCGCCAGATCACCGCCGGTGGGCAGGCCTGCGATCTGTACGCTCCGGCCGATTATCTGGACATCGATCTGCTCATGAAGCCGGCCGGCTACGCGAACTTCACCATCCAGTTCGCGCATGGCCGCACCGTGCTCGCGTACTCTCCCAGCGGTCTGGCGGCGAAGAAGCTGCCTTCGATTACCGAGCCGGGAACCAACAAAATCGCCGCGAAATGGTACCAGATCCTGACCATGCCGGGAGTGGCGATCGGCGGAGGCAACTGGTTTCTCGACCCCGGCGCGTATCGCGTTCCCATGCTCTTCCAGTTGGCGGAAGAGTTTTATAAGGTCCCGAATTTATACAACAATCTTCTGGAGCATTTGGTGATCATGGGCCAGAATTCGGGGGCGACGCTGGGAAAGCAGTTCGATTTCCAGTTCACCTATCAGCACAGCGCCCGGGCAACCGCAGCCGCGAATCCTGATTACAAGTACGTCGAGCTGCCGGATGACCTGAACTTCTCCGATCCCGCCAAAGACGCCTACTACCGGCACGCGATCGTGGTTCTGCCGGGGCTGGGGACGCCGAAAAGCGCCAAGAATGTTCCCATTACTGGCTCGCGCCTGGCGTGGGGCATCACGCTGATGAAAGACGCTCCGAACAAGGAGAATGCCGTCAAGTTCCTGCAGATGTTGCTGGGGCCGGAGGGGGCGAAGGCGCTCAAAGAGAATGGTCCCGATCCAATTTCTCCGGCGCTGGTGAGCGCGGCGGACCTGAGAAACCTTCCGGAACCGTTGCGGGCGCTGGTCAGTACCAAGTAGGCCTAACAACCGCTCCCTCGCGGTCGCGGCCCTGTGAGTAACAGATATAACGGATGGGGTTTCCCGCATCCTGCTAGCGCTTCGCAAATACCTTGATGGCCGAGGCGATCAGAATCGCGCCGAGCAGCGCCTTGAGCAAGCCGGCCGGGGCCAGGTGCGCCAGCAGTCCTCCGGCGATGCCGCCCACGATAGCTCCCGCGCCCATCGGCACAATCAATCCGATGGCGATGCGGCGGTCGCGGAAGCTGCCCGCGCGTTGATGCCGGATCAGGCTGGTAACCACGGTGGGGATGCTCACCATCTGCCCCAGCGATCCGGCGGCTTTGATTGGCGCGGCGAATCCCAGAACCAGGGTGGGGATGATGATCTCGCCTCCGGCCACGCCCAGGACTCCGCTGATGGCGCCGATCAAGCATCCCAGGATCAGTCCGGAAACGATCCGGAGCGGCACGGTATAGCGGAACACGCCCGCCGGGCTGAACGGCGCGATAGCCTCCGCCATCATCACCAGGCCGAGCGTGAACAGCAGTGCGAACACGGCTCGGCGGAGAGAGGCGGGCCGCATGCGGCGGAGCAGGCTCACCCCGGCGTAGGATCCGAGGGTAGCGCCGGCGCCGAGCGCGGCGGTTTCCAGGAGAAAGGGCGTGAGGCTGGCCGTGTTGAGCGTGCGCAGGCGGGTGGGGAGCGCCGCGAGCAGCGTGATGAGGCTCACCGCCATGTTCACCGGTATCGCGACGGTCAACGGCAACCGCAGAGTGCCGGCCAGGTAGGGCAGCCGCAGTTCCGCACCGCCTAATCCGACCAGGCCTCCAGCGAGGCCGACGATGAATCCTACAAAGGCGTTGAGGCCGGCGTTTCCGGGCTGAAGTTCCTGGGGAGTTTCAAGCTGTTGTGAGGAGGCGTTCAAAACGTCCACGATATCATGGAACTTGAGCGAGGCGACAAAGGCGCAAGGAAGGACCATCGACGATGTGCGTATGCGCGGCTTCGCGCAGCGGCACACGGTGGAGGCTGCGCTAACATGGCTCGACGCGCAACTTAAGGTTCTCCCGGCGGAGACTACTCCGCTGCGTGACGCCGCCGGACGCGTGCTGGCCGCGAGCATCGTGAGCGACGTGGATGTTCCCGGGTTCGACCGCGCCACCATGGACGGCTACGCCGTAGTCGCGGCGAGCACGGACGGCGCCGGCGCCTACACGCGAATGCCGCTGATTGTTTTGGGCGATTCGATGCCCGGGCGTCCGTTCGAGGGTTCGGTCCGCGCGGGGGAGGCGATTCGGGTGATGACCGGCGCGCCGATGCCGCGAGGCGCCGACGCGGTGCTTCCCGCGGAGTGGATCGAAACAGAAGACGTGCGAACGGTGACTGCCTTGGCCGCCGTGTCGCCGGGAAAAAATATCGGCAAGCGCGGCGAAGACATTGTGCGAGGCACCACCGTGCTGGAAGCGGGCCGCAGGCTGCGCCCGCAGGACGTGGGGCTGCTCAGCTCCATTGGGCAGGGAGAGATCAGCGTGATCCGCCGGCCGCGGGTCCGGCTGGTGGTGACCGGGAATGAGCTGCTACCGGCCGGCTCGCGCCCGGAGGGTTTTTCGATCGCCGACGCCAACGGGCCGATGCTCAGTGCGCTGATCGAACGCGACGGCGGCATCGCCGATTTTCCCGGGCCCATTCGCGACGACCGTAACACCATCCTAGATGCGCTCCACGCCGATGCCGATATCGTGATGGTGTCCGGAGGGTCGAGCGTCGGCGTGGAGGATCTTGCTCCGGTGCTGCTAGCTGAGCACGGAGAGCTGGCGGTGCACGGCATCGCGATGCGCCCCAGCAGCCCGACGGGGATGGGACGGATGGGACAGCGCCTCATCTTCCTGCTTCCGGGCAACCCGGTGTCGTGCCTGTGCGCGTACGATTTCTTCGGCGGCCGCGCGGTGCGGGCGCTGGGCGGGCGCGAGAAGAGCTGGCCGTACCGCTCCGTGCGGGCGAAGCTGAGGCGCAAGATCAACTCGCAGATCGGACGGCTGGATTATGCGCGGGTGAGGATCGAAGACGAGGGCGTGGAGCCGATGTCGATCGGAGGCGCATCGATGCTGTCTTCGGCCACGCGCGCGGACGGCTTCGTGATCGTCGGCGAGGATAGCGAAGGTTTCGCGGCGGGGAGTGAAGTTGAGGTCCTCCTGTATGACTAGCAGGATGCGGAACAACCGCTTGCTGGCGCGCGCGGCTCAGAAAGCCAAACGGAGCCGCGACCGGGGCGCCCTTTGGGCCGAGCGGTTGCATCGGAAAGCGCCGTATGCGTGAGCAAGAACAGTTCCTCCAGGTTGTCGACCGCGATGAGGCGGAGCGCCGGTTTCGAGCCGCGATCGACGCCACGCCACGCGGGGCCGAAGTGGTTACACTCGATGCAGCGCTAGGGCGCGTGCTGGCCCAGGACGTGGTCTCGCCGGTGGACGTGCCGTCGTTTGACCGCTCCAATGTGGACGGATTCGCCGTGGTGGCGGAAGATACCTTCGGCGCGTCTGAGGAAGCCGCGCGCACGCTCCGGTTGGGCGAAGAGGAGATTCATACCGGCGTCATTCCCTCCACCGTGATTCATCCCGGCTGGTCGGTGCTGATCGCCACCGGCGGCATGGTCCCGCGCGGTGCCGACGCGGTGGTCATGGTGGAGCACGCCGAAGTTCGAGGCGGTGAGTTGCGCGTCGCTCGGCCGGTGACGGCGGGCAGCGGGATCTCCTTCGCCGGAACCGATATCACCGCGGGTGAAACGGTACTGCGCCGCGGGCGTCTGCTGACCAGCCGCGACACCGGAGTGCTGGCGGCCATCGGCGTCGCGGAGGTCACGGTGTGGCGCAAGCCCATCGTGGCGATTCTATCTACCGGCGACGAAATCATCGCGCCCGGCGAAGAGATGCAGCCCGCCAAAGTTTACGACTCCAACGGCCAGGTCCTGGCCGACGCCGTGCGGGAACTGGGCGGAGAGCCCCTGCGGCTGGGGATCACGCACGATGATACGGACGCGCTGCGGGAACGGCTGCACTATGCGCTGGCGTTCGCGGATATGGTGCTTTTATCCGGGGGAACCAGCAAAGGCGCGGGAGACGTTTCCTATCGCGTGGTGGCGGAGTTGGCCGATCCGGGAATCGTCGCGCACGGCGTGGCGCTGAAACCCGGCAAGCCGATCTGCCTGGCTGCGACCGGAGGGCGAGCGGTGGTGGTGCTACCGGGATTTCCCACCTCGGCCATCTTCACGTTTCACGAATTCGTCGCGCCGGTGATCCGGCTGCTGGCCGGGCGCGGCGCCGAGGAGCGGACCACGGTGTCGGCGAAGCTGGCGGTGAAAGTCAACAGCGAAATCGGCCGCACCGAATATCTGCTGGTAGGGCTGGTGGAGGGCGAGGGTCAACAACTGGCTGCCTACCCGATGGGACAAGGCTCGGGCAGCGTCACCACGTTCAGCCGCGCGGACGGATTCGCGACCATCGGCAGGCACGAAGAGATCGTGCAGGCCGGCAGCATCATCAGCGTGCAGTTGTTGAGCCGCGAACTTCAGTTGGCGGACCTGGTGGTGATCGGGAGCCACTGCGTCGGCCTGGATTATCTGCTGGGTGAACTGGAGCGGCAGGGCGTGCGCTCGAAATTCCTGGCCGTGGGCAGTACTGGAGGACTGCTGGCGGCGATGCGCGGCGAATGCGACTTGGCCGGCGTTCATCTGCTGGACCCGCTGACCAACCAGTACAATCGCCCGTTTCTGACGCCCGCACTCGATCTTATTCCCGGCTACCAGCGGCAGCAAGGCATCGTGTTCCGGCCGGGCGATGCCCGCTTTGAAGGACGGGCGTTTGAAGGACGTACGGCGGCCGAGGCGGTCGCGCATGCGATTCAGGATCCGGACTGCGTGATGGTGAATCGCAATCAAGGCAGCGGCACGCGCGTGCTGATCGACGGACTGCTCGGGTCGGCCAGGCCGCGTGGCTACGCGGTGCAGCCCAGGAACCACAATGCCGTCGCGGCGGCGGTGGTGCAGGGGCGCGCGGATTGGGGCGTGACGCTGGATACGGTCGCACGCAGCGCCGGCCTCGGATTTCTGCCGGTGCAGGCGGAGCAGTACGATTTCCTCGCGCCGCGGTCGCGCATGGAGCGGCCGGGCGTGTTGGCGTTCCGCCGGCTGCTGGAGCAGGATGAGATGCGAGAGGCCCTGCAGCGCCTGGGGATGAAATCGTGACGACAGGAGGCATCGTCCTATGCGGCGGGCGATCCACGCGCATGGGTTCCCCCAAAGCGGATCTGCCTTTCGGAGGCGAGACCATGCTGCAGCGCGTGGTGCGGTTGCTGGGCTCGGTAGTTGAGCCCATGGTCGTCGTCGCCGCGCGGGAACAGGTGCTCCCCAGCTTGCCTCCCGGCGCGATCGTGACTCGCGATGAACGCGAGCAGCGCGGGCCGCTCGAAGGGCTGCGCGCGGGGCTGACGGCTCTGCCAGCCTCGGCCGAAGCGGCCTACATCACCAGTTGCGACGTGCCGCTGCTGGAACCGGCATTCGTCACGCGCATGATTGAGCTGCTGGGCAGCCATGACATCGCCGTGATGGAGATCGACGGCTTTCCGCATCCGCTATCGGCGGTCTACCGGCGCAGCGTCTTGCCTCATGTAGAGTCCCTCCTGAAGCAAGATAAGTTGCGGCCGGTGTTCTTGTTCGATGCCGTGCGCACGCGCCGCGTCAAACCGGAGGAGATGCTGGCGGCCGATCCGGAGCTGCGCACGCTGCGCAATCTGAACACGCCGGAGGATTACAAGAAGGCGCTAGCCGACGCGGGTTTGTGACGACCGCTCCCCTGAATAACGGCCCGCGATCGCCGCATATTCGCCATTTCGCGATCGTTCTTCATCACTATCGGTGGGCCGCAGGCCCATGAGGACTCCCTCCGGTCGCGGCTCAGTTAACACGACTGAGTATCGCGGCGAACTGAGCCGCCACCGGGGTGCCCCCTGGGCCGAGCGGAATCACCACGCGCGCTGGCGATGATACTCCGCCACCAGCGCGTCCAGACGCTCGCGGCTCAAAGACGCGGCCGGATCATTGGGCAGCGGCGTACTTAGAAACCGGTCCGGCAACGTGTCCTCGGCAGGCGTCCAGCCGGCCAGCAGGTTGAACTGGCGCTTGGCGGAGACGATGCGGCGGGCGGTTTCGCGGAGCTCTTCGGCGGTTGCATCCCAGCCGGTGACGCTGCGCAGCATCTGCGCCGATTCGGCATAGAAGTCGGTGAAGACGCCGCGCAGGAACTTGCACAGGATCAGGGAATCCATCAGCGCGGCCTTGTCTTCCGTCTCGATGGCGTGGCGGACCGCGTCGATGGTGACGTGCCGGCGGTCGACCTTTTCCGAAAAGTCGATTTCATATGCCCCGCTGCGATTGTGATCCGCTCCACGCGGGCCCACCGCGAAACCAAGCGCCATGGTTTGCAGAGCCCTGGGCTCATAGCCGGGGATCTCCAGACCCTTGACCTGGGGCGCGATGGCGATGCTGTTGTGGCCGATGACTGCGGCGGCGCAGCGGCTGCCTTCGGCCAGAAGATCGCCGATGCCTTCCCGTGCGGCAATCATCTCGATGGCCCGCAGAAGCGCTTCAGCAGAGCCGAATTTGAGCCACGGCTGATTCAGCCAGCCGCGCTCGACGCACTCCATCGCGAAGGCAATGGTACCTCCGGCGCTGATGGTGTCGAGCCCCAGCTCATCGCAGCGCTGCGATGCGCGCAGCACCGTGTCCGCATCGCCGACACCGCACAGCGAGCCGAGAGCGAACAGGCTCTCGTATTCGACGCGCACGCCGCCCGAGCCCAGCGAGTAAATGTGCTCGCAGCCGATGGTGCAAGTGACGCAGCTTTCGCGGGTCTTGGAGCGGGTTGCGCCCAGCTCCTCCGGTGAGAGGTTCGGCGCTTCCGCGAAGCTTCCGCTTTGGAAATTGCGCGTGGGCAGCGCACCCAGCCGGTTGAAGGCGAGCAGATTGGAGGCCGTCCCTAACTCGCGATACTTGGCCGTGGCGGGGCCGAAGGAGCGCTGCGAGAGTGAGCGGCTGAGTTCGGTGACCTCCTGCGGATGCGCGAACTGGTTGTATTGCGAGCCGCGCACCGCGATCGCTTTGATGTTTTTGGAGCCGAGGACCGCTCCGCTGCCGCCGCGGCCGGCGTGGCGGCCGTCGTGGGAAATGGTCGAATAGCGGACCGCATGCTCGCCGGCCGGGCCGATGGAGGCGATGCGGAAACCCGCGCCCAGACGAGCGCGCAACGCCGCTTCGGTCTCGCGGCAAGATGCCCCGCGATGCTCTTCGGCCGGCTCCAGGTGGACCAGTCTTTGAATGTCGCCTCCTGCGGCGACTTCGTCGATCACCAGCACCGAGAGCTCCGGTGCACGGCCGGTGATCAGGATTGCGTCACAGCCGCAGCGCTTGCCCGCAACCGCGAAGCCGCTCGAGGCCAGCGAGTCATTGATGCGGCCGGTGAGCGGGCTCTTGCTGACCACGGCGAATTTTGCCGAAGTGGTCAGCGGGCTTCCCACCAGCGGGCTGAAGGCGAAAACCAGAGGAGCCTCGGGACCCAGAGGGTCGGCCTCCGCTGCGCCCTCGTCCAGCAACAGGCGTACGCCCAAGCCGCTGCCGCCCAGGTACTGGCGCAGGACTGCTTCCTCGATCGGGACGAATTTCGCCGCACCACTCGAGACGTCGATCCGGAGATAGCGGCCGTGGTAGCCGAAAGGCATAGATGGAGTTTATCCACCCGCGTCCGCAGACAAGATCAGGACGCAGTCATTTTCGGCGAGCGGGGTGAGCGGGTCGCTGACAAAGCGGTCGCCGTTCAGGTTCGCGACCATTACGGGAGGCTGGGCGTCCACCAACCGGCCGAGCGAAGGAATTTGCGCCGCAAGGGTCACCCACAGCTCGCCCAAAGTTCGGGCCGGGACCCTCAGGCGGGCGATGCCGGCGCGTTCACGGGGGACTCCAAAAAACTCAACCTGCATAGCGGCACCACCCGTATGATAGCATCGGATTTAGCCCAATCCCCATCCAGTGAAGCAGGAATTGGTGCTGACGCACAAGCAAAGATGAGGGATTCACCATCCGTTTCGACCACCACCCCGGCCTCCGCCGGGTCCGACTCCCAGATTAGGAAAAAGGGCGGCAAAGGCCGGGTTCGCTCGACGCCGAAAGGCCGCCGGGTCGACCCCAAGGCGCGCGAGGAGGTCCAGGCATTGCTCGGCGATGAGCCGCGCCGCCGCGACCTGCTGATCGAGCACCTGCACAAGATTCAGGATCGCTACGGCTGCCTGGCGGCTCCGCACCTGGTCGCGCTGGCCGACGAGATGAAGATGGCGATGGCCGAGGTTTATGAGGTCGCCACCTTCTACCATCACTTCGACGTGGTCAAGGAAGGCGACACGGCGCCGCCGGCGATTACCGTGCGGGTGTGTGACTCGATCGCGTGTGAGCTGGCTGGCTCGCAGGATCTGCTGGACCGGCTGCCTACGCTGCTCGGACCGGGCGTGCGGGTGTTGCATGCGCCCTGCGTGGGCCGGTGCGAGACCGCTCCGGTGGCGGTAGTCGGCCAGAATCCGATTCCGTATGCGACGGTGGAGCAAGTGACTAAGACGGTCGACGCCGGAGAGCTGACCCACCCGACCCATCCGGGAGCGGTGACGCCGGTCTGCATCGACTACGAGGAGTATCGTAACGAAGGCGGATACAACCTGGCGGCAGCCTGCATCGCGGGCGAGCGCAAAACGGCCGACGTAATCGCGACGATGGAGGATTCCGGGCTGCGCGGCCTGGGCGGCGCAGGTTTCCCTACCGGCCGTAAGTGGAAGATTGTGTCGGCGGAGCCCGCGCCGCGTCTGATGGCGATCAACATCGACGAGGGCGAGCCTGGGACGTTCAAGGACCGCTACTATCTGGAGCGCGATCCGCACCGCTTCCTGGAAGGCGCTCTGATCGCGGCGTGGGCGGTTGGGATCGACAGAATCTACATCTACCTGCGCGACGAATATCATGGCTGCCGGGCAATTCTGCAGCGCGAGATTGCGGCACTGCAGGCCAATCCGCCGTGCCCGATTCCCGAGATTTACCTGCGCCGCGGCGCGGGCGCCTACATCTGCGGCGAAGAATCATCGATGATCGAATCGATCGAGGGCAAGCGCGGGGAGCCGCGGCTGCGTCCGCCCTACGTGGCGCAAGTGGGTCTGTTCGGCCGTCCCACGCTCGAACACAACATGGAGACGCTGCACTGGGTGCGCGACATTCTCGAAAAAGGTCCGGCCTGGTTCGCCGGGCACGGACGGAACGGGCGCAAGGGGCTACGCTCGTTTTCGGTGAGCGGGCGCGTCAAGAAGCCCGGGGTTCACCTGGCTCCGGCCGGGATCACTTTGCGTGAACTGGTCGACGAACACTGCGGCGGCATGCTGGACGGACATGAGCTCTACGGTTATCTGCCCGGCGGCGCATCGGGCGGTATTTTGCCGGCTTCGAAGGCGGACATCCCGCTCGATTTCGACACGCTGAATCCATATGGCTGCTTCATCGGATCGGCCGCGGTGGTGGTGCTATCGAATCACGATACCGCGGCGCAGGCGGCGCGCAACGTCATGAAGTTTTTCTCCGACGAGTCTTGCGGGCAGTGCACGCCGTGCCGCGTGGGAACGCAAAAGGCTCTGGAGTTGATGCACGCGCGGCGCTGGGATGCGCCCCTGCTGCAGGAATTGTCGCAAGCCATGATGGATTCCTCCATCTGCGGGCTGGGGCAGGCCGCGCCCAATCCCGCCTTGACGGTGCTCAAGTATTTCCCCGGGGAGGTCGAATAATGCAGGTGAAAAACGGTGTTCATAAGAACGGATTTCACAAGACCGAGCCTCAGCCCACATTCCTCCTGAATGGAAGGCCGGTGGAGTTTCACGCCGGTGAGACCATCCTCCAGGCGGCGGATCGGCACGGCGTGGAGATCCCGCGGCTGTGCTACACCGACGGCATGCGCGCCGACGGCAACTGCCGCACCTGCATGGTGGAGATCAAAGGTGAGCGCGTGCTGGCGCCATCCTGCTGCCGGTATCCGAAAGCCGGCATGGAAGTGACCTCCGACAGCGCCCGGGCTGTCACCAGCCAGAAAATGTCGCTGGAACTGCTGCTCGCCGACATGCCGGAAACCGAGTACACGCTCAATTCGGAGCTGGATCAGTGGGCGAAGAAACTTTCGGTAGGCAAGCCGCGTTTTGCCGCGCGGCATCAGCCCGCCGGGGACCTCTCGCATCCGGCGATGGCGGTGAACCTGGACGCCTGCATCCAGTGCAAGCGCTGCGTGCGAGCCTGCCGGGAATTACAGGTCAACGATGTCATCGGCTACGCCTTCCGCGGTGGGCATTCGAAGATCGTGTTCGACCTGGACGATCCGATGGGTAATTCCACCTGCGTGGCCTGCGGCGAGTGCGTGCAGGCTTGTCCCACCGGCGCGCTGATGCCGGCGCGCGAGGTTGGCAAGATTGCTCCGCAGAAGCAGGTCGATTCGGTGTGTCCGTACTGCGGCGTCGGCTGCCAGCTCACTTACAACGTCCGCGACAACAAGATCATTTACGTCGAGGGCAAGGATGGTCCGGCCAACTCCAGCCGCCTGTGCGTGAAGGGCCGTTACGGCTTCGATTACGTCCAGCACAAGCATCGCCTGACTAAGCCGCTGATGCGCAAGCCTGGCGTTCCGAAGACCAAGGATTTCGTGGTGGATCCCGAGAACTGGCAGGACGTTTTCCGCGAGGCAAGCTGGGAAGAAGCCCTGGACTTCGCCGCCAAGGGGCTGGTGGACGTTCGCGACAAGTACGGGAAGCGGTCGCTGGCCGGCTTCGGCTCGGCCAAGTGCACCAACGAAGAGGCGTACCTGTTTCAGAAGCTGGTGCGCACCGGTTTCGGCTGCAATAACGTCGACCACTGTACACGCCTGTGCCATGCCTCGAGCGTCGCGGCCTTGATCGAGGGCATTAATTCCGGAGCCGTCTCCAACCAGGTTCGCGACGTCGCCAATGCGGAAGTGATTTTCGTGATCGGCGCGAACCCGGTGGTGAACCATCCGGTGGCCGCCACCTTCATCAAGAACGCCGTCAAGGCGGGATCGAAGCTGATTCTGGCCGACCCGCGCCGCAGTGAGCTGGCGCGGCATGCCAGCTACTACCTCCAGTTCAATCCCGACACCGACGTGGCCCTGCTGAACGCCATGCTGCACGTGATCGTGGAAGAGGGACTGGTTAACGAGGCTTTCGTTAGGGACCGCACTTCGGGCTATGAAGCGCTGGCGGAGAACGTGAAGAAATTCTCGCCCGAGGAGATGGCGCCCATTTGCGGCATCGACGCGCACACCATCCGCGAGGTGGCGCGCCTGTACGCTACCTCCAAGGCATCCATCATCCTGTGGGGCATGGGCATCTCCCAGCACGTGCACGGCACGGACAATGCGCGCTGCCTGATCGCGCTGGTGCTGGCCACCGGACAGATCGGCAAGCCGGGCTCGGGATTGCATCCGCTGCGCGGGCAGAACAACGTGCAGGGAGCCTCGGATTCGGGGCTGATCCCGATGTTCTACCCCGATTACCAGCGCGTGACGGTTCCGGAATCGCGGGAACGGTTCGAGAAGCTGTGGAACACTGAGCTGGATCCGGTTACCGGCCTGACGGTGGTCGAGATCATGCACGCGGCCAAGAAGCACGAGATCCGCGGCATGTACGTTCAGGGCGAGAATCCGGCTATGTCGGACCCCGACCTGGAACATGCGCGCGACGCCATGGCGGCTCTGGATCACCTGGTGGTGCAGGACATCTTCCTCACCGAGACCGCGTACCTGGCCGATGTGGTGCTGCCCGCTACGGCATGGCCGGAAAAAGTCGGCACCGTGACCAATACCGATCGCATGGTGCAACTTGGGCGCAAGGCCATCAATCCTCCCGGCGATGCGCGCGAGGATTTCTGGATCCTGAACGAAGTCGCGCGGCGCATGGGCGTCAACTGGTATTACAACCACCCTAGCGAAGTGTTCAATGAGATGCGCAAATGCATGGATTCGATCGCCGGCATCACCTGGGAGCGGCTGGAGCGCGAATCTTCCGTCACCTATCCATGCCTCAAGGAAGGCGATCCGGGCGACCCGGTGGTGTTCATCGAGAAATTCCCCACCGAATCCGGCCGAGCCAAGTTCGTTCCGGCGGATCTGATCCGCGCCAATGAGCGTCCGGACAAAGATTACCCGCTGGTGCTGATCACCGGACGACAGCTCGAACACTGGCATACTGGCTCGATGACGCGCCGCGCGTCGAATTTAGATTCGCTCGAGCCTGAGCCGGTCGCCTCCGTGCACCCTCTCGATCTGGAAGCTTTTGGGATCCAGCCCGGCGCGGTCATGACCATCGAATCGCGCCGCGGACGAATCTCGCTATACGCCCGCGCCGACGACGGAACTCCGCGGGGAGCCGTGTTCGTTCCGTTCTGCTTCTACGAGGCTGCCGCGAACAAGCTCACCAATCCGGTGCTGGACCCGTTCGGCAAAATCCCCGAATTCAAATATTGCGCGATCAAAGTCACGCCCGGCGGGCCGGAGCCGCAGCACATGAGCTTCGGGGGCGGCGTGATCCTGCAACAGCAACAGGAGCAGCCGGCAGAGGCCGTGTTTGGCGACTAAGCCCTAAACATCATACGTCGGCGGCACCACGCCCTTATTGCGCAGGTACATCTCGCCGTAGCCGCGCGTGTGGGCGGTGTGGATCATGGCCTGATACAGCAGTTCCAGGCCGGTCATCGACGGGCCTTTTCCGGCGCCAAAAGGCTTGGTCAGGTCCTCGGTGGTGAGCTGGCTCACCACGCCGATCGCCCAATCAAAAACCGCGGTCAGATATTTCACCGTGGTGGCCTTGGTGATGTCGTTCTGAGGCGCGGCCGGCGCCATCCCCTTGCCCAGGCGGCCCAGGTAGAAGCCTTCGGCCTGGCCCAGATGCTGCAACTCGCCGCCGAACGCGCGGGCCTCGGGGAACGGCTTGTAGTCGTAATTTTCCGACGGCATCGCTTCGGCGACCTTCAGAGTCAAGGCCTTCGACTTTTTCCAGTGCTCCACGAAAATCTCGATCTCTTTGTCCGCCGCCCTAGCGATGCTCACGGTAGCGGCCGCTGCCGCACCCATGAAGATCGACCCCATTACCTTGCGCCGTTCCATGTCGTTTCCTCCCTTGAAGATTCTTGAAAATACCTTGGATCTGACGATTCTACCGTAACGGAGGTCACCCGATGGTGTCCTTCATAAAGTGTTCTTATTATGGATGAGACGCTCCCATGGGGCCGCGTGGAGCATCTAACAAACGTGAGCGTGGCGCAAAAGATGCTAAGAGTTTTCGTGAGGTGAACCGTGCGATCGCAAATCAAGCTGGGGAAAATCTTCGGAATTGAAATCGGCCTGCACTATAGCTGGTTCCTGATAGCGCTGCTGATCGTCATGTCCCTTTCGGCGCAGTTTCATGCCACCAACGCGAACTGGGGCGATGGCCTGATCCTGACCATCTCGCTGGCGACTGCGGTGCTCTTCTTTATCTCGCTGCTGCTGCATGAGCTGGCGCACTCCCTGGTGGCGAACTCCCACGGCCTGCCGGTGCGCGAGATTACGCTGTTCGCACTGGGCGGCGTTTCACAGATCGAGAAGAACCCGACCAGCGCCAAGCTGGAGTTCTGGATGGCGTTCGTGGGTCCTTTGACCAGCGCGGTGATCGGAGCGTTCTGCCTGGGGGTGGTGCACCTATTGGGCGCGGGATCGGCGGCGCTGCCGGGCGTGGCGATGCTCGAATGGCTGGGCTATATCAACCTGGGACTGGCTGCGTTCAATCTGATTCCGGGATATCCGCTGGACGGCGGGCGGGTCCTGCGAGCCCTGATCTGGTGGAAGACCGGAAACCAGGACGGCTCGACCAGAGCCGCGGCGCGGGTTGGCCAAGTGGTCGCGTTCCTGTTCATCGCGCTGGGAATTTTCCGTTTCTTCTCCGGCGCCGGTTTCGGAGGATTGTGGATCGCTTTTATCGGATGGTTCCTGCTGCAGGCGGCTCGCGAGAGTAACCTGCGGGTGGACTTGACTCACGCCCTGGAAGGCGTGAACGTGGCCGACGTCATGACCCGGGATTGCACCAGGGTGGAGGGATGGTTGAACCTGCAGAACTTCGTCGAGCAGCACCTGCTGCACTCCGGACAGCAATGCTTCCTGGTGACCGCGCAGGGCGAAGTGAAGGGGATGGTCACGCCCAACGAGGTCAGCGCTGTGGAGCGGGCCAGGTGGCCCTTCACCACGGTGGAAGATGTGATGGTTCCCATCGAGGGCGCGCAGGCCGTGACCCCGGCGACGACGCTGCAGAGCGCGCTGGACTTGATGAGCCGCGCTGGGCTCAATCAACTTCCGGTGGTGGTCCAGGGACACCTGGAAGGGATCTTATCGCGGGCGCAAGTGGCCAGCTTCATTCAAACCCGCATGCAGTTTAGAGCATAGAACAGATCACGCGGCCACGGCTCGTCACCCTGCTAAGGCACCCCCGGCTTCGCGAGCCCTGCGCCGCTGCTCCACCTGTTCGTCGGTCAGGCGAGCTTCGTAAACCGAGCGCAACTCAATGGTACGGGAGGTCAGCGTGGCGGTGACCACGGCCACCAGCATCGGCAGGATGAAGGAGCGGTCACGCGCCGTCAACTCCATCATCAAGATGACGGTGGAGACCGGTCCTTGGGTGGTCGCGGCCAACACTGCCGCTGCGCCCAGCAGCGCGAACAGACCGGGAGGAACGCCCGGCCAGATCCACGACCACGCGTAGCCAAGCACTCCGCCGAGCATAGCTCCGACTGTGAGGGACGGCGTGAACAGGCCGCCGGGCGTCCCCACGCGCAGGCACAGCGTGGTCGCTAGCGGCCGAATCGCGACCAAAGCCAGCAGCAGCAGCGGCGCGGCCTGGCCGATGAAGGCGAGCTCCGAAATATCCTTGCCGTTGCCCAGCACTTGCGGGAATCGCATGGAGACCAGTCCAGTCACTCCCAGCCCCAGGATGGGCGCGACCCAACGCTGCCAATGTTCAGGACGATTGCGATCGGCCCAAGCGACCGCGCGAACGTATCCGACCGAGACCACGCCGGCGATGGGTCCCGCCAGCAGCGCCCAAACGACGGCGGACGCCGAGTTGCGATACGCCGGGATTACGTAGGTCGGCGCATCCGGCAGAGCCAGCCAGGAGACGGCCGTTGCGATCATCGAGGTCGCCAGCGCAGGCAGAACGTAGCGCAGCGCCAGCGCGCCGCGGACGACCTCCAGCGAGAACAAGGCTCCGCCCAGCGGAACTCCGTAAGCCGCTCCCATGCCCGCGCCGGCACCGCAGGCCACCAGCAGGCGTCGCTCCTCGTCGGAGAGGTTCAACCGGTCTGCCAGGAAGTTGGCCAATACCGCGCCGGCTTGCTTGGGTGCGCCTTCGCGGCCTAGAGACGCTCCCATGCCCACCACGATGACGGATAAGACCGCGCTGCCGAGGGTCCGCAGCCCCGGCAGCCGGCCGGCGTGGAACCAGATGGCCTCCGCGATGTCGATTCCGTTTCCGCTCGCCAGGTGTCGAATCACGATCTGTCCCGCGACTGTGACCAGGCCCGCTGCCAGCAGCACCAGGACTCGCCGCCAAAGGGCGGTCTGTAAGACCGCGTCAAGAAGATCGGTTCCCGACCCGCCCCAGGCCGACCGCTGCGTGACCTCGAGAAGGCGCGTCAGCGCGATCGCGCCCACGCCTGTCCCCGCCCCGGTGAGCATGACGGCCAACCAGAATCGCGAGGCGCCGGGACTCCGTAAAGTGGGCGGTATCATGCGTCTTTTTGAGGATAGCCCGTGAGACCGCCGCGGGAACCGCGGCAGTTGGCCCGAAGCCGTGTTAAGTTTGACGCATGCGGGTCTCGAACCGCTGTTACGCGATCACCGGGCTGGCTTACGTGCCACCCTGGCCGGTCAACGCCGGATTCATCGTGGGAGAGCAGACCACACTGGTGGTGGACACCGGCGCCAGCGCGCTTTCCGCCGCGACCATCCACGGCTATGCCTCAGCGGTGGCGCCGGCCAACCGCATCGCCGTTCTGAACACGGAGAAGCATTTCGATCACGTCGGCGGCAACAGCTACTTCCGGGACCGCGGCGCCGAAATTCACGGGCATGCTCTGATCGCGCGGACCCCCGAAGAGTTCGAACAGGAGCGCGCCGAGTACAACGCGCACATCGCCAGCTCCGCGCGCCGCCGTTGGCAGGAGGGCGAAGTGTTCTATCGAGGGACCACGCTCGCCAATCCGGCGCGGGCCATCCATTCCGATACGACGCTCGACTTGGGCAAGTGTTCGGTAGAAGTTCTGCTGACGCCGGGGCACACTCCGACCAACGTTTCGGCCTGGTTTCCCGAGGACGGGGTCCTGTTTTGCGGCGACTGCCTCTCCAACGGATATATCCCGAATCTGGATTTCGGTACTCGGGCGCATTGGAAGCAATGGCTGGAGTCCTTGAAGCGGATCGAGAAGCTGCAGCCGCGCGTCATCGTTCCCGGGCATGGGCCTGTGGCGATGGAGGACGAGGCGCCGCACTTGATCGACACGGTCCGCGGTGAACTGGAGCTGGCGATCGCCAAGGGATTCAGCCGGACGCGAATCGCCGGCTAGGGGACCGCAACTAGCCTGAGATAGATTTTGGTCGCGGTCGACCGGCCGACGATGCTCACCGGTTCAGCTCCACTTCAAGAGCGGCAATTGACGCCATAACCTCCTCAAAGCGGGGCGGATTGCCGATGATCATGCCGGCCATACGGCTGTAGTCGCGGCGGAGGTCTCCGAGCATTTCTTCGGTTGGCGTCAGAGAAAAGGTTCCGGGAGCTGCGCGAGCGAGGCCAAGGTCAGGGCTGTCGAAGAACATGCGGGCGTGAGCCACACAGTCCGCACCGAGCGCACGATCCGCGATCGCGCGCGGTCGAGTGCCGATTGAAGTATCCGGTGGACATCGTAGTAGTGACGCGAAACGCGTTGTCCCTGCGCGCGCAACACGCCGCGACTTTCGAACCACTTCCTCACGCCGTGCAGGATAACAATCTTGTCCCAAAAGGTTCGCTGTGCAACAACGGTCGTCACCTGTTCCGCGCGGAGCATAAGTCCGGGCACCTCGTCTGAAATATAGGGAACGATGGTCAGGTCCTCGTGTGGATCGAGCGCTGATTTGGCTCCGGATTCGATCTTCACGGCGGGACGAACGTAGTCATCACGCCCTGCCGTCACGGCTGGATACCAGAACAGCAGGCTCTGGCCATCTGGATCGTCAGGGTCAATGACCACACTGGGGACGTTCGCCTTGATATTCGATTCCGCGAGTGTCGCCTGGACAACTTCCCCAAATCGCTGCGCGAGGGTGTTTTGGATGTACTCGCCGCAGGCGTCCTTGATCGCATCCAGCCTTGCCTGGCGTTTCTTCCGGCTCATGTCTTCGAGTACCGGTATTGAGGCTGCCTGCCCGAGATCCTCGCGAAAGACAGTGACATCGATGTCTTCGGAAAATCTCGAAATCAGCCCATAAGCTTTCGAGAGCGATGTTCCACCCTTGAACAGAACCCGGGGATTGCCGGCGGGCGGACCGCTGAAAAGAACATCGAGCGTCCAGGTGACCCAGAAGTCCTTTTCGACGTTTTGTTCCGGCGTGCCAAGTCGAGCCGCAGCGGCAAGAAAAACATCGCGGCGGTCCCGCGGCGTGGCCTTAAGGAAGTCCAGAAAACCAGGATTCATCGCGGCCGCCTCGGGGGATGATCGGCTGCGAGAGGCTGAACCGAATCCTGAAGAAGTCTGGTCACGAGGTCGCGCATCCATGTGGGGAGCGAGTCGAGACCGCTCCGAAGATCGTCCCGAATTACCTTTCCCTGTTTTGGATCGTCGAGAACTTTCCTGATCCGTTTGAGAATCGAATCACCGTCGGAGGGAAGAATATCGTGCAGCCAATGAAGCGCCTGGACTACGCGCATGGCTGGCCGGCCAGCCCAGTAAAGCCGGCTCGGAGCAGTCAGCTTGAACTCGATCACCAGTTTGTCGAGGTGAATCGGGCGCAGCCGGGCATCTGTATGCACCGTCACCCTGCCCGGCACTGCGTCGGTGAGGCCGAGTTGGTTCGCTGCTGTAATTCCATCGGGAAGGAACCGGGCCTTCTCGCGCCGGGTAACGGCGTCGATGATTGCGGTGTAGTCGGGAGTACTCGGTTTTCCGGTCAGCGAGTTGATGCGGGGGATGTCGTATAGCCCTCGATCGATGCGCCGGATGTCACCCGAGAGGGCGAGGCGCTGGAGCGCTTTGTCGATGGCAGATCTGGTACCGAGGCCAAGGAAGTCGTTTGGGGTCCAGACGCGGATAGATTTGTTGCGCGTGATGCGGTCGAGGACCGCTCTCTTGAGGTCCAGGTTCGGGCCGCGCCCGGCCGTTTTCGTTTGTCCGATATTTGTAGTCATATTTCGGACAGAACGCTTCGGCATACAGTCCGAAGAATGTATACAGTTTTCGGACAAATTCAGCATACCACAGATACCCTAGAGGTTCAGTGCTCACCGCTGAACGGTCCAGGCCAAATCAACTTGACGCGCTGCGGCGGCCCGTGGCCAGGATGACCATCATGGCGCAGAGATAGAGCGCGCCCCCGATCAGCAGAGTCGCGCGCAGGCCGAAATAAATCGCCAGGAAGATGGCTCCGGCGGACCCGAGCACGCTCGCAGCCGCGTTCAGCGACCAAGCCCAGCGCACCGAAGCAGCATGCCGCTGTTCCAGGCGTCGCAATCCGCTGGGAAACGGCATCCCCATCAGGAACGCCGCCGGAGCGATGGTCAGCGAGGTCAGCGCGATCTTGGCGGCCAGAGGCCAGGCTGCCGCGGCGGTCACCAGCGGACCGGCTCCGGCTGCCAGCGCAGCCACCAGCACCGCGATGAACGCCAGCACTCGGATCAATTTGCCGTCGTCGCCGGCCACCACGGTCTTGCTCAAGTAGCTTCCCAGTCCGCTCGCGACCAGCATGGAGAACACGATCACGGTGAGCGCGTACTCGGGGTGTCCTAGCAGCAGGATGAAGCGCTGGATCAGCGCGACCTGAATCAGAATGTAGCCGGCGCCGAGGCATAGGAAGTACCACAGGAAGCCGACCACTCCTTTCTGGCTGGGGAGCCGTGTGCCCAGCAGCCAGCGCGGCAGCAGCAGCACCAGAGCGGTCGCCGCCAGGCTGATTCCCACCACGCCGAACAGCAGCGGCACGGCTCGGTTGACCTTGTAGTCCGCGCTGAGCGTGCTGGCGTGGCGGAAGAAATCCCACAGGTCGCGCGGCTGCACGGTGTAGAAGAAGAACGGCTGGTCATCCGAGACCGGTGCGATGTTGAAGGGATAGTCGCGGAAAAATTGCCTCGGGTCGGCAGCCGCCGCCAACTGGCCGAACGGGTTCACCGGAGCGTCGCCGGGGGCGTAGACCACATCCATGTGCGCTTCCGCGCTGGCCTTGCGAACGGCGGCGACATCGGCCGCGGTAAACGGCTTGCGCGAAAGCAGCACGGTGTCGAGCGCCCCCCACCCGTGAAGATTCTGCGCGTTGGCCCGCACCGCGATCACGTGGCTGGCCGGATCGGCTTCGCCCAGCCGCCCCCACGCGTCCATGGCGAGGGAAACGAGCCTCAGCGATTCGCGCGGCGGATCGAAGCCCCAGCGCGTGAAGCTCAGCAGGCCGTCCGGAGTCAGATGCGAGAAATAGTCGTAGAAGGCGTCGGCGGTGTAGAGATTGTTTTCGGAAAGTGCGAACGCGCCAGCGGCTGTCGAGGCCCAGGTGTCCACCAGCGTGGCCTGAATCACCTGATACTGCTCCGGGCTGCGCCGCGCAAACGACCGGCCGTCTTCCTTCACCACGCGCACCTCAGGCTGGAAATAAATGCGATGGCTGTCGGCGGCGAACTTATCGCGCATGATGGTGTCGGCGATGATGGGGTTGATCTCCACCGCGGTGACGTCGCGGCTGCCGCCGGCCAGCGCCCGCGCGACGTCGTAGCCTCCGCCCGCGCCGATGACCAGCGTCTTGGCGGCGGGTCGCAGAATGTAGGGGAAGCCCTGGCCCTCGTGCAGCAGCTTGAAGCGCTCCGCATCGGTCAGGCCGCGCTGCCAATCGAAAGAGGCGATGCCGGTGGTGGCGTCGCCGTCGATCACCACGGTGTGGCCTCCATCGCCGCCGGTCACGCCGATTCTCGAAAAGCTGTTCCAGGCGGTGAAGCTTTCCTGCGGCAGCGCGACTCCCTTCGAGGTCCTTACATCGACAAGATGCGTCTTGCTGTTAACCGCCATCAGAATCACCAGCAGCAGAGCCGCCAATACCGAAGCCGCGCGCCTTCGCATGCCCCCGCCGCCGCTGGTCGCCGACTGATGGAACCAGATGGCCGCGGAAACCAGATACAAGACTGACGCCGCGATCACCGTGTTCGGCCCGCCGAACAGGTGCAGGAAGGGAATCAGCAACAGGCATCCGGCCGCGGCGCCGGCCAAGTCGAAGAAGTATGCGCGGTCGACCCGTTCCATCGCTTCGCCGATGGCCAGCGACACCACTGCGCCGGCAAAGAAGAACGGCACGGCGCTGACGATATAGACGACGCCCAGATGCAGGTAACTCAACTCGCCCGGCGCGAACAGGATGATGAGCAGCGCCAGCATGACCGCTCCGGCGGCTCGCAAGCCCAGCGCCCCGAGCTTGGCGTACAGATTTCCGGGCTTGGCCGCGACGATGTAGGAGTATACGCCGCCGGCCCCCAGCCCGAACAGCGCGATCGAGATGGCGAGAAAGGCAAAGTGGTAATAGAAAACGACGGAGAAGATGCGCGTCAGCGACAGCTCCAGAATGAGCGTGGCGAGCGTGGTGAAGCTGAGGCCGACGTAAAGCTGCGTCCAGGGCACGTCGCGCCCCTGGACGACTGGCATGGGAGAAGAGCTGACGCGAGACAATTTAGTAGTGTAACAGCCGCACGCCGGGTCCCGCGCGTCTCGGCGCTTTACACGCGTGGCGACAGTTGCTTGGGCTGGCACAGCCCGGTGGCGCAAGCCTTACATCATGGCGGCGGGCGGCGCGGGGTCTTCGGGCCGGCCCGCGCGAGCCAGAGGCAGCTTCACCAGCATGGTCCCGAGAGCGGCCAGCACCAGGAAGCCGGCGAAGTACGACGGGTCGGCAAAGAAGTGGTGGATGGGTATCTCTTTAAACTTGAACGTGCCGATCACCAGGCCGGCCAAAGCCTCGCCGGCGATCAAGCCGCTGGCAATCAGGATGCCGTTGTTTTCCACCCGCGCCTTCTGACCCTCATTGTTCCCGGCGCGATTCGAAAGCCAGTCCTGCAGCCCGCGCAGCGAGCCTCCCAGGAAGATCGCGAAGCTGGTGGGCAGGGGCAGATACATCCCGACCGCAACCAGCATTGGGCTCCGGACTTTTAGAAGAATCATGGCGACACCGAACAGCGCGCCGGTGAACACCAAAGGCCATGCCATGTCCCCTCCCACGATGCCTTGCGCCAGCGCCGCCATCAACCCCGCCTGCGGCGCCGATAGAGCCTTATCACCGAAGCCGATGCCTCCACTTTTGATATTCGCCGCTTGCAGAACGTACAGCGGGTAATACATCACCAGGCTCGCCACCACCACCGAGATCAGCTCGACGATCTGGATCGTGCGCGGAGTGCCGCCCAGGATGTAGCCGGCCTTGAAGTCCTGCAACAGTTCGCCCGCGACCGCCGAGGAGACGCACACCACCGCGGCCACTCCCAGCACCACGGCGACGCCGCCGGGTCCTGAGACTCCCAAGGCGACCATCAGCAGCGCCGCGATGATCAGCGTGGAAAGCGTCAAGCCGGAGATCGGATTGTTGGAGGATCCGATCATGCCCACCAGGTTTCCCGAAACCGTGGCGAAGAAGAAGCCCACCAGCAGCATCACCAGCGCGGCAACCACCCCCGCCAGCACATGCCCGGAGAGGTACACGTACAGCGCGTTCATGAACAGGAACACCACGACAGATCAAGCGCGAAGACGGTCTTCGAACCCATGTAGCGCTCGGTCCGCTTCAGCGACTCCATGGGCGGAGTGCCGTGGCGCACTTCGCTCGAACGCGCGGCCGAGGCTGGAGCTGAGGTTGCGGCCCATCTTGATGAGCGTGTAGGCCGAGCCCACCAGCATTCCTCCCACGGCGATCGGCCGCACGATGTAGCGCCAGACGGCCGAAGCCTGGTCCGCCCAATCGGCGTTGCTGGCGGTCGCGCCCGCAGGCAGGAACTGTTGCAATTGCGGGTCCCAGGAAGTACATGAACAGCGGAACCAGAACGCCCCAGGCCAGCACTCCTCCGGAGAAATTGAGCGCGGCCAGCGTCGGGCCGATCACATAGCCGACGCCCATGTAGGCAGGGCTGACGGTGGGCGCATCGATGGAAGTGATGGCGCCGGTGGCGATGCGCCTCGCGCTGCCAATAGGTCCCAGCCGAAGGGAGCTTCTGCCGATTTCGCCGATGCGCACGAAGAAGCTTTTGTCGACGGCGTAGAGCTGCATCTCGCCCAGAAGCTGCACCAGCGCGCCGAGCGCCGATATTCCAGAACAGGTACTTGGCCGCTTGCGCTCCCTGCTGCCCGGCTTTGTGGATCTGCGATGCGGCCACCGATTCGGGAAACGGCAGCGACGGATCTTCCACCAGGACTCGCCGCACCAGCGAAACGAACAACACACCCAGGACGCTGCCAGTCACCATCAGCGCGGTCGATTTCCAGTAGACTGCGTGCGGATCGAAGGAGGTCCAGGAGCCCGCGATCAGAAATGCCGGCAGGGTGAACACCGCTCCGGCCGCCACCGATTCGCCGATGGAGCCGGCGGTGCGGGCGATGTTCTCTTCCAGGATCGAGCCCTTCCACATCCGCACCACTGCCATGCTGATGACCGCAGCCGGATACGTGGCCGCGATGGTCATGCCGGCGCGCAGGCCCAGGTAGGCGTTGGCCGCCCCCAGCACCACGCACATCACCAGCCCCAGCACCAGCGCGCCTACTGAGAACTCCTTCAACTGGGCATTTTCAGGAACAAAAGGACGATGGTTTTGTGCGCTCATGCCACTTTCATGTAAGACGCGTGATGCACGATGATAACAGTTCAGCGAGTGCTTTTAGCGGGCACGGCCAATTCCACCAGGCCGTAAAAGGTAGTTCCGCTCTTGACCAACTCCGCCGCTGCGGCCTGCGCCTCGGGCGAAACCTGGGGCCGTTGAGCGCCTTGCGGAGGCGTCCCGAAAATGGTCCCGTCGGCGCGAGTCAGATACCGCTCCACCGCCGCCTTGCTGAACATCGGAAACATCTCCAGAGGCTCCAGGCCCAGCGCCTCGAAGAATTGGCGCTCCTGGCCGTCCGGCATGCCGAAGACCCACGGCTCGCCCCAATCTTTCAAGAGCTTCATCGGACCATATTGCGGAAACTGGGTCATGAAGTCGATCGCCTTGCGCGTGGTGAAATCCATCACCAGAGTGCTGCCTGGAGCGGTTTTCGCGAAGGCCCTCAAGGTTTCGCGCACGCCTTCCTCGACGACATACATGCTGACGCCTTCCCAGGTGAAGAAGGTCTTCACGGCCGGATCGAACCCGGCGCGAACCAGAGCCTCCAGGAGTTTGTCGCGGTTGAAATCGATCGAGACATACGTGAGATTCGCGGGCGCCGGCCCCAGCGCGGCCGCGGCGCGCGCCTGCTTGTAAGACTGCGTCGCTTCGGAGTCGACTTCAAAAACCTTCACATCCTTCAACAGATCGGAGAAGCGATGCGCGCGGGTATCGAAGCCTGCGCCCAGGATGACGAACTGCCGCGCGCCCTCCGCGACTGCCCTCTGTAGCTTTTCGTCGATGAACTTGGTGCGCACCAGCATCATGGTCGCGGTGCCCAGCGCCTCAAATCCAGGCGTCGACTCCGGATCGGCTACCGCGCGGCCGATCGGGTGCTCCTGAATCAGTGCGAGCTCCTCGGGTCCGAGCAGCTTCTCGGCGAGCGAGTCGGGGTTACGCACGGCCGGGTCAGGCTCGCGCGCACCCAGGGCGCGGCCGGCGGCCACCATTAAAGAGGTTCTGGATGGCATGATTCTATTGGTAGTCACGCGGTTATCGTAGCGCACCGAGAGAGCTGCAACATCAAAAGATTCGTTGGAGTAACGTGGGATACTGAAATTGGAGCGCACAGCTTGGCGTTGTGCGCGAGTCAAGTTGGAGCGCACAGCTTAGCGTTGTGCGCGAGTCAAGTTGGAGCGCACAGCTTAGCGTTGTGCGCGAGTCAAATTGGAGCCATGAAAAACCACGTTGTGGCGCTCCTCAGTTTTACGGCCTTCCTTGCCGCGGGCCAAACGCCTGCGCCGAAGCCCGCGCCGCGCATGCCCAACGGCAGGCCCGACCTTTCCGGCTTCTGGCAAGGCCCGCTTCTGCGCAATTTCTTTGAGAGCGTCGGCGGCCCTCCCCTCACTCCAGAAGGTCAAAAAGCGTACGAGTACAACCTGAAAGAGTCGGTCAATCCGGAAGGGCTGTGCCTGTTTGCCGGCATCCCGCGCGCCAGCATCAGCGGCGTGCCGTTCGAGATCGTCCAGAACTCCAACCGCGTGGCGTTTCTCTACGAGTTGATGAGCACCTGGCGGACGATTCCGGTGGATGGGCGCAAGCACCCCGCGCGCATCGACCCGTCGTATTTCGGCAACGGCATCGGAAGCTGGGACGGTGACACGCTGGTGATCGATTCCATCGGATTCAAGGACCGGCTGAGCTGGATCGACGACGACGCGCACCCGCATAGCGACCAGATGCACGTAGTGGAGCGCTGGCGGCGCATCGACCAGGATCATCTGGATCACACCGTGTGGGTGGAGGACTCCAAGTTCTACACCAAGCCGTGGACCTTCCATCGCGTCTTCACCCAGATGCCGGCCGGCCAAGAGATCATGGAATACGCCTGCGACGAAAATAATCTCGATCGCGACTCCGGGCGCCTGGGCTTCGGCCCACATGACCCGAAGAACTATCCGGGTGTGCAGTAACTTTTCAAGTGATACAATTCTTGCCGTGACAAAGCCAGCGGCGATGTTCCTGATCGCAGCGTTTGTGGAAGCGCACGTGTGTGGTCAATGGCTCGGCTATCAAACGCCGCACATTCCACGCGACGCGCAGGGAAAGCCCAACCTCACCGCGCCCGCTCCCAAGATGCCCGACGGCAAACCGGACCTTTCGGGCGTGTGGGACGCCGATCGATCCTATCTGGTCAACATCGCCAAGGATCTCAAGCAGGTCCCGATGCGGCCTGAGGCGCTGGCCATCTTCAATCAGCGCAAGGACGGGGGCCGGGCCAAGGAGGAGCCGGACGCCAACTGCCTACCGCAGGGCGTGCCCAAGATCGACGCCGCGCCCGTTCCTTGGAAGCTGATCCAGAATCCGGGCGAAGTGACCATTCTTTATGAAGCCTTCAACCTGTTCCGCGAGATCTTCACCGACGGCCGGCCGCTGCCGGAGGATCCGAATCCGGTGTGGCTCGGCTACTCGGTCGGGCACTGGGAGGGCGATGCGCTGGTGGTGGACAGCCGCGGCTTCAACGGCAAGGCGTGGATCGATCAGATGGGGCATCCGGCCAGCGAAGCTCTGCATGTGACCGAACGTTTCCGGCGCCCGGACTTCGGACATCTGGAGCTGCAGATCACCATCGACGATCCCAAAATGTACACGGCTCCCTGGGCCGTGACTGAGCATCCGCAGTTGCTGGCCGACACCGAGTTGCTCGAGTTCAACTGCAATGAGAATGAGCGCGATGTCCGGCACATCGTTGAGTAGGGCGCCGAATAGCGCGCTCCTGTTGTTGCTGGCGTCGGTAACGGCGCCTTCAATCAACGCCCAGTGGCTCGGCTATCCCACGCCGCATCTGCCCAGGACTCCCAGCGGCACGCCCAATCTGGGTGCGCCGGCGCCGCGCACAGCGGACGGCAAGCCGGATCTCTCGGGCATCTGGGAAGCGTCGAATTACCGGCCTTGTCCCAAGGAAGGTTGCCCGGACATGCGCACCAGCGAGGATTTCTTCAACTTCGGCGCCAGCCTCAAGGATGGCCTGCCCTACCAACCCTGGGCTCGGGCCCTGATGGAGCAGCGGCGCGCCGCTGACGGCGCCGGCGACACCACCGGGCACTGCCTTCCGCCGGGCGTGCCGCGCATCCACGCGCTCACCTGGCCGCGCAAGTATATCCAGACTCCGCAGCTCCTGCTGATTCTGGATGAGAGCACCAACGGCTACCGGCAGATTTTCCTGGACGGCCGCGCCTTGCCCCAGGATCCGCAGCCCAATTGGAACGGTTACTCTTCGGGAACCTGGCAGGGCGACACGCTGGTCGTCCAGACCAACGGCCTGCGCGACGGCATCTGGCTCGACCGCAACGGCAGCCCGCTGACCGATGCCGCCAAGGTGACCGAGCGCTTCCACCGCATCAATTACGGCAACATGCAGATCGAGATCACCGTCGACGACGCCAAGGCGTACACGCGGCCCTTTACGGTGACGCTCGACCAATACATCATGATCAATATCGAGCTGATCGAGGACATCTGCCTGGACGACGAAAAAGATCTCCCGCATTTAGGAGGAAAGTGAGAACACTCAGTTTTGCGGTTTTCCTTCTGGCTACACCTGTCTTCTCGCAATGGATCAAATACCCGACGCCCGGAATCCCTCGTACCGCCGACGGCAAACCGAATCTGACCGCTCCGGCGCCGCGTATGAGCGACGGCCATCCGGACCTGTCGGGCATCTGGCGCCAGCCCAACGGCGTCAAATATACGGTGAATCTGGCCGCGGATCTGGGCGCAGACAAGGTTCCGTTTCAGCCTTGGGCGGCCGCGCTCTACAAGCAGCGCCAGGATACCATCAGCAAGGACGATCCGGTGGGCTACTGTAATTTCCCCGGAATTCCGCAGATGGAAGCCGTCCCGTATCCCTATAAGATCCTGACCGGGCCGGGTGAAGTGGTGTTTCTCTACGAAGCCTTCCACCTCTGGCGCCAGATCTTTACCGACGGCCGCGAGCTTCCCAAGGACCCCAATCCCACCTGGATGGGCTACTCGGTCGGGCGCTGGGATGGCGATACGCTGGTAGTGGATACCGCGGGGTTCAACGATAAGACGTGGCTCGATACCGGAGGGCGTCCGCACAGCGAAGCCTTGCATGTGACCGAGCGCTTCACGCGGCGCGACTTCGGGCACATCAACCTGGAGATCGCCATCGACGATCCCAAAGCCTATACCAAGGCGTGGACGGTTTCCTACCCGCTCACGCTGATGCCGGACACGGAACTGCTCGAATACGTCTGCAATGAGAATAATCGCGATCTGAAGCACTTAGTAGGTAAGTAGCGCGTACGGATAGAATAGCCGTACGCGTATGGCACAATGGTACATATGAAGAAGACGCTGAACATCGACCCCAAGCTGCTCAAGGAGGCCAAGGCAGCGTGCGGGGCAAGCACAGACACGGACGCCATCCGCATCGGCCTCGAGACCCTTGTGCGTCGTGCGGCCTTGGAGCGGCTCGCAGCATTAGCGGGGTCGGAGCCGAACGCCAAGGACGTTCCGCGCCGCCGGGAGAAGCCGGTCCGTCATGCCAGATCAAGCCGCAAACGTTCTGCCGTTTAGGCAGCCCGACCGGATGGTCTTGGTCGACACATCCGTCTGGATTCGATTCCTGTACGGGCGGGAGCCCTATTCGAGCGGACTGCTGAGGCTGTTTGACGCTGACGAAGCTGCCGGTCACGAGATGGTCTACGGGGAGTTGCTGATTGGAGACATCAGTGCCCGCACCAAGCTTTTGGCGGACTATAGGGATCTGCCACAGGCGCCAATGGTTCCGCACGAGGAGGTCGCGAATTTCGTGCGGCATCGCCGCTTACACGGCCGCGGCTTGGGCTGGATCGACGCGCATCTGCTCGCCTCTGCGCTGGTCGGCAAGTCCCAGCTTTGGACGGCTGACTCAGCCTTGGCCCACGCCGCGCAGGAGCTCGGCGTTGCCCACCGGCCCTGACGGCTACTCGACGGTAACGCTCTTCGCCAGATTCCTGGGCTGATCTACGTCGCAGCCGCGGCGCACTGCTATGTGATATGCCAGCAGTTGCAGAGGAACCACCTCGAGAATGGGCAGCAGCAGGTCATGGGTGGAGCCGATGCGGATGACGTGATCGGCCACCTTGGCGACCTCTTCATCGCCCTCGCAGGCCACCGCCACCACGGTTCCTTCGCGCGCCTTCACCTCCTGAATGTTGGAGAGCGTCTTTTCGTAGATGACGCGGCTCAGTTCATCGGAGGGATCGCGCGTCGCCAGCACTACCGTGGGCAGGTTTTCGTCGATCAGCGCATTGGGGCCATGCTTCATCTCGCCGGCCGGGTAGCCCTCGGCGTGAATGTAGGAGATTTCCTTCAGCTTCAACGCACCTTCGAGTGCGATCGGGAAATGAATGCCGCGCCCCAGGTACAGGAAGTCCGAAGCCCGGAACAGCGTCTTGGCCAGTTCCTCATAGATCGCGGCCCGGCGCAGAATCTCTTCGAGTTGCATGGGGATGCGTAAAAGCTGGTCGACCAGCCGCAGCGAGGTTTCCTGGCTGACCGCCTCGCGCACTTGCGCCAGATACAGGGCCACCAGGAACAGGGCGGTCAATTGTCCGGTGAAGGCTTTGGTCGAGGCCACGCCAATCTCCGGTCCGGCATGCGTGATCAGCGTGCCCGCGGCCTCGCGCGTGATCATGGAGCCGACTACGTTGCAGATGGCCAGCGTCTTCGAGCCCTTGTGCTTGGCTTCGCGCTGGGCGGCGAGCGTATCGGCGGTCTCGCCGGATTGCGAGATGACGATGGTCAGAGTATCGCGTGCCCACCAGCGGGTCGCGGTAGCGGAACTCGCTGCCGTAGTCGACTTCCACCGGGATGCGCGCCAGCCGCTCGATCATGAACTTTCCGGCCAGCGCCGCATGCCAGCTGGTCCCGCAGGCCACGATGCGCACTTGCCGGAATTCCTTGAACTCGCGCTGGGTGATGTCCATCTCGTCCAGGAAGATGCGGCCGGATTCTTGGCCCACTCTTCCTAAGGTCGTGTCGCGCACCGCCCTGGGCTGCTCAAAGATTTCTTTGAGCATGAAGTGCTTATAGCCGCCCTTCTCGGCCATGATAGGGTCCCACAGGATGTGCGAGACCTGGCGCTTCACCGGACGGCCATTAAAATCCGTAAGGTGTACGCCGTCGCGAGTGAGAATGGCCATGTCGCCGTCGGCCAGGAAGAACATGTCGCGGGTGTAGCCGAGAATGGCCGGCACATCCGAGGCGACAAAGTATTCGCCGTCACCCAGGCCCACCACCACGGGAGGCCCGGAGCGCGCCGCGACGATCTTGTTGGGATCCTTCCGCGAGATCACGCTCAAGGCGAACACCCCAGTCAACTGCTTGACCGTGTCGCGCACGGCGTTTTCCAGGTTCCCGTCAAAATATTTTTCGACCAGGTGGGCGATAACCTCGGTGTCGGTTTCGGTGACGAAGCGGTGCCCTTCTTCGACCAGTTGATGCTTCAGCGCCAGGTAATTCTCGACAATGCCGTTGTGCACCACCACGATGTCGCCGTGGCAGTCGCGATGCGGGTGGGCGTTCTCTTCGGTAGGCCGGCCATGCGTCGCCCAGCGGGTGTGGCCGATGCCGTACTCGCCCTCTACCGGGTTCAGGCGCAGCGCGTCTTCCAGGTTGCGCAGCTTGCCCTGCGCCCGGCGAATCCCCAGGCAGTTGTGATCCTCCAGCACCGCCAGGCCCGCCGAATCATAGCCGCGATACTCCAGCCGCTTCAAGCCGTCCAGAATGATCGGGACGGCGGGTTTATTGCCGATATATCCTACAATTCCGCACATGTTCTGAAAAGCTCCGTTTGCTCTAGCAGGTTGCTGAAAAAGGGTTAGCCGCCGATGAACGCCGATGAACGCGGATTGAAAACAAGTGGCTTATCGGCGTTGATCTGCGTTTATTTGCGGCTATGAATGACTTTTTCCGCATCCTGCTAGAAGCTCCGATCAGTCTAAAAACTCCACGCGATAATCTTCCATCACCGGATTAGCCAGAACGTCGCGCGCAATCTGGTCCATTTCCTTGGCTGCCTGCTCTTTGACGCTGCCTGGCGCCAGTTCGATCTCAAAATACTTGCCCTGCCGCACGTGCGCGATGCTCTTATGCCCCAGCCCGTTGAGGGCGTGCTGGATAGTCTGGCCCTGCGGGTCGAGCACGGTGGGCTTGAAGGAAACGTAGACGCGAGCCTTCATATACCCACCCATTGTAGCCCGGCAAGCGCGCTTCGACGGGTGCTTCACGGCACACCTTCATGTTAGTGGGGTATCATGCAAACAAGTAGAGTACGAAGGTTGGATCTTCACCGGAGTACTCTCGTTTTCGCTCAAGGAGTCTTTTCGCCATCGTCTCCGTTACGGTTTTAGCCTCATCGAGCGCGGGCAACTCGACCCTGATCGCGACTTCCAGGACGCGCCTGCTGGTCGATGCCGGCTTGAGCCGCAAGGAAACCTTCGAGCGCCTCACCGCGCTGGGGGTCGAACCGGATTCGCTGAACGCGATTCTCATTACCCATGAGCACAACGATCACATCGGCGGGCTCCCGGTTCTGGCCAAGAAACGGGAAGGGAAAGCCGGCCAGGACCTGCAGATTCCGGTCTACATTACGCATCTGACCGCGCCGGCAGTGGCCTGGGGCGACTCCGAGCCAGTGCTCGAACAGTTTCAAGCCGGCTCCAGCTTCAGCATCGGCGATATCGACGTGACCAGCTTCAGTATCCCGCACGATGCCGCCGACCCCGTCGGCTATGCGTTTTGCACGCAGGGGATCAAGATTGCGGTCGCCACCGACCTTGGGTATCTGCCCGATTCGGTGCGCGTGCACCTGCGCGGCTCCGATCTTCTGCTGCTCGAATCCAATCACGATCTGGAGATGCTCAAAGTCGGCCCCTATCCGTGGGCCATCAAGCAGCGGGTGATGAGCCGCATGGGGCATCTCTCCAACGACGCGGCTTCTCAATTTATTCGCGAGGACCTGGACTTCCGCACCTCCACGCTCATCCTGGGCCACATCAGCGAGAGCAACAACCATCCGGCGCTGGTGGAGCAGGCAGCCACCGAGGCCCTGAACGGCCGCAGCCTGTTCACGCGCCTGGTGATCGCCGACCCGCGGCTGGGAACCGAGACCTTTACCTACTAAATGATTCCGCGCTAGATGATTCCACGCTATACGAGGCCCGAGATGGGCCGCATTTTTAGCGACCAGAACCGCTTTGAGCAGTGGCTTGCCGTAGAGCTTGCCGCCAGCGAAGCTCTGGCCGAGTCCGGCGTCGTTCCGCTCGAGGCCGCAGCGGCGCTGCGCGCCCACGCGTCTTTTGACACCGAGCGAATCCATGCCATCGAGCGCGAGGTCAAGCACGACGTCATCGCCTTCACCACCGCGGTTTCCGAGAAGCTGGCAGGCGCGGGCGCAGCCAGCGCCTCCCGGTGGTTGCATTACGGACTGACTTCCAATGACGTGGTCGACACGGCGCAGGCCCTGGTTTTGAAAGACGCCTCCCGGCTGCTGGTCGAGGGCGCTCGCGCCCTCCTGGCGGTGCTGGAGCGGCGGGCCTGGGAGTTCAAGGACACCATCCAGATCGGCCGCACCCACGGCATCCACGCCGAGCCGATCACCTTCGGGCTAAAACTCGCCAACTGGTTTGATGAAATGACGCGCAACCTCGTGCGCCTGGAAGCCGCGGCCGAGGACCTGCGCGTCGGCAAGATTTCGGGCGCCGTGGGAACCTTCGGCCACATCGGCCCGGAGGCGGAGGAGCGCATCTGCGCCAGGCTCGGCTTGAAGCCGGCCCCGATCGCCAGCCAGGTCATCTCGCGCGATCGTCACGCGGCGTGGGTGGGCGCTTTGGCGCTGCTCACGACCACGCTCGAAAAGATCGCCCTCGAGATCCGCCACCTGCAGCGCACCGAGGTTCGGGAAGCCGAAGAGCCGTTCAGCGAGGGGCAGAAAGGCTCCTCGGCCATGCCGCATAAGCGCAACCCGGTGGTGTCGGAGCAGATCTGCGGGCTGGCTCGGGTGGTGCGCGCTAATGTCCAGGCGGCGCTCGAAAACGTGGCGCTGTGGCATGAGCGCGACATTTCCCACTCCTCGGTGGAACGCGTCATCCTGGCCGATTCGGCTATCCTCGCCGATTACCTTCTGGCGAAGACGCGCTGGCTGGTCGACGGCATGCGGGTCTATCCGGAGCGGATGCGCCGGAATCTGGAATCGACGCGGGGGCTGATCTTCTCCGGGCAGCTTCTGCTGGACCTGGCGGCAGCCGGAATGTTGCGGGAGGCGGCCTACAAAATCGTGCAGGCGCATGCCATGCAGGCCTGGGAAAGCGACGGCGATTTTCGGGCTGCCGTGGAAGCGGACTCACTAATCCTTTCGTTTCTGCCAGTTGAAAAGATCCGGGAGGCGTTTTCGACGGAACGGCAGCTAGCTAACGTGGATCGCATCTTTGCCCGGGTATTTCAAAAAGCGTAGACCCTACAAGAACTTAGATCGTACTAAGAACACTGGATGAAAATCTCATGGCTCGATTTAGGGCGGCTTGAGGTAAACTCTAGCTAGGCACCGATGAGCCACTCGGCAAGAACTCCCGATTACGAGATGGCGCGGGTCCTCCTTGTGGATGACGACCCCGCAGCCCGTCTCACCCTGAAGACGGTACTAGAGGCCGGCGGCTACAATGTAGACTCCGCAGCCACCGTCGCAGAAGCCTTCGACAAACTCGACGAAGGGAAATACGCTTTAGTTCTCAGCGACTTACAGATGGAATCGCCGCATGCGGGCCTGAAGGTTTTGGCGCATGCCCGGATGATGGACTATAAACCGGCGACCGCCATCCTCACTACCTACCAGAATAAGCCTAACCCCGCCAAACGGGCTACGTCCATGCTGATCAAGCCTGAGGACCTACCAGAACTCCTGGGTAAGGTCGCCGATCTGATCGGGGAACGCGCCACGCGGCGGCTCCAACGCCAGCTAAGGGTGGCTAGCGCGTAGCGAGCCATTTATAGTCAAAGTTAGCGCTCAAACCGCTTCCTCCGGTCGCGGCTCAGCTTTGCTTCCGGTGGGACCGGATGGGACAACTTGTGACGTCGCTCGGCGCTTTTCCTTCAGACCCGCGACCGGGGTGCCCGCTGGGCCGAGCGGAGGTTCGGTCATTCGTCGCAGGAAACCGCTCCCCTCCGGTCGCGGCTCCGTCTAGTCACAGATCAGCCGGATAAGGAAGCGATTTCGTCCTCAAGCTTCTGCAGCGCTCCCGCGAAGAAATGATCCTGCGCCTCAATCAGCACCAGCCGTTTGGGCTCCGGCAGCATGGCCACCAGCGGTTCTAGTTCCGCCACCGGGCCGTACTGATCGTGGGTGCTCTGCACGAATATACGCGGTACCGTGCATCCCTCTAAGTAAGCCCTATCGCGATATACCGTGGGAAAGCCGACTGCGATGATTCGTTCCGGAGGTTCGCCTGAGCAACCCAGTCGCAACACGATACGCGAGCCGAAGGAAAACCCGGCGAGAATCACCAGCAACCCCGGATACCGGCCGCGCAGGTGATCGAGCGCCGCCCGTGCGTCTTCGAGCTCGCCTTCCCCGTGCGCGTAGGTGCCTTCGCTCAGGTTTACGCCGCGGTAGTTGAAGCGCAGCGTCACGGCGCCCGACCGGCGGAGCCCGCGAGCCACCCGAAACACCACCTTATTGTGCATGGTGCCGCCATGCTGCGGGTGCGGATGGCACACCAGCGCTACGGCGCGTAAGCCCTCTTCCGGCTCTTCGAGCAGTGCTTCCAGGCGCCCGGCGGGTCCGGCCAGGAACAGGGACTCGATCCTTCTAGCCATTAATTCGAACGCCGAGTCATCAATTGGAACGCCTCGGGCATCAATTTGACCGATAGTTGGTGAACTGCATGTCGATGCCGAAGTCCGCCGCCTTCAGCAGGTGAATGATCTCCTGCAGCGCGTCCCGGTCCTTGCTCGAAACGCGCACCAGATCGCCCTGAATCGACGCCTGCACCTTCTTCTTGCTTTCCTTGATCACGCGCACGATTTCCCGCGCTTTTTCGATGGGAATGCCTTGCTGCAGGGTGATCTCCTGGCGCACGCTGGAACCGGCGGCGGGCGTGATGGCGCCGAAGGACAGCGCCTTCAGCGAGACTTGGCGCTTGACCAGCTTCTGTTGGAGAATGTCCAGCACGGCGCGCAGCTTGAACTCGTCCTGGCTCTGGAGGATCAGTTTATGGTCCTTCTCGTTCAACTCGATGGAGGACTTGGAATCCTTCAAGTCGTAGCGCTGCTGCAGTTCTTTGATGGTCTGCTGCACGGCGTTGGACACTTCCGGCAGCTCCACCTTGGAGACAACGTCAAATGTGTTATCGGGCATTAATGACCTAAGGCTATCAAAACTTTCTCGGTGATTTCCCGCACCAGATTGGGCAGAGCGGCCTCCAGCGCGAGAGCGATGGCGGCCTCGACGCGCTTGGGATCGGGAGGCGCCGGCCGCGCCGGAGCCGCCACGGCGTCGGAGACCGGCTGCGGGGTGACTCCGGCCAGCGCCTCGGCAAACAAGCCGCGGGCGAGCTGCGCTTCCTGCACCAGCGGCCGGATGGTCGGCATCACCGCAGAGGCTTCAAAGGGCTTGCGCAGGACAGCGTCGCAGCCGGCCTGCCGGGCGGCGGCCTCGTCGAATTTCTCCAGCAGTCCGGCGGTGAGGATCACGCGGGTATGGCGGTGGTGGGTCTTGACGTAGCGGCACAGCTCGAAGCCGCTGCAGACCGGCAGGAACGCGTCGGCGATCACCAGGTCCGGATCCACATCCTCAAGGCTGTGGACCGCTTCCGCGCCATCGGAAATGCTGACCACCTGGTAGCCCTCCTCCAGGAGGATGCGCTCCCCCATGCGCTGCGCGTGGGGGCTGTCGTCAGCCAGCAAAATGACGCTCATTCGGGCCGTGGGCGAGCGGCCCTAGGGCTGAGGCTGAGGGCTGACCGGCGCTCCCGGCAGCGGGTCCTTCGGAGGCAGCGGATTGCCCTGGGCGTTGGTGGCCGCGGCGGTCGCCTCCTTCTGCTTTTTCTTGTTGTTCTTCTTGTCGCTCTTCTTCTTGCTGTTGGCGTCTTTTGCGTTGGCCGCCGTGCTCGCGGACGTAGTGGCCGTGTTCGTGGATGCCGCCGCATCCTGTTTCGCCGAGTCCGTCACCGCAGACGCAGGAGCGGAGGCGCCGGAGGCGCCGTTGGCAGGAGCGGCGCTATCGGCGACCGGAGCCACGGTCACATCGCCGTTAAATCCGCCCGCAGCCGCGTTGGTTGGAGTCGGCACGTTCGCGGGAACCAACTGACGGGGAGGATTCATAGCCGGAGACCCCGCCTTGGCCGCCATGCTGGTGTCGGGTCCGGGCCGCAGGAATTCGGTCATCTTGGACAAGGTCGACACTTTGGTGCGATTCTCCTCCTCGTACTTCATGCGCGCTAACGCGGCCGGATCCGCCGCCGGAACCTCAGCTTCGAGATCGTGCAGCTTCTTCTTGGCCTCGTCGACGTAGGGGCTCAGTGGATAATCGCGCACGATTTTCTGCAGTGCAGTGACGGCGAAGGGACGCTGGCGCGCGCCCATACCCAGGTAAGCGTCCGCTTCCTTCCACAGAGCTTCATCGGCGCGGCTGTAAAGCGGATACTGATCCACCAGGCCGGCAAAGCGGTTGGCCGCCGAGGCGCGCGAGCCTTTGCCGTAATACATGTTGCCGACGCGCATCTCGCCCTCGGCCAGGGTTTCGTCGATGTTGCGCAGCAACTGCTCGGCTTCCGGCACGTATTTGGAGTTGGGGTATTGCAGCACCAGTTGCTTGCATTCCTGCTCGGCACGCAAGGTCTGGTTGGTATCGCGGTCCGGCTTGCCCATCTGGTTGATGTGGCCTTTGCAGATCTTGTATTGCGCCTCGGACGCTTCCGGCATGGTGGGGAAGTACAGCTCGAAGTCCTTGTATTCCTGCTCAGCTTGCGCGAAACCGGAAACGCCGCCTTCATTGAACCAGCTATCGGCGATGGCCAGCTTGGCCTTGGCCAGATACTCGCTGGTGTCGTAGGTGTTGATCAGCGTGTTCAGCGTCAGACGCGCCATCTCATAGCGGCCCTTTTGGAGATCCTTAATAGCGCGGTCGTAGAGCAGTTTGTCGGGTTGTTGCGTGTCCTTGGTGACCGGGTTCTCGTACTTGGTGTGATGGAATCCGCACGAGCACGCGGCGACGGAAGCCACTGCCAGAGCGGCCCACGGTGCGCGTTTCAGCCAAACAATCATGTTACTCTCCTGCCCTTCTAAAGCTAGACGATAACCCTGGACGCATCCAGCGCCGCTTGACGCATCTGCTCAAAAGCGGTCCCCGGATTCACAGTGTGAAAAATCGACGTGCCGGCCACTACCCAGTCGACCCCTGCATGAATCGCATCGGCAACATTCTGCAGTGTAATACCGCCATCGATCTCGATGGCGAAGTGCAATCCTCGTTCCCTTCGGCGCGCCGCCAGTTGGCTCACTTTTTTGAGCGAGTTAGGGATAAACTCCTGCCCGCCGAACCCGGGATTGACGCTCATCACCAGGACCGAATCGACAATTTCCAGAACCTCGTCGAGAACGGCTACCGGAGTCGCCGGGTTGATGACCACCCCCGCCTTCGCCCCATGCTCGCGGATCATGTGCAGGGTGCGGTCCAGGTTGCGGGATACCTCCTGATGCACCAGGATCTGGTTTCCGCCGACCTGGATAAAAATGGGCGCGAAGTGATCCGGATCTTCGATCATCAGATGCACGTCCAAAGTCAGGCGGGTGCACTTCCTCAGGGATTCCACCACGGGAGGGCCCAGCGTCAGGTTGGGCACGAAATGCCCATCCATGACGTCGACATGGAGCATTCGCGCGCCGGCCGCTTCCACTTGCCTGACCTGTTCGCCCAGGCGCGTGAAATCGGCTGCCAGAATGGAAGGCAAAATCTCGATCATAAGGAGCGCTCAATCATGAGCCGCACTTATTTAGTCCTCGCGTATGTTTCTTGATGTTATCACAGCAGCGAAGAACCCATCCCCGGGGTCCCGTCCCGGCAGGCGCAGTTGGATTTTTTCGACGGCTAACCCTTCCACCACCTCTTGGTTTTCTTCCGGTTCCAGCGAACAGGTGGAATAGACCAGCCGGCCTCCCGGCTTGAGGCGTGGGAGCGCATGCTCCAATAGACCGCGCTGTAGAGGAGGATACCTGCCGACGTCCTCCGGTTTCATTCGCCACTTGATCTCCGGGTTTCGCCCGAGCGTTCCTGTCCCGGAGCAAGGCGCGTCGACCAAAATACGATCGAATTTCACAGCAAACGGGAGGGTGCTGGCACCCTCGAGCACCACGCGAGCGGCTTCCAGCGGCACCTCTTTAAGGCGCGCCAGCTTGCGGTCGCAGGCGATCACGCGCCCGCCCGCCGCTAGGGCCTGGGCAGTCTTGTTGCCGGGCGCCGCGCAGAGATCGAGGACGGTCATTCCGGGCTCGATCTCGAGTAAAGGCACGATGGACTGGGCGCCAGGATCCTGCTGCCGGCCGGTGGCGGGGTTTACGGCGTCCTCCGGCTCGGCCAGCGCGGCCTGGGCGATGGCAGCCGCGGTTTCGGCTCCATAGTGCCGGTCCCAGCGCTCCAGCATCCAGGCCGGGATGCTCAGCTCAGTCGCGCGGTCGGGCCAGGAAACCGGCTTGCGATTCACCTTACGCAGAACGGCGTTGACCAGTCCCGCGGCGGATCGCTTATGCGCGCGCTTGACCAGCTCCACGCTTTCGGCGACGGCGGCGTGGGCCGGAATGCGCTGGAGGTAGCGGAGCTGGTAGATGCCCATACGCAAGGCGATGCGGACTTCTTCGTCGAGCTTTTTTTGTCGCAACCCCGTCTGCGGCCGTCCGGAGAAATAATCGATCAGGAAGTCGAGCTGCATCTGGAAACGCAGGCATCCGAAGACGATGGCTTCGGCGAGCGAAGCGTCGCGCGGATCGGCCGCAGCCGATTCCTTGCGCAGCAGGTCGGAGGCGAACCCTCCGCCATGGACGCGCTTGAGGACCTGGAAGGCGATGAGGCGGGCGGGGGACATGCTCAGAGGAGCTCGTCGAACAGGAGGGTTTCGAAGGCGGGGACTCGGCGGAAGACGGGGTCGTTGGAGATGAAGCCGGTTGCCTTGGCGTGGACGGCAGTAGCGGCTTGAATGGCATCGGGTATCTTCAGTCGATTCCTTGCGCGGATTCCGGCCGCGATCTCGGCAACGAAGAGATCCGGGGCGATCCATTGGAGATTGGGATGAGTTGCGAATTGTCCGTAGATCGCGAGGGCATGGCCGGGGTCAGAATTTCGATAAGGTTTGACCAGCAACTCCGCCATGGTAATGGTAGAAGTGACGGCCTGATGGCCGGAGCTGCGAACCCAGGCAAAGACTTCGTAGGCGAATTGCCGGTAACGCGGGTGGTCTTCCAGGTAATAGATACAGACGTTCGTGTCGAGCGCAATCTTGCGGTGCCGCTGCAAAAAATCGCCCAGGTCTATCGTTCCCAGCTCGCCCGCTCCTTTTCCAGGTAGTCGGGAGGATACATACCCTTCGCCAGACCCCTTAGAGCCTTGTCATAGGACTTGGGCTTTTGCAGCAGGATCACACCATGACTGCTTACGACAATCAGTATCTTATCGCCGGGTTTAACGCCCAGCGCTTCGCGAGCCTCCTTGGGGATCACGATCTGGTTCTTGGCGGACAGCTTGGCTTCCATGGCGCTTTACATTTTAGCAAAAAGTAAAGCGGTCAATGGAAGTCGTGCGAGGGAACCTCGACGGTGGCGAACTCCAGACGCTCGGCGCGGCGCAGCTTGATGGAGATCGCGCCCTGCTGGTTTTGCAGCTCGCCCTCGATCAATAAATATGGAGCGGTCACCAGAACTTCGCGGTAGGAGTCAAAAAGCTCCGGCTCGACGATGGCGTTGGCGATGCCGGTTTCATCCTCCAGGCTCAGGAACAGGAACCCGTTGGCCGTGCCCGGCCGCTGGCGGCAGATGACGCATCCGGCCACGCGAACCATGCGCCCGCGTTTGGCGAATTTGAGTTGCGACGCCGCAAAAACGCCGCGGGCCCGCATCGCTTCCCGATGCAAGCGCATGGGGTGCATGCCGATGGTCACGCCGGTGCCGTAAAAATCGGCGCGAATGCGCTCCGGCGCGGTCATTGGATTCAGCGGCGCAATTTCGTGGTTTTCCAATCCTTCGAATAATGGCCCGGCCGGGCGCAAGGCGCGCTCGACCTCCCATAAAGCATCGCGCCGGTGCCCAGCGCCTGTGTTCAAAACCAACGAATTGAGCGCGCCGATTTCCGCCAGCATCCGCAGCTCGTCTTTGCGTAATCCACGCACCCTTCGAGCCACATCATCAATACTCGCGAACGGCCGCGCCGCGACGATCGCTTTCGCCGTCTCCTCACGCAGGCCGCGAACATAATTGAAGCCGAGTCTGACGGCGCCGCCTTCAATCGTGCACGTCTCTATAGTGCAAAGCCAGTCCGATTTCTCCACATCCACGGGCAGAAAATGCAGCCCGTGCCGCTGGGCGTCTTTGACCAGAGTCGCCGGATGGTAAAACCCCATGGGCTGTTGATTCAGGATGGCCGCGGTGAACGCCGCCAGGTGATGGCACTTCAGGTAAGCGCTGGCGTAGGCGATCAGCGCGAAGCTGGCCGCGTGCGACTCCGGAAATCCGTACAGCGCAAAGGAGGTGATCGACTGCACGATGCGATCCTGGGTCTCGCCCACGATGCCGTTGGCGGTCATGCCGGCGCGCAGTTTCGTCTCGATTTCCTGCATGCGCGCCTCGGAGCGTTTGAATCCCATGGCCCGGCGCAGTTCCTCGGCTTCGCCGCCGGTGAAATTCGCGGCGATCATGGCAATCCTCAGCAATTGCTCCTGAAACAGCGGTACACCGAGGGTCCGCTGCAGCACCGTCTCCAGCGACGGATGCAGGCATGCGGCTTCTTCATAGCCCTGCCGGCGGCGCAAATACGGATGCAGCATTTTCCCGACAATGGGTCCGGGGCGAATGATCGCCACCTGCACCACGATGTCGTAAAACTTTTTGGGTTTCAGGCGCGGCAGGCACGACATCTGCGCGCGGCTCTCCACCTGGAACATTCCGATGGTGTCGGCCTTTTGCAGCGCTTCATACACCGCCGGATCGTCCGCGGGCAGGTGCGCCAGATCGACTTCTCTATGCTCATGGCAGCGAATCAGCTCCAGCGATTCTTCGAGCACAGCCATCATGCCCAGACCCAGCAAATCTACCTTGATCAGCCCCAGGTCGGCGCAGTCTTCCTTGTCCCATTCGATCACCACGCGGCCGGGCATGGTCGCCGGCTCCAGCGGCACGATGCGGTCGAGTTCGCCCTGGCAGATCACCATGCCACCGGAGTGCTGGCCCAGATGCCGCGGCAGATTCTGCGTGGCCGTGTACAGCTCCAAAAATTTGCGAATGCGCGGATCGGTGAGATCGTAGCCAGCCTGGCGGAACTGCCGCTCCGCCGTGTCATCCGGATCGCGCCAGCCCCAGCGGGCGACCAATGCAGATAACTTCTCCAGCACCTCAGGAGCAAACCCCAGAGCTTTGCCGATATCCCGCGCGGCTGATCTTCCGCGATAGGTGATCACGTTGGCGGTCATGGCCGCGCCACGCTCGCCGTAGCGCTGGTAGACGTATTGAATCACGCGCTCGCGCTGATCGCCGGAGGGAAGGTCGATATCGATGTCCGGCCATTCGCCGCGCTCCTCGGAGAGGAAGCGCTCGAATAACAGGTCCATGGCCACCGGATCCACGGCCGTGATGCCGAGCGAATAACACACTGCGCTGTTGGCGGCCGAGCCTCGCCCTTGCGCCAGAATTCCGTTCTTGCGGCAGAACTCGACCATATCCCAGACGATCAAAAAATAGCCGCCCAGGTTCAGCTTCTCGATCAGCGCCAGCTCGCGTTCGATCTGCTGGTGGGCGCGATCGTGATACGGACGATACCGCCGGCGCGCGCCTTCATCGGTCCGTTGGCGAAGGAAGGAATGGATGGTTTCGCCCGGCGGCACGGGGTAGCGCGGAAACTCATAGCCCAGACCGGCGAGCGTAAAATCGAGCCGTTGCGACAGCTCGGCGGTTTCCGCGATGGCTTCGGGAATATCGGAAAACAGCGCGGCCATCTGCGCGGGGCTCTTCAAGTACCGCTCGGCATTGCGAGCCAGCAGCGTGCCTGCCTCCATCACCGTAGTCTTATGCCGCACCGCGGTGAGCGCGTCAAACAGCTCGCGCTCCCCGGGAGTTGCATGACAGACTCCATTGGTCGCAATCAAGGGCAGTTTGAGTGATTGGGCCAGCTCCATCACAGCCTGGTTGCGAGCCTCCTCATCGCGATGAAAATGGCGCTGCACCTCGGCATAGACGTTGCGCGGGCCGAACAGCCGGATCAGTTTTTCGAAGCGGGCGCGCGTGGGAGCAGCTTCACCTGTGAGACACACCAATCCGGGAGCGTATTGTGCCAGCTCCTCTTCGGAAGCCGCGGCCTCGCCTTTGGGCGAACGCAGCTTCATGGAGGTGATTAAGCGGCACAGATTCTGATACCCCTCCCGGCTTTCGGCGAGCAGCGCGTAGCGGTCGCCGTCTTCGCCAGAGATCTCCGCGCCCAGGTGCGCCTTGGCGCCGATCTTTTTCGCGGCCATGTAGAAGCGCGGCGCGCCGCTCAGGTTATCGCGATCCATCAGCGCCATGGCGGCGTGGTTGAGGCTGGCGGCGCGATGGATCAGATCCTCCGGCAGCGACGCGCCTTCCAAAAAGCTGAATGCCGAGCGCACCCGGAAATCGACGAAATCAGTCATGGTGTTCAGTCATACGTCCCTTCCAGGCACCAGCTTTTCGCCGCCCGGTCGCGCACCAGCCGGTACAGGGCGCCGTCGCTCAACAGGAGATCAAACTCGTCTCTATTCCATGCGCCGTCATTTAAGGGCCTCCACCAATCCCCGCTCGATCGCCACGGCCCGGCGATATTGACCACCCGGCCCTGAACCAATCGCGTCCAGATTTGTTGCGGCTGGCCCTGGGCCGGCTCCACGCGAGCCTCCAAAGGCGGGCTGAAGTAGCGGAAGCCGTAGCGCGGCGCGTCGTTTGTCCCATGGCCCGGCCGGTGCGTATCTTCTAATTTGGGATAGCGGACGTTCCCGGAGCCGACCAGACAACGAATTTTTCCCAGCGTCAGCTCGAGTTTTTCCGGCTCCGGCGCGGCCAGGGTGAACAGACCGTGCTGCACTCGGCGCGGCTCGACCGGCTCGATGCGGAACCGGACCACGTTGATAGCCTCCTTCGGAGGCTCGCGCTCGAGCGAATATTCGAGCAGCTTTAGAAGGAACTTCACATCGCGCGTCGGGAACGGGAGGCTAAGGCTCCTTTCCTTCTTGTTCAAGGTTAGAATCAAAACGCCGGCGGCGAGCGATTGCGCCCGCAACTTCGCCGTGAGATTAAAGAGAAACTGGCCGAGCAGGAACAGCAGAGGCTCGCGCAGCTCGATGGGATGATCGAACTCGGCCGATTCCTCGTAGACGGTCGAGATGGGCGCGGGTTTGAGAGGCCGGTCGAGCGCGCCGCGCGCCAGCTTCTGCAGCCACAATCCGCGCGAGCCCAAGCGGCCGGCCAGGCCGTTTTCAGGCAGCCGGGCCAGATCGCCCAAGGAGCGCACGCCCCAAAGATCGAGTGTCTCGAAAATTTCCGGATCGGGCGGCAGGCAATCGATCGAAAGCGCGGCCAGAGCGCGAGCTTCCTCGCCAGGTTGCAGGACGGTCTGTTGCCCTGGAAAGCTGCGCGCCGCCAGAATCGCGGCTTCAATGGTGGAGGCCACGGCCATGGGGAGGGTCGCGGGCGGCTTTGCTTGTTGTATTTGGGCCAATTGCCGTTCCGTGACCGAGAAGACGGCGGTGGATTCATCCACCATTTCCACCCAGGGAGAGAAAGATCGGGCTAGGACGCCCGCATTGGGCGCATGGATGCAGGCGTACATCGGCTTAGCCTGCTTTAAGAACCTTAAAAGGAGCGGCGCCGGCGAACACCGGCTTCTTTCGTTCGAGAGGGACTCGCTTAGCCGCGCAGGACTTGGTCAGCGATTTTTCGGCGATGACCAGGAAGACTGTAGGCGTGGGCTCGATGGTGCGGCGGAATCGGAACCAGGCCGTGGGAGGGATGCGCGCCAACGCATTCGGTGGAACTTCAATCAGATCCAGCGCCACCACTCCGAATCCTCCGGCTTGCAGCAGCAGGTCCGCGGCGCGCAGGGCGTGCTCGGCATTGCCTCCGCAGCGCACCCACAATAGTTTTTCGAGCACCACCCCCGCGGCCGCGGCCGAGCAGATGTCGAAGGCGTTGGCCGTATCGATCAGCGCCACGTGCTCGCCCTGGCCGGTGGAGGCCGCTAAAACCGTATAAACCAGCGCGGTCCGGCCGCTGGATCTAGGGCCGTAGATTTCGCTGATCCGGCCCCGCGGAAATCCTTCAAGTAAAAGAGGTTGCTCGGCAAACCGGAAGCCGAGGGGAAGTCCTGCCAACATACCAATATTCGCCTTATATTCGCCATATCAGTATGCATCTCGATCAGACGGGTGTCAACCCGTACTTACCGGCTCCAACGCTTCCGTTTGGCGCGGATCAGGGGATGCCGGCGGCGGGAACATCCGCTCCCGCAGCTTCAGGATCGGGATCTCGATCAGTTTCGACAGCACCACGCCCACGGTGATCGAAGAGACGAAGTACAGAGCCCACATCAAATATTGATTCACGTCAGGGAACCGCGCCGTCAGGTTCAAGAAAACTTGTGCCATGGGCACGTGCCACAGATAGATGGTGTAGGAGTACACGCCCATCTTGGCGATGGCTCGCGCGCTGACACCCGGCTTCGGCCTCTTCCGCTTCTCCGTGTACAGGCACATCAGCAGCATGGTTCCGAAGCTCACATAGATGGTGGTGAACCCGAGGGTGTAGACGATGGGGTTGTCCATGAACAAAAACGCCGCCGGAGCAAAGCACAGTACGCTGAGCACGCTCACCGGGAAGCGCCACGGCTCGCTCATCGCGCGGGTTAGGATGTGGGGACGGAAATGGTGCAGGTAGGAAAGAAACACGCCGAAAAACAGGGCATCGGCGCGCAGATGCGTGGGCTCGACGTTGGCTCGATGGGAGAACACCGGGTGCTGGATGGCGTTCAGGATGCGCAGCGCCAGGCACGCCGCGGCCACTCCAGCGAAGACGTACGGGATCGCGGTGAACGGGTCCTCCGGGCTTTGCTCACTCTTTTTGGGCTTTCTCCTCATCAGGAAAGCCAGCAGCAGCGGCAGCAGGATGTAGAAATGCTCTTCCACGGCCAGCGACCAAGTGTGCCCCCAAATCGATCCGATGTAGTTCTGGGTGAGGATGGCTTCGCCCAGGATGCTGCGCCCCGTAAAGGGTACGTGCCAGATCAGGCCGTAAAGCAGCGTCAGGCCGAGCAGCAGGTAGAAAGAAGGATAGAGCTTCAGCGCGCGGCGCAGCCAGAAGCGTTTTAGGCGTATGCCCCCGGTGCCTCTATATTCAGTGAACAGCAGATTCGAGATCAGGAATCCGCTCAGAACGAAGAACAGGTCGACGCCGTAGCCTCCGATGACCGGCCAGATGGGGAAGGCGGGCACGTGGGCGCCCATGACCAGCAGGATGGCGATTCCACGGAGCACGTCGAGCTCGAAGATACGCGGTCGCGGCTCCCTTTGGTGCAAATCCCTTTGGTGCAGATCAAAGATCGGCTGTGACGGCACACCCTTGTCATCGGGACTTCGAGGGGGCTTCTATAGAGGGCGCCTTGGGTGAGGCTTTCAGCTTAGGCACCCATCCCGCTATATGCTTGTGATGGGCGAGAGACGAAGATGGACAGCCGAGTCGTTGCCAGAGAGATAAAGAGCGAGATTTGGCCCCTACTACGGCGGGAAGGATTCACTGAGTTTAGCTCCGTCCGCCAGGTCTAATCCCACCGCCTTTCAGGCGGTCAGCTTTGAGCCGCCGCGTCCCTACGAGAATAGAGAGGATGGCGGAATACAGGCATAGCGCGCACGCGGTCTTCGATTTGAAGTACCACATGATCTGGTGTACGAAGTACCGGAAGAAGGTGCTGAGAGGGAGGATCGCTGAGCGTGCGCGCGACCTGATCCGCCAGATCTGTGCCGCGCGGGAGGTTGTGATCGTACGGGGAGCAGTGTCGCCGGACCATATACATCTGCTGTTGGCCGCACCGCCGATTCTGGCGCCGGCAAAACTGGCTCAATTCATCAAAGGGCGGTCGTCTCGACATCTGCAAGCGGAGTTTCCGGAACTGCGCAAGCAATACTGGGGGCAACATATGTGGGCGCGAGGATATTTCTGCGCGACGGTGGGCGCGGTGGATGAGGCAACGATCAAAGCCTATATTGAAAACCAGCGGTGGGACGAAGACGACGAGTCGTTCAAGATCACCGCGCCCACCAAGCCTTAAGCCGGCTCTAAGCCGGGAGCGCTTCAGGCGGCTTGAGCCGCAATGCGACTTTCAGTCGCCAAAGGATTCTACCGGCTTTTAGCCGGTAGTCTTTAATCCGAAGACTGCTTGGCGTTACGTGCCGGACCAGATTCACGTTGTAAATTTCCAGTCGTTCAGCAGCTACCTTGCACAGGTCGTCGGATGCACCACCTTCTCATTTGCCCTCAACCTGGGAATTTTCTTTCGGGCGATTCCGCTTCACTACCGGATACGAAAGGGGCCTGACCCGTCGGTCAAGCCCCAAGAATACCATTGCCACTTCCGGCACCGGCTACTGAAGGGGATTGAGCAGCCGATCCTTCCCAGGCGAGACACATGGTACGTGGAGCGGGATGGAAGCAATTTGCTGGAGACGCTGGCCGACGCCCGAACCAGAATTGAAAAAGAGGGTCTACCGTGGTTCGACCGATTCGAGTCTATGGAGGGGGTCTTGCACTTGCTGAGGGAGCAGGACCAACTGCCGGACGTCCACGCAACCAGGACTTCGCCAGCCAGGAAGTATATGGTCGGCCATATCGCAAGAAGTCTTGGCAAGGCGGAAGCGGAGGCGATAATTGCCGAAGCGGAAGGAGACTTGGAGGCGATCAGGGCACGGGTGTACTCGGCTCGGCGAGCTCGGAAGCCTCCAAAATAGATGTATCCATCTTGCTTGGTTGCGGGGACTGCAGCGCTCCGAACGCGCGCCGAAGATCGTCGTCGGGCCCACAATCGTGTTGTTGGCGTGCAGCGCCGCGGCGTTGCCATTGGCCAGAGTGAATAACGCCGGCGCGACCGCCTGCATCGTTGCCGTGGCATTATTGCTCGCCAGAGTCGAATGACTGACGCTGACCTCGACGGTGCCCAGGTCCGGATCGGCGGGCACCAGCGCGTTCTGCACGGGACTGATGAAGTAGACGCAGGCCGGCTTGCCGTCGACCGTCACGCTGACTCCGTCGAGCGCCGTGGGCGGAGCGCCATTCACGAAATCGGTCGCCGGATTCCAGGTCCGCGTCCGCCCGCTCCCTGCGGTCGCGGCTCTGTTTGGACGCGGCGTTTACAGAGCCGCGCCCGAAGGAAGCGGTTAAATGCGCGAAAGCTTGTTGAGACCGTTAAACGCGGCGGCTTTGTAGCACTCCGCCAGGGTCGGGTAGTTGAACACGGTGTCGACAAAATAATCGACCTTGCCGTTCAGAATCATGACCGCCTGCCCGATGTGCAGCAGCTCCGTGGCGCCTTCGCCGATGATGTGAATGCCCAGCAGCTCCTGCGTCTCGCGATGAAAGATCAGCTTGAGCCGGCCAGTGGTGTCGCCGCGAATC
>CAWISY010000256.1:0-16848 GCA_963838455.1 Bryobacterales bacterium
TGGTCAGGTTCTGGGTGGTTTCCCTGGGTGCGGCCTCGCCCGCATGCAGCGGGTCCACCAGCGCGATGTTGTTGCCGTAATGCGTCTGCTCGCCGGTGGTGCCGGTGACGTACCAGCCGCCCCAGCGCTGCTCGATTGGTACGCGGCCGTCGGTGATGAAGGAGCTGCCGTGTCCCTCGCGGTCGTCGCTGCGCGGGTGCAAGGAACTGACCATCAGGCCGGGAACCGCCAGCGTGGGAGGGCCCTCGTGGCAGCGCAGGCAATCCTGGCGGCGGCCGAACTCCGGTTGCGCAACCTTGGGCGTATCGAGCGTGTAGAGATAAATGCCGCGAACCGGGTCGAGACTGGTCAACTCCAGCGCGTCGCCGCCTTGCACGTAGCCCACGGCGACGTCGTCGTTGAAATAAATCGCCCGCGGGGTGCGCGGATTGATGTGCTCGGCCTGGATGCTGCCCTTCGAGAACACCAGCATCTGCGAATCCACCGGAACGTCCAACGCTTTGAGCAGCGCCGGCAGATAGCCCCAGCCGTCGGGAGCGTAGTCGAGCTTGACCTGCCCGCTCGCGATTTTCTTGGCCAGCTTCGCCACCGGACCGGCGGGAGGCACGGTGTTGTATTGGATGGCGGGATCATCAGGAGGCACCCATAGCGTGTCCTCCAGGCTGTCGACGAAAGCCCAGACTTTGGTGGGAAAAAGCGTCGGGGAAAAAAGCGCTCCCGCGGTAAACACCGCTGCGGCAGCCGCTAATGTCACTGCGCGCCTCATACCTGTACCGGCTTACCTTCCGTCCAGGATGCGCCCTTGCAGGTGGTCCGCGTCGGCCTCTTTGGTTTCACCCAGGGCACGCTCGGATTCGGCGCGCGCGAAATAGGTCTGCGGCTTGTCGGGGGCCCAGGCGATGGCCTGCGTAAAATCCTCCACCGCGTGGCGGTGATCCGCCAGCAGTTGATAAGTCGCGCCACGCTGGTAATAGTTGTCGGGGCTGGGATCGATTTCGAGCGCATGGGAAAACGCCTCGATCGCGCCCTCCATGTCGCCCATGCCGCGCCGCGCCGTGCCGCGAATGTTATACGCTCGGGCGAGCTTGGGATCGAGGGCCAGCGCCGCGGTGGCGTTGGCGGCCGCGGCGGCGTATTGCTTCTGGTCCACCAGCGCGGCGGCGCCTTCGATCAGCGCCTGCGGGTCTTGGGGCCGAAGCTGGATCGCCTTGGCGAAATCCGCAATCGCTCCGGCGGAATCGTAGACGGCTACGCGCGCCCGGCCGCGCAGCAGGTACGCTTCGGTCAAGTCCGGCTTCAGCGAGATGGCCCGGTCGCAGGAAACCACGGCTTGATCGTAGCGAGCCACGTCAAACAGTCTCTGCGCGGCGTTGAGGGCCTCGCGCGCACGGACCGGATCGGTCGAACGCTTGTAGATCCAGCCGGCGATGAGAGCGACCACTGCGACTCCCAGAATCCATGCCAACTTGACCCGGCGAGCCTTCCACGCGGCGTCTTCGGCGGTGACCGGAATCAGGACCAGCGGCGCACCTGCCGCGCCTTCCCGTGCCCGGGTCGCGGAAGCTTTGCTCTCAAGCTGATCAGCCACTCACTTTATGATAGAGGAAGCGCACGCATGAAACGAGTCCAGTTGATCACTGATGGGGCCTGTGTCGGCAACCCCGGCCCCGGCGGTTGGGCCTACATTCTCCGTTACGGCAGCCACACACGCGAGATGTCCGGTTCCGAGCCGGAGACGACCAACAACCGCATGGAGCTGCGGGCGGCGATCGAGGGGATGCGCGCCCTCAAGGAGCCCTGCGAGGTGGAGGTGGTGACCGATTCGGAGTACCTGAAAAACGGCATCACCAAATGGATACATGGGTGGAAACGCAACGGGTGGAAGACCGCATCTAAAAAGCCAGTAGTGAATCAAGACCTGTGGAATGAGCTGGACGCACTGACTTCGCGCCACCGCATCGAATGGACCTGGACCAAGGGGCACGCCGATCACGACGACAACAACCGCTGTGATGAGCTGGCCACCCAGGCGGCTCGCGCAGCCAGGTAGAGGCCAGGTAAAGGCCAAGTAAAGGATAGACAACGGCACATGAAGAAAACATTTTGGGTAGGTCTCGTCGTGTGGCTCGCGGCGCTTTCGTTTCCGGCTGCGGCGCAACCCTTCGGGCTGGGCGTCAAGGTGGGCTCGACGCTGACCAATTCCATCTCCTCGGTGCAGTCGGAATCGCTTCCGAACAGCAATACCGTGATTGCGGGATTGTACGCAGAGATTCGCTTGCCGCTGGGCTTCTCGATCGAGGGTGACGCGCTGTATTACCCCAATCTCTACTCGAGCGCGGCCGGCGGAGGGTCCCTGTGGCAGTTCCCGATTCTGGCCAAACTGCGCTTCTTTAAGGGGCCGGTCCGGCCGTATGTCGAAGGCGGCCCCGCTTACAGCCATCTTTCCGACGTGAAGACCCTGCCGAATCTGCTCAACGCCGACAACTTCGGCGTCACCTTGGGAGCCGGCGTCGAGTTCAAATTCCTGGCCCTGCGCTTTTCTCCGGAAATCCGCTACAACGGAGTCGTCTTTAAGAACATCCAGAGTCCCTCGGGACTGTTCCAATCCAACCAGAACCAGGCGGTGGTGCTGGTCGGCGTGGGCTTTTGAGGCCTGGGCTGAATTTTGAGGTGCGACCTGAATTTGAGGGTTGACCTGAAGTTGCTAGACTAAAGAATTGCCTTCTGCTGAACCCAACTCCCCGGCACCGGCCACGCGGCCCCGCGTGTGCGCCGTCAGCTATCTCAACACCGTACCCCTGGTGTGGGGCTTGGAGCATGCGCCCGAGCTGGGCGGGATCTTCGACTTAAGCTACGCCTTGCCGGCTGATTGCGCGGCGCAACTCGAATCCGGCCAGGCCGATATCGGCATCGTGCCGGTGATCGAAATGGCGCGGCAGAAGCTGGAGTATTTCCGCGGCACAGGCATCGCCTGCCATGGGCCGGTGCGCAGCATCCTGCTGATCTCCAAGGTGCCGATTCATCGCATCCGGACGCTGGCAGCCGACGCCGCTTCGCGCACTTCCGTCATGCTGGCGCGGGTGATCCTAGCCGAAAAGTTCGGCGTCGAGCCGAAGGTCATCACCCGGCCGGCCGATCTGGCTCCGATGCTCGGCGAGGCAGACGCGGCGCTGATTATCGGCGATCCGGCTTTGCGGCTCGATCCGGCTACGCTGCCGTTTGAGACGCTGGACCTGGGCGGCGAGTGGAACACGATGACCGGTCTGCCCATGGTGTTCGCGGTGTGGAGCTACTCAAAGCAACGGCTGGCGGCTAGCCAGCTCGAGCGCTACGCGCAGGCGTTCATCGAATCTTGCCGTTACGGCCTGGCGCATGCGCAAGATATCGCGCGCATCGAGGCTCCCTCGCGCGGCGTGACCGAGGCCCTGGCGTTGCGCTATGTGACCCATCACATCGTCTATGAGCTGGGCGAACGGGATTATCAGGGGCTGGAGCTGTATGTGAAAATGGCGCTGGCCGTGGGGGTATCGGCATGATGAAACGCTCGGAGGCCATCGACTTCTATAACAGCGGCGATTTGATTGCGATGGGGATGGCCGCCGATGAGGTGCGGCGTAAGCTGCATCCCGATAATGTGGTCAGCTACATCATCGATCGCAACATCAACTACACCAACTTCTGCACCGAGTATTGCAGCTTCTGCGCCTTCTACCGCCCGCTGGGCCACGCCGAAGGCTATGTCCATCCCAAGGAAGTGATCTTCGAAAAAATTCAGGAGACTATCGATCTGGGCGGAACGGGCATTCTCATGCAAGGCGGACTGCATCCGGAGCTGGGAATCGAATGGTATGAGGATCTGCTGCGCTCTATCAAACAGCGTTTCGATATCTGGTGCCACTGCTTTTCCGCGCCGGAGATCGTGAACATTGCGAAGGTCAGCGGCCTGAGTCTGTACGACACGCTGGCGCGTCTGCGGGACGCGGGGCTCGATTCGCTGCCCGGCGGCGGAGCCGAGATCCTGGATGATGAAGTGCGCCGGCGCATCAGCCGCTTGAAGAGTTCGGTGGAGGATTGGATCGGGGTGCATCGCGCCTGCGCGCAGGTGGGCTTGCGCTCCACTGCGACCATGATGTTCGGGACCGGCGAAACCATCGAGCAGCGCATGAACCACTTCGACATCGTGCGCAACCTGCAAGAGGAGACCGGAGGAAATTTCACCGCGTTCATCCCCTGGAGCTTCCAGCGCGAGAACACCTCGCTGGGGCGTTTCGTCAAAGAAGAGGCTACTGCCGTCGAGTATTTGAAGATGCTGGCGCTGTCGCGCGTGTACCTGGACAACATCCTCAATGTTCAATCGTCGTGGGTGACGCCGGGTTTGAAGACCTGCCAGTTGGGCCTGCGCTTCGGAGGCAACGACGTCGGCAGTATTATGATCGAGGAGAATGTCGTCAGCGCCGCGGGCGCGCATCATCGTGCCACAGAGGAGGAACTGCGCCGCTTGATTCGCGGCGCGGGCTTCATCCCCAAACAGCGCGATTCGCTGTACCGCACGTACTTTCTGAACTAATGCAACTTGAAACGCTTCGTTCGCGTCACACCAGGGTGCGATTTGCCCGTACCTTGGCCGCTAGTTTGGCCGTATTCTGTTCGCTTGCCCTGGGCGAGACTAAACCCGAGACTAAGGCCGGGACAAAACAGGACCCCGTCGCGCTGTTTCATTCGCTTCCGCTGCGCTTCGAACAGGATGCCAAGGGCAATTGGAGCGCGCGCGGCGCGCGTTACGCCATCGGCCTGGACGCCTCCGCGGTGAGCCTTCGTGTGCCGGATGGTGTGGTGCGCCTGAGCTTTGAGGGAGCCGGTAAATCCAACGGCTCGAAGCTGGAGCCGAGCGGTAAGAACCTCGCGCCGACCAATTATTTCAAGGGCGACACCTACCGCTCCGCCGACGCGTATTCGCACCTGCGGCGCCGCAACCTGTATCCGGGCATCGACGTCGTGTACTACGGCAGCGGCGGAAAGCTCGAATACGATTTCGATCTGGCGCCCGGCGCCGATCCTTCGCGCATCCGCATGCGCTTCGACGGCGCAAGCAAGGTCAGCCTGAACCGATCCGGCGGGGTGGTCCTGAAAACGAAGTCCGGCGACATCGTGCAGCAGTTGCCGGTGGTATATCAGAAGCGGCCTTCCGGAGAGACGGTTGCCGTGAACGCGGCTTACCGGCTGGCCGAAGACGGCACCGTCAGTCTGAAACTGGGCCGCTACGACCGCACCAAAGCACTGGTGATTGATCCGTCCGTTCTTTTCGACTTCTGGTTCACCGGCAGCAACGCGCAGGCGGCGCTTTCTCTGGGCCATGATGCGCAGGGCTACGAGTATATGGCCGGCTGGACCTACTCGCCCGACTTCACGCCCGGCGGCAACGGCTACAATCCGAATTACTCGAGCGATGAAGATTGCTGGCTGGTCAAGTTCAACCCCTTTGCCGGCAAGGGCGAATCGGTCATTCTATATTCGACCTATTTCGGCGGCGATTTTGACGACGACATGCGTTCCATGGTGGTGGATCCCAGCGGGAACATGTATTTCGGAGGGACCACGCTTTCCACCGATTTCCCGGTGTCCTCCAATGCCTACCAAAGCATGCTGCCGAACACCAACGCGAACTTGAACGGTTTTGTGGCGGAGCTCAACAGCAACGTTCTCGGGCCGTCCAGTCTGGTTTATTCCAGCTACTTCGGAGGCTCCATGGACCTGGTGATCAACGGCGTCGCGACGTTCGAAGGCCAGATCTACGCTACCGGCTGGACCGTTACCCCGGACATGCCCGCGGCTTCGACCCTGACGCCCTTTCAGGGCACCAACGCCGGCAGCTACGATGCGTTCATTGCGGTTTTTGAGCCGACCCTGACCTGCGCGACCACAACGCTCGAGTTTTCGTCTTACCTGGGCGGAGCCTCCGAGGACATAGGCCGTTCCATCGACGTCGACCAGACCGGCAAGGCTTACATCACCGGCAACACGTTCTCGACCAACTTCCCGATCGCGGGCGCCGCCTTCCAGCCGGCCTATAACGACGGCGGCGGCGATGCCTTTCTATCCGTCGTCGATCCGGTCGCCGGCGAACTGGTATATTCGACCTTTGTTGGCGGCACCAACATCGACGTCGCCACCAAGGTCCAGGTGGATCAAGCCACCGGGAACGTAGCTTTGGCGGGTTTCACCTTTTCGACGGATTTTCCGCTCACGGTAAACGCGGCGCAGCCGGTTTTCGGCGGCAATGGAAACGCCGACGCCTTTATCGAGGTGCTGAATCCTAAGGCGGGAAGCCCGATCAACCAACTGGTGTACGGGACTTACTACGGCGGCAGCCTGGATGAGGTGGCCTATGATCTGCGCTACGCCAACGGTCTCTACTACCTTGTCGGCTACACCCTCTCGAAGAATCTTCCGGTGACCAGCAACGCACTGAATCCGGTTTCAGCCGGGGGAGGGATCGACGCCTTCGAGGCGATCATCGACCCCAACAACGCCCTGGTGTATTCGAGCTACATCACCGGGCCGGGCAACCAGGTTGCCTACGCGGTGGACTACGACGCCTCCGGCAACATCTACGCGACCGGCTATGCCACCGGCGACATTTTTCCCAACCAGAGCCCGCCGCATAACGTCCCCGGCAATTATGATGTGTTCTTTCTGCTGGTCTCCCCGCATTAGTTAGGGTGCGGAAAAAGGCCCTCTAACCGCTTACTTCGTGCGCGGCTCAGATTCGACACCCGTTATATGAGTCACTTACAGAGCCGCGACCACAGGGAGCGGTGTAATTTTCCCGGACCCCTGTTAGGCGCCTAAGCGGCGGCGCTTTCTTTCGGCTTGTTCTTGCTGCCGGGAGGGCGTCCGCGCCGCTTTAACGCTGACATCCAGGCTGGCGGCCGTCCTCGGCGCTTTCCGCGCCCACGTGCCAGGCGCTCCAGCGTGACGATGGCCTCTTCTACTTGTTCCCGCTCCTGCCTCAGTTCGGCGAGCATTTTCAAAACATCCATTTTCGTTTGGTCTCCCGTCCTTCTTTTGGTCGGCGGAATCTGGCCCTCGCCCCTCCCGCAGTTTCGGAAAAGCGAACACCAGAAGCCAGACTGCTCAGATCCTGCCCCTAAGATTTTATATCTGTTTTCGGGGAAGTTCAAGATATCTGTTCTGAAAACGGAACAACTTTCGCAGATTTGCCGCTATTTTTTGGAATCCGCAGCCAGCCCCTGGCGCTTCCACGCCGAATAGAAAGGCAGCCCGGCGAGAATTACCGCGAACCCGATGGCGGACTCGCGCGGGGACTCGCGCAGGGTTGAGTACAGGAGTACCATCGCAACTCCAACAAATAACAGGGGCACGACTGGGTATCCTGGTACCCGGTAAGGCCGTTCGGCGGAGGGAAGTTTATGCCGTAAAACCAGTACTGAGGCGGCCGTCATGGCGTACAAGATCCAACTGGGAAAGATCACCAGCGTATACAGTTCGTCATAGTGCCCGCTGAGCAGCAGTACGCTGGCCCAGCCCCCCAACAGCGCAATTGCCGCCGAAGGCGTATGAAAGCGGGGATGGACGGTTTTCACAAGGGAGAAGAAATAGCCGTTCCGCGCCATCGCAAAAGGCACACGGGAGCCGGAAAGCAGCGACCCATTCAGCGCCGCAAAAATCGAAATCATCACCGCCACGCTGACCACCGCTCCGCCCTGGACGCCGACGATCCGCCGCATCATGTCCGCTGCTACACGGGGACTTGCGGCCACGGCCGAGCTCGGCAACACGCTGAAATAGGCGAGATTAGCAGCCAGATAGATGGCGATGATGGCCAAAGTTCCCCCGATCACCGCCCGCGGCAAATTACGCCCGGGCCGCTTGATCTCGGAGCCGAGCATGCCCGCGTTATTCCACCCGTCGTAAGCCCATAAAGCGGCGACCAGGGCCTTAAAGAAGCCCGCGAATCCGCCCGGAACCGGAGGGATGGCGCTGTGGAGATTCGCCGCGGCGGCAGGCCGCGAAAACAATCCCATGGCGATTAATCCGCCGATTAACCCGAGCTTCAGCGCGGTCAGAGCCACCTGCGCATTGCCGCTGAGCCGGACGCCGCGGTAATTCCCCGCCGATACCAAGGCAATCACTCCGATGGCCGCGATCTGTTCCCAGCGGATGTCCAGCGGTTTCCAGTCCGGGCCGATGGGCAGCGGAATGGTGACCACCACGCCGTTCAAGGCCGGGAAAAAATCGGCCAGATAGGTGGCGAACAGGGTTCCCATGGCCGCGATGGAGGCGCTCTTGGCGACCCAGGTCTGCGTCCAGCCGTAGACAAATCCGAAAAACGGACCGTAGGCGGCGTTCAGATAAACGTACTCTCCGCCGGCCGCCGGCAACATCGCGGACAGCTCCGCGTAGGTGAGGGCGCCGAACAGCGATAGGACTCCGCCGAAGATCCACACCACGAACACCATGCCCGGCGAGCCCACCGCGCGGACCATCTCCGAGGGCACGCGGAAAATGCCGCTGCCGATGGTGGTTCCCACGACGATCGAAATTGCGGCCCAAAAACCGAGGGACCGGCGCAGATCGGATTGGCTGTGCCCGGTTTTGTTGTCAACCTCGGGAAGCGCCACCTTGAGTCTCCTTCTTCCAGATAAACGAGGCGACAAGGCCGGTCAGAAATGTTGCGGTGGTCCCGATCAGCACGTACCAGGTGAAGGCGATCGAGGTCGCCAGGCGCACGTACAGCATCAATCCCAGCCCGGCTGCCATGCCGCAAATGGCCGCAGATTCGCCCACTCTGGTGGTCAGCACGCCCAGCAGAAAGACTCCTAACAGGGAGCCGTAGAGCACCGAGGCGATGGACAGTCCGGCTTCGAAAACTCCGCCCCAGTGGCGGGCCAGCAGGGCCACGGCAAACAGGACCGCACCCCATAGTAGCGTGACATGCCGCGCGGAGGATACTCCAGGAGCCGCGCCGGGCCCGGCGCTCTTGCCGCCCGCAGGCTTCAGAAAATCGATGACCGTGGTCGAGGCGAGCGAGTTCAGCGCGGCGGAAAGATTCGACATTGCCGCGGCCAGGATCGCTGCCATCACCAGTCCCGCCATCCCTGTCGGCAGGTAAGTCCAGACGAACAGCGGATACAGGCGATCCATCACCGCCGGAGGGTCCCAATGATGCAGCCTGTACAGCGTGAACAGACACAGCCCGATGGTCAGGAACAGCGTGAACTGGCCTGCGATTAAAACCCAGCTTGCGAACAGAGCCCGGCGGCTTTCCCGCTGATTGCGAGCGGCCAGCAGGCGCTGCACCATGAGCTGGTCAGTTCCATGGCTGGCGGTGGTGAGAAAGCACCCGCCGATCACTCCGGCCCAGAAGCTGTAGTTTCGCGCAAAGAATATAGCCGGAGGGGCCAGGCGGAAGTCGAAGACGCGCAGCTTGCCGAGCGGCTCCGCGATCCCGGTCACCTGCGACCAGCCGCCGGGAATCTGATGGAGGATCGCGATCAGGCTCACCGCCGCGCCGCCCACATACAGCGCCATCTGCGCCACATCCGTCCAAATCACCGCCTTCATTCCGCCTTCATAGGTGTAGAACAGCGTGAGGCACAGGATCGCCGCAATCGACGCAATTTCTCCGGTGCCGAAGATGATGGACACCACCAGGGAGATGGCGAAAACCCGTACGCCCTCGGCTAAGGCGCGCAGCACCAGGAAGATTCCCGCCGTAAGCTGGCGGATGCGATTGCCGAACTGGCGCTGCATCAGTTCATAAGCCGTGAACAGGTCGCCGCGGAAGTAGGCCGGCAGGAACAGGATCGCGATCACGATGCGGGCCAGCAGGTAGCCGAGGACGACTTGAAGAAATCCGAAGTCGCCTTGAAACGCCAGCGAGGGGGTGCCAATCACCGTCAAAGTACTGGTCTCGGCGGCGACAATCGACAGGGCGATGGCCCACCAGGGCGCCGTCCTCCCGCCCAGAAAGTAATCGCGCAGGGATTTTTGGGATCCCCGGAAGTGCGCGCCCAGCCAAGTGACTCCGGCCAGGTACGCGGCGATGACGGCTAGATCGGCCCAACGCATTCCATGAACCCGGCGCCTTCCGTCGAAATGCCTTCCATCGAACGCACCGGGTAACTGTCAGGATACCGGTTATGGGATTTTCGTGGCTGCGGAATATGGCCAAAGGAACTATTCCGGCGGCTCCGGCATCTAACGTTCGGCGAAGGGTAACATGTGGGTAACGGCAGGGTGATCGCCGATCGTAGGGTTTGGACAGGCTTGCGATGCGTATCCCGGTTTGTGTATACTCCTTTAGATTCTTAGATTCGAAAATGGATCGGGCCACCAGTTCCGACAGGAGGTTTGCCGTGCTGTCTGAAAAAATCTTCAAAACCAGCTTGGGAGTAGCCATTACCGCGGGAGCGCTAGGCTTCGGGTTGTTTCTCGGCTCTGCCGGACCCAGCCGCGCGCAGGATAAAGCGGCGACGCCCGCGGCGCCTCAGGCGAAGGACCAAAAAGAGTTCGATGAGGCGAGCGCCGCTTCGAAAGAAAACACCGACTTCAAGAAGAAGCTCGCCCTTCTGGACACCTGGAAGAAGGATTACCCGACCACCGCCCTGGTGACTCAGCGCCACGGGATGTACCTGGAAACGTACCTGAAGCTGCAGATGGCTCGCGAGACCTTCGACCAGGCGCTGGAGATCCTCAACAAGGACAACCCGGCCGAGAACGCCAAGCTGATCCCGATGGTCTACGCGATTCAGATGTTGCCGGGGATCAAGCCGGCGCCGGCCGCGGCCGACCTGGATAATGCGGAAAAGATTGCTTGGCAGATCCTCCAAGATCCGGCGCTGTTTGCTCCGGGGAACAAACCCGCGGGGGTGAGCGACGCCGGATGGGCGCAAACCAAGACCCAGGTTCAGACCCTGGCCAAAGGCCGGCTGCTGGCAATAGCCGCGGATCGCAAGGACGACAAACGCGAGGTGGACGACATCACCAAGCTGATTAACTTCGATCCCACCTTTGCATTGGCTTCGTATCAGCTCGGCACAGTCATGCAGCATCAGATCCTGACCTCCAAAAAACTGGAGGACCAGCCCATGATGTTCTGGCAGATCGCCCGCGCCATCTCCGACACCGGAGCCAACGCGCTGTCCGCCGCCGACAAGGCTCGCGCGACAGATTTCTTGACCAAGGCTTATCAAACCTATCACGGCTCTGCGGATGGTCTACCGGATTTCATCGCGTCGACCAAGAGCAGCCCGTTCCCGCCCGCTGGATTCCACCTCGACAGCACCGTGGATCGCGCCCAAGCGGCCGCCGCAGCCGACGAAGCCGCTCGCCAGAAGGACCCGCTGGGCGTGATGTGGAGAGAGGACATCAAGGGCCAGTTGCTGAAGCCCGGCGGAGACGACGTGTGGTCGAAGGTCATGGGTGCAGAACTCCCTGGTCCCGATCCGAATGACCACTCCGACAAACCGGCTCCGCGTTTCTTCAACGCGACCATCATCTCCATGACCCCGATTACGAGACCGAAGGAAATCGAGGTTGGAATCGATAGCTCCAACGTGGCGGACGCCAAGCTGGTCTTCGAGAACGCGCTGCCAGGAAAGATGGAACCCGGCGAAAAGATCCAGTTCCAGGGAGTGGCCGACCAGCTCCAGAAGGATCCGTTCATGATCACCTTCAAGCTGGACGATTACAAGGTCGACATGAACGGCACCTGGACCGGCAAGAACGTCACACCCGGCCGCGGCAGGGGCGCAGCAGGCAAGGGTTCCGCCAAGAAGTAGCGATCGGATCTATTCCGTCCCGTAGTTAATCTCCAGCCGTCGCGCGCGTGATGCCGCGATGGCCAGAACCGCCAGCGTCACTAAAGTCAGCCCGCTGATCGCGAGCCACGCGGCTGGAGGCTCGGTCGAAGAGATCAGCAAGCGCAACAGCGGGTTGATGTCGCTCTCCGGAGCCGCCACCGTCGGGCACAGAGCCTGAAGATAATAGATCACGCTGATCTTCTTGAGCGCCGCCGGAAGAAATAGATTGATTCCTTCCCACAGCATCACCGCAGTCGCCGGGAAAATCGGATTGCGGAACACCAGGCCCGCTGCCAGAAATATGCTGCCATAACCGGCGCAGGCCAGAGCCGTCACGCCCAGGTAGGACGCGATGTCGGACCATCCAGTGCCGTGCATATACGCCGCGACCTGGCCGGGCTCGAAGTGCCAGCTTAAGGCCGCGATCTGCAGCGCCGTTCCCGTGGTGAAGATGATCACCGCGGCCACCAGCCCGGCAAGATATTTTCCAGCGAGCAAAACCTCCCGGCGCATGGGCGCCAGCAGGTAGAAGTGCAGGCTCTTGTCCAGCATTTCTCCGCGGAACAGGTTGGTGAAGATGCCCACGCAGCCGAAGAACACGGCCAGGCGCAGGTAGAAGAACTGGAACACGGTCGCGAAAATGGCGGAGTCCTTTTGCAGATTGCAACGGTCCTGCTGATTGACGCCGGTAACCACGCCGTCGTTCAAGAAGATCCTGAAATCGCTCTCGCCATCGGTGTAGTTGTAAAAGGTGAAAACCGAAGAACCCTGCCTCCTGCCGCGACGGCCGGTGCGGAACTCATTCTCCTGATAAGGCTCGCCCAGCATGGCTTTGACCTGCTCATCGGTCATCCCCGGCCGGATGGATTGCAGCGCGGAGGTCTCCACCGGATGCGACTTCAGCAGCGCCTGGCGATGCTCATGATCGTGCGTGACGTCGATGGCATGAATCAGGTACAGCAGCGCCGGACCCAGGGCCAACAGGTAAATCCACAATCCGCGCCGCGAGAAAAACGACTTGCGCAGCTCCAGCCGCACCACGCTGGAGATTTGCGCCATCCAAACATTTGCTGGCTCGCTCATTCGCGCGATCCCTCCCCGCCGATCAAATACTCATAGACGGAATTGACGTTGTCGTCGACCGGCATCACGCCTTCGATGTCGATGCCGTCCAGCGCCAGGTGATTCAGCGCGCGGTAAAAGCGGTTGGCATCGCGAGTCTTGATCAGCACCGCTCCGCCGGCTTCATCCAGGCGCGCCTCCACCACGTGATCCTGCTCGAACAATTTGGCGGCCAGCGCGGAGCAGCGATTGGAGCGGATCAGCACCTGCATGGGACGGTCCCGAATCTCGCCGCGGACGCCCTGGATCTGGCCCTCGGCCACCACGTAGCCGTTGCTGAGTAGAATGACCTGGTCGGAGATCTGGTCGACCTCGTGCAGCACGTGGCTGGAGACGATGACGTGCTTGCCCTGCGCGGCGAGCTCGCGGAACAAAGCGATGGTTTCGGCGCGCACCAGAGGATCCAGGCCGTTCAGCGGCTCATCCAGCACCAGCACCGGCGGATTGTGCGCGATGGCCAGCGCCAGCTTGATCCTCTGCCGCATGCCCTTGCTGTACCCCGCGACCTTGCGATTGGCGGCGTCGGTCATGCGCAGGCGCTCGATCGCCGCGCCGGCCAGGCGGTCGCATTCCTCTTGGCCGTAGCCGAACAGCCGCAGGAACGAAGCCACCACCTGGAATCCGGTGAGGCCGCGCGGGAAGGAGTCGAACTGCGTGGAGTAGCCCAGTGCGCGGCACAGCCGTTCGGAATCGGTGGGTGGGATGCCCAACACGTGAATCTCGCCGCGAGTGGGCCGGACCAGACCGGTCATCAGATTCATCAGCGTGGTCTTGCCGGAGCCGTTCGGGCCCACCAGGCTGGTAATGCCGGGCGGGATCGAGAGCGTGATCCGGTTGACGCCCAGAACCTCGCCGTAGAAGCGGGAGACGTTGTCGAAAACGACGCGCGGGTCAGTCGATGTGGAGTTCACGTGACGACCTCAAACGGCCGCACACGTTTGGCCAGCAGCCACAAGGACACGGCCGCGCAGATCGCCAGCGCAATCCAGGCGTCCGAAGGCGGCACCATGGGCGGAGCCGTGTCCCGGAACAACTCAGAAAAGATGATCGAGATCACTTGCCGCAGGTCGAACAGCGATCCGTATTCGGTGCGGACAATGGAGTTGACGGCGGTGCCGAAGCCGGCTCCGGCGAAGAACAAGGCCAGGATCGCTCCGCCGGCGGCGATGCGCCACTTGATCCAGGCCGACAGAGCCAGCGCAATCAGACACAGCGTCACGCACCAGACCAGCAGGCCGACGAAGATCGCGCTCGCGATCCAGGAGTTGTCGCGCGCCCATTCGGTTCCGGCCAGGCTCCACTGGATCAGGAACAGAACCAGTCCGGGGATCCAGGTGATCAGCGACAGCATCGTCACCAGCAGGCTCATCTTGCCCAGGACGTATTCGGTTCGCGAAAACGGGCGGCAGAAGTACAGCGGCATGGCGTTGTTGGCCACGTCCGGCGCCACCAGGCTCGGCCCCACGAAGGCGGTCAGCAGCACCGCCAGGCTGCCTTGAAATCCGCAAAAATAGCGGAAGAAATTGGAGTTGATCTGCAGGTACTGTCCGGCCGGGAGGTTCAGAGCGTTCAGCACCGAGAGATTATGCGCCAGGTAGATGAACGCCGCGCAGCCCACCGGATAAAACCAGCAGGCCATCCGGAACGCCACCAGGAATTTCGAGTCCGGCATATGGTTGTAGGCGTAACGCGTTACCACCAGAAAACGCGACCAGGGTGCGGTCAGCGCGCCGTCGTAGGCTTTATAGGTGCGTTTGTAGACAGCCATGATTCGCGGAGCTTCAGCTCTCCATCGCTTTCAGGAAGATTTCTTCCAGCGTGTCGCGGCGGTAATTCAGACGGCGCAATTGCAAGTCGCGCGCCGCGGCAATGCGGTAGATCTCGCGCAGATCGAAGCCATCCGGCAGCGCAGCTTTGAGACGTCCAAACCCGCCGTGTGCATTGGGAAGAGCCTCGCACTGCAAGCCCAGCTCCGCAAGCGCTTCGCTGAAGCCTTCCTGCGGGCCGAAGGTCTCCATCTCCACGAAGCCTTTGTTGGCTCGCCGCTCGGCTTCCAGGTTCGACGTGTGCACGATGCGGCCCTGCTTCAGAATCAGCACCTCCTCGCAGGTCTCTTCCACGTCCCGCAGCAGGTGCGAGCAGATCAGGATGTTGAGCTCGCCCGATTCGCGCATCTCCTGAATCAGGCGGATCATGCGCTTGCGCGCCGGAGGGTCCAGCCCGTTGGTGGGTTCATCCAGAATCAGCAGCCGCGGGCCGTGCGCGATGGCCTGCGCCAGTTTCGCCAGTTGCTTCATGCCCAGGGAGTAGGTCCCCAGCATGCGATAGCGCGCCTCGCCCAGGCCGACGTAGAACAGCGCCTCATGCGCACGCTCGAGCGCGGCATCGTGCGGAAGCCCGCTCAGCTCGCCCATCATGCGCGTGAAGGAGACTGCGCTCATGTTGGCGACGAACGCATCGTTCTCCGGCATGTAGCCGACCAGCGAGCGGATGCGTTTTACGTCGCGGCGAACATCCTGGCCTAAGACGCGAGCCGTCCCCGCGCTGGGCTTGACGAAGCCTACCAGCGTCTGGATCAGCGTGGATTTGCCGGCGCCGTTCGGGCCCAGCAGGCCGATGGTTCGACCAGAAAGCGAGACCCGCAGATCCTTCAGGATCTCGCGCGGGCCGAAGCGCACTCCCAAGCCGTCCAGTTCCAGGACTGCAGTTGTCATCGTTGATGTCTAATTCCGCTCCCCTGAAGAACGGCCCGCGATTCGCCGCATATTCGCCATCTCGCGATCGTTCTTCATCACTATCGGTGGGCCGCAGGCCCATGAGGACTCCCTTCCGGTCACGGCTCTGTGTCCGGCTGAGCCGCGACCGGGGTGCCCTCTGGGCCGAGCGGTCTTCCTGCTCCAAACTCTTAAACCTTTCTTACGTGTGAGGTTGCCAAACCGTTCATCGGAAGTTTGCCTTGCGTGTCCCATCCCCTATATCTGGTAGCCTACGACAAAATACCACAATAAGAAGGGGTGGGGTGCTTTACTTTCCCCGGACTTCGGTTTAGGATGAATACACTCCCCCCTTGAGAAGAATCGTTACGTCTGTATAGGAAGGGGTTTCCGCTTGCTGAAACTACGCCGCGTTGACATCCAGGGCTTCAAATCATTCTACGACCGGACCGAGATGCGTTTCCAGGGTTCCGGTGTAGCCGCCATTGTCGGCCCCAATGGCTGCGGCAAATCCAATATCAGCGACGCGATCAGTTGGGTGCTGGGCGAGCAGAGCGCTAAGAGCCTGCGCGGCACTCGCATGGAAGACGTAATCTTTGCCGGCACGCGGGAGCGCAAGCCGCTCGGTATGGCGCAGGTCACGCTTACGATGGTCGATCCCAACGCCGCGGTCGATTCTAACGCCGCGCACACGCCTGCCGGAAATGGCAATGGAAACGGGAACGGCCATGCGAACGGCCACGGAAACGGGCACCAGGTTTCCAAACCCGAAGAGATCGTCATCACGCGCCGCTTGTACCGGTCCGGCGAGAGCGACTATTTGATCAACGGCCACTCCGCGCGGCTGCGCGATATCCAGGAACTGTTCAGCGGAACCGGTCTCGGTCCGGAGAGCTACGCCATCATCGAGCAGGGACGCATCGGCCAGATTCTTTCCAACAAGCCGGCCGACCGGCGCGCCATCATCGAGGAAGCGGCCGGCATCGGCAAGTACAAGACACGCAAGCGCCTGGCCGAGGCGAAGCTGGAGAGCGCGCGGCAGAATCTTTCGCGCGTCTTCGACATTCTGGAGGAAGTCAGCCGGCAGGTGAATTCGCTCAAACGCCAGGCTTCCAAGGCGCGGCGCTATGAAGAACTGCGCACCGAAATGGTGGCGCATCTGCGCCAGGCTGTGGCAGGCCGGTTCC
>CAWISY010000257.1:0-5243 GCA_963838455.1 Bryobacterales bacterium
TTAGCCCGGATATCTCACCGCTGTTGGCAAAAGGCCGTCCTTCGTGGCATAACTGAGTTTCCAGACAACAGTTAGCGCCAAAAGAGGACGGCCTTCGCTATGACAGAGTGTAACCAATCGAGTTTCGGATTTGAAGCGCTGCGGGAGACGGGAGATGGTGGCCCGTTTCGACGGCGGGACGATCAGTTCCGACGGCGGGGCATTGCTGTTGCGCCAGACCGACAAGCGTCTGAATCTGCTGCCGCGTCTGGCGGGATGTTTTCTGGACGGCCGGAATCAGAATCTGGTCGAGCACCCGGTGCAGGAGATGCTCTCGCAGAGGGTCTACGGTCTGGCGCTGGGCTACGAAGACATCAACGATCACGAGCAACTGCGCAAAGATCCGGTCTTCGGCATTCTGGCGGGGCGGGAAGACACTGGAGGAACCGCTGGCGGGCAAGAGCACATTGAACCGGATGGAACTGGGTACGGGGAGCGACGGACCGTTACAAGAAGATCACGTACTGGAAGGACGCGCTCGATGAACTGATGGTGAAGGTGTTCATCGAATCGCACGACGAGCGTTCCCGGCGAGATCGTTCTGGATGTGGACACCACCGACCTGCCGCTGCACGGCAAGCAGGAAGGCCGCTTCTTTCACGGCTACTACGACAACTATTGCTATCTGCCGCTGTACGTCTTCTGCGGCGATCACGTTCTGTGCGCACGATTGCGGGAAGCCAATCACGATGCCGCTTTCGGCTGTCTGGCGGAGATTCGCCGCATTGTGGAGCAGATTCGCGCAGCATGGCCGGAAGTGAAAATCGTGCTGCGCGGGGATTCCGGTTTCTGCCGCAACGAGCTGATGAGCTGGTGCGAGAGCAATGGCGTGGACTTCGTGTTCGGGTTGGCACGCAATCAGAGACTACGGAACATCATCGGGCAGCAGATGTACGAGGCCACCCGGCAGTGGAATCAGACCGGCAAACCAGCGCGGGTATTTACCGAATTCGAGTACCAGACCAAGAAGACGAAGAAGGGCGGCTGGGACCGCGCGCGGCGCGTAGTGGCCAAGGCGGAACACATCGACGGCAAAGAGAATCCGCGTTTCGTGGTGACTTCGCTGAGCCGTGAAGAATGGGCCGCGCAGACCCTGTACGAACAACTTTACTGTGAACGTGGCGACATGGAGAACCGCATCAAGGAACAGTTCAGTCTGTTCGCCGACCGCGTGAGCACGGAAACGATGCGCGCCAATCAGATGCGCCTTTACCTGTCGGCGATGGCCTACATCCTGGTCAGCGGGCTACGACGACTGGGGCTGAAGGCCACCGAGTTGGCGCAGGCGCAGGTAGCAACGATCCGCACGAAGTTGCTCAAGATCGGCGCGCAGATCCGGGTGAGCGTTCGCAAGGTCTGGGTGTCGATGGCTTCCAGTTATCCTTGGCAGGACCTCTACCAGCAGGTCTGGACCAACCTGCGTTGCTGAAGCCGCCCATCGCAAGCTCCGACTTCTTCCGATTGCAGTCAGCCGCCCCGCCCGGCTCGGATCAGTGCGTCATTACTGGCACTCGCATGCCGCGCATGCCGCCCGCGTCGCCTCAGCGACCCCCACTACATGACCCGCATCGAGCGCTATTTTTCCGAACAACCCAAGATACCCGGCTTGAGACCATCCAAGCTCCAAATCCGTCCCGTCCGACAAACCTGTGAGATATCCGGGTTAGTGCATCACCGGTGGTGCATCAGCGCCCTGCATCAAAGAGCCGCATTGTGATGCAGCAATGGATCGCAGGAGAACCGGCACGCAACACCCGGCCGAAACGGTTCACCCGCCCCTCTTGTAACATAGAGAAAGGTTCTCTATGCGCGTAGGCCGATGGCTGATCTTGGCGGCCATCCTCTCCATCATCGTCTTCGTCGCCGATACCTATTGGAAGCACCGTTCGCTGTTCAAGGACGCCCTCGCCGCGCCCCGGTCGCTGGCCGAAGGCATGCAAGCCAGCGCTAACGACTGGTGCTTCAACGACGCCGATGGAGCCAAGCAGACCTACGAGATCTGCGCCTCCAGCATGCGCGATCTCAAGGACCACCACGTCGAGCTCGACCATCTCAAGCTCAAGCTCTACCATAAGAACGCCACCGAATACGATCTCATCGAAAGCGAAAAGGGCGAGTTCGACAAGGACGCCAACTCCCTCTTCTCCGACGCCCCCGCCGACATCACCATGGGCATCACCGCCGATGGTCCTCAGCACGGCCGCATCCTCAAAATCCACACCTCCGGCGTCCATTTCGATAAGGAAAGCGGCCACGCCTCCACGGACCAGGCCGCGCAGTTCGAATTCGATCAAGGCACCGGCTCCGCCGTCGGCGCCGACTACGATCCCAACTCCCGTCAGCTTCACCTCAAGAGCCAGGCGGTGCTCGATTGGACCGGCAAAACGGCCGACGCCAAGCCCATGCACATCGAGGCCGCCGAAGCCTACTACTTCGAGCGCGAATCCAAAGTCGTCCTGCTGCAATGGTCCAAGCTTTCGCGCGAGGGCTTAAATATGGACGCCGGCGAAGCCGAAGTGGTCATGGACCATAACGAGATCAAGCGAGTTGACGCCAAAAACGGCCGCGGGGTCGAGGAGAAAGAGGGCCGCGCCGAGAACTTCTCCGCCGATCACCTCGGCCTGGACTTCGCAGAGCACATGGTCATCCGCCACATCGAAGGCTCGCCCAACGCCAAGCTGATCGAAGCCTCCGCCTCCGGCCAAACCACCGCCACGGGCGACCGCATGGACATGAACTTCGACGCGTCCTCAGGAGAAAGCGTGCTGCTCGACACCGTGACTAGCGGCAACGCCGTCGCCGAATCCGATCCCGTCTTGACGCCCGGCTCCTCCGCCGAAAAACGCATCCTGCGCAGCGACACCATCCGCATGAAGATGCGCCCCGGCGGCAAGGATATCTTGAGCGCGGAAACCGACGGACCCGCCACGCTCGACTTCCTTCCGCTTCGTCCCGATCAGCCCAAGCGCGAGCTGCACGGCGACCGCGTCTGGATCGCTTACGGCCCTGGCAATCACATCGAGTCTTTCCGTTCCATCAACGCCACCACGCGCACCGACAAGCCGCCCACTGCGAAGCAGCCCGCGCCTCCGCCCGCCATCACTTCCAGCAAGGATATCCTCGCCGCCTTCGATCCCAAAACCAATGAGCTCGCCCGCGTCGAGCAGAAAACCGATTTCCGCTACCGCGAAGGCGACCGTGAAGCCCGCGCCGACTCGGCCACGCTCGACCAGCAAAAGAACCTGATGACGCTCGACGGCAAAGCACGCATGAACGACCCCACCGGTTCCACCAACGCCGACCACATCGTCATCGATCAAAAATCCGGCGACTTCACCGCGGACGGCAATGTCGCCTCCACGCGCCTGCCTGATTCGAACGGCAAATCCTCCGCCATGCTCGATACTGACAAGGTCATGGAAGCCCGCGCCCAGCGCATGATCAGCTCCGGCCACGGGGCCGAGCAGAAAATCCACTATGAAGGCAAGGCCGGTGCGCCAGCCCGCATGTGGCAGGGCTCCAATCGCATCAGCGCGGACCGCTTGGATATCGACCGCAAAAGCCACGTCCTCGCAGCCCACGGCAACACGCTCAGCCAGTTTGTCGATAAAGGCAAGGACGCCAATCCATCCAAAGACGGGAAATCGGCCGCCGTCCCCGCCAAATCTGCAACGAATTCCGCCAGCCAGGCGTCCGTATACACAGTAGTGAAGGCGCCCGATCTTACTTATTCCGACGAAACGCGCCTGGCGGTCTATCAGGGTGGCCCCCAAGGCAGTGTGGAGCTGCAGCGCCCCGGCATGCGCGTCGTCGCTAAAACTCTTCACGCCTATTTAAAGGACGCCGATTCCAGCTCCTCTCTCGACAAAGCCGTCGCTGACGGAGCCGTCAAAGTCTTCAGCGACCAGGCCGCCGCCAACGGTAAGCCCGCGCGCAAGCGCACCAGCTCCAGCGAGCACGCCGAATATTTCGCCGACGAAGGCAAGGTCATCATCGAAGGCGGCAAGCCCGAGTTGATCGACAGTGCCAAAAGCGAAAAAGCCACCGGACGGCAATTGACCTGGTGGGCCAACGATGATACCTTCATCGTCAAGGGCGACGAGTCGGACCCGGCCCAGAGCACCATTAAGAAGAAACACTAGCCCGTGCACACGCTCCAGACCCTCGAAATCACCAAGACTTACCGCCGCCGCAAAGTAGTCGACAACGTCTCGATCTGGGTCAAGCAGGGCGAAGTCGTGGGCCTTCTGGGCCCTAACGGAGCCGGTAAAACCACTTCGTTCTACATGATCGTCGGCCTCATCTCGCCCGATTCCGGCCGCGTCATGCTGGACGATCTCGATATCACTCCGCTGGCCATGTACCAGCGCGCGCGCAAGGGCATCAGCTACCTGCCGCAGGAAGCCTCGGTGTTCCGCAAGCTTTCGGTCGAGGACAACCTCATGGCCATCTTGCAGGCCTCGCGCCGCGACCTCAACCGCCGCCAGCGCCGCGAGCGTATGGACCAGCTCATCGCCCAGCTCGGCCTGGAACAGGTCCGCAAGAGCAAGGGCTACGTGCTCTCCGGTGGCGAGCGCCGCCGCACCGAAATCGCCCGCAGCCTGGTCATCGAACCCAGCTTCCTTTTGCTCGACGAGCCCTTCTCCGGCATCGATCCCATCCAGGTCCTGGAACTGCAGAAAATCATTTACGATCTGAAGCAGAGCGGCATCGGCATCCTGGTCACCGACCACAACGTCCGCGAAACCCTGGCCGTCACCGACCGCGCCTACATCATTAATGACGGCCGCATCTTCCGCACCGGCTCACCGGAAGCCCTGGGTTCCGATCCGGAAGTCCGCCGCGTTTACCTCGGCGAAAATTTCAACCTGGAGTGGCAAAGCGGACGCTGGCAAGTGGCCGATCCCGCCGAACGCGAACCGGCGGAAAAAGGCTCGTAGCCATGCTTTGCCTCTTGGCGCTCCGCCTTTTGGCGCTCGCCCTGGCCGCGCCCGCGCTGTTCGCCGCGCAGACGCCCCTCCAAAGCGCCGATGCCAAAATGAAAAAGTTCGAAGACAAGAAGTGGAAGCCCGGCGAAATCGTTCTGTTCACGCCCGCTGAGCTCGACGCCTGGGTGCGCGACGAAGTCCCTAAGACCGTTCCGGACGGCATCCGCGATCCCAAACTCGAGCTCGGCACGGACACCGGCACGGCCTCCGCGATGG
>CAWISY010000258.1:0-15574 GCA_963838455.1 Bryobacterales bacterium
CGATTCCTCGGCTGCGCGTTGGTTTCGAGGGAATAGAGAAGCCGTGCCGAGACTGCGGCGACTTCATCGACTGCAGCCAGGAACGACGCTTCGTTGGCTTTCGACGGTTTGTTGAATCCGCTGATCTTTCTCACAAACTGCAGAGACGCGGCTCGAATCTCTTCGGCGTTGACCGGCGGATCGAAATTGAACAGAGGTTTTTATATTTCTGCACATCAGGCTGACCTTCAACTCGCCAGAACTCCCGGGCGGCGCGGAACCATCAGTTTGACACAACCTGCGTGCCCTCCACCACCGCGGCACTGGCGGAGCCAAGTCTTATTCCTTCTTCCTACATGACCGGCGGCACGGTGATGCCCATGACGGCGAGGGTGCGAATCAATTCGCGGCGGACAATCGCGACTGTGGCCAGCAGAAATTGTTTTCGCTTCTCATCGGGCTCGCTCAGGATAGGATGACGGTGATAGAAAGTGTTGAAGAGTTGCGCCAGTTGGAAAGCGTGCTTGGCGAGGTAGGCCGGCTCTGTGGTCGCAATGCATTGGTCGACTATATAAGAGGTTTTCGACGACGACAGCTAAAGTTCCCAGAATTCGTCTGCATTCTCGCCGGTGAGAAATCGCGCGAACTCCCCGGCAGAGACGTCGACGATCAACAGCAACGTTGGCTCCACAGCGGCTTGCGCGTTATAGCCCTGCACAATCCCATCCGCGCCCGGCATGATGCGCGACTCCGGATCGGTGAAATTGTATTGATCCTTGTCTTGCGGCTTCGCCAGCTTGGCCTCCTCGGCGCTCTTGCCTTCGGCGAGCGCCTTGTCCCGCGCCCGTTGTTCCAGCACCTTCTTGGCTTCCTTGATCCTGGCCAGCCGGGTCTCGCGCCGCCGCAGTTCCTCCGGCAACTCGTCGCCCCGCTTGTCACCATACTCTCGATCTTCTGCCTCATCCGCGGCCTCGGCTTGTTCCAGCAACCGCTTCACTTCGTCCTTCAACTGCTGTTGCTTCTCGATCATCCGGCCGTAGCTCATGGCCTTGTGTTTGCTCGCGTTGGCTTTCAACTTCGTCCCGTCCAGCGACACCCGGCCCACTTTCACCGCGCCTGCTTCCAGCGCCAGCGCCAAGACCTGTTCGAAGAGCTTCTGCAGCGTTTCGATGTGGATTTTCCGAAAGTCCGAGATGGTCCGGAAGTCCGGCTCGTTGCCCGCCGCCAACACTTTAAACGGGATGTCTTCCTGCATCCGTTTCTGAATCCGGCGTGAACTGAACACTCCCGTGCAGTAGCCGTACACCAATAGCTTCGTCATCAGCCGCGGATCGTACGGCGGTTGCCCCCGCCTCTCTTTCTCGTACACCGCGTGGATCGCTGACAGATCCAACTGGTCCACCACGTCGCTGACGAAGTACCCCAGGTGGTCTTCATCCAACCATTGGCGCAGACTCGGCGGCAACAGCAGCTCCTGCTCAGGAAGATAGGACCGGTAGCCCTTTGGCATAAAACATTATGTCCCAGTTTTGTTCGCACTGTTCCCTCGATCTTGCGGGTTTCTCGGACAGGCTCCTAGATTGTTGACCGCTTCCAGGCGGCTTTCGACCGGCGATTGGTGTAGACGTTTTGGCTGCTCGCCAAGCTACCCACCGACAACCTATCGAATTGGGGCCCGGTTCAAGACTCTTGGGCGGACCGGGGACCGGGGCAAGGGTTTGCGGGCGGCGGCGGTAAACTCAGCCATAAGCAAAATCACGTCAGGCGCTGTCGTAGTCGTTTAGGTAAAATTTGTGCTTACAAGCGAATTAGCGTATGGCTCACCGCCTTCCTGATTTCCTCCGGGAAAACTCCGGCATTGTTTTTCTGGGCGCCGGCGCCTCGTTCGACAGCGGCTTGCCGCTCGGCGATGAGGCAGCTGTGCGAATCGTACGCGCAGGCTTCCATGCTGCCGGCCTCATGCCCATATTAAAAGAACTGGAGCACCGTCCGACCCACGGCATAGCCCTGTGGCCCCGATTTGAAGTTGTGCTCGATTTTTTTGACGAATTCCTACGTGGAGCCGCCTACGAGGTCCTTCGCACGTTCAATAACGTCGGGATCTCCGCCGTCCATCAACTTCTGGCAGAAAATCTGAAAGGACACTGGCTTTGGCTGACCACGAATTTTGATGATCAAATCGAACGCGCTCTGGCTGCGGGCGGCGCCAAATATACGGTGCTTCGCACTCGAAACCAAATCCCGAGCATTCCAAGACTTCTCGTCAGTCGCCATGTAATCGTCAAGCTTCACGGGGATGCCACTTCGCGTCCGGCCGATGTCGGCGTCACGATCCATCAGATCCTCCGCACATTCCCGGCGCGTTTTTCGCGCTGCCTTTCCCGATTCGCGGCAGGGAAGCCCGCGCTCTTCGTCGGGTATGCCGCCCGCGACCCTGACCTTACCGCTGTCGTGGACGGACTCGTCAAGAATGCAAGCAAGTTGGCATGGATTGGGAAAGGCCGCATCACTCAGAGAATCAGGCTTCAGCTCAATCGTCGTCTTCCTGAAAAGCCCTATTACGGCCGTGGAGCGTTATTGACGTTTCGTCGAGAGTGGAAGGTCCGATTGCCAGCGCCCCACAAAACGATTGCCTGGACTGACCAGATCAATGCGTGGGCTAAGACGAAAACGCGTGACCCAGAAAGTCTCAACCGATTACGCCACTGCCTCGCCGCTCTATGCGTCTCCCGAGACACTGGTCCATGCCGCATCGCGACGCAGAACATACTCAAACGCCTCACCGCACGCCGAGAACCTTTCCGCCAGTGGTTCCTCGGGCATCAACTAAGACTGCTCGAACAGATTCCTGCGGCGGGGAGCGTTTCACTTCTCAGATCTTTGAAGCTGTGGGAGACGGCGCTGCGCCGCGACAATTATCGTCAAAGCGCAGAGGCCCGGTCCGAATGCTACTGCGCCATCTCGCAGTATTTCCGCAAACACGGAGGATACCGTAAAAGCCTCCAACTCGCAGAGGAAGCCGTCAAGGTTCTGCCGGCACGCCGCGAGAGTCGACAACGCGTCAACGCGCTCAGGATTCTCGGGCTGGCTCAAGTCTATTGCAGCGGAGCCTGGCTGAAGGCGGGCTGTGCGACCCTTCGGTTGGCGCAAAAGCTCTCCAAACGCATCGACGAGCCGGTTCCCGCCGCGCAAGCAACTGAAGAATTGGCCTTCGCCCTTTTACGAGCCGACAAACCGCAGCTTGCGGTCAAGCTTCTCGATCGTGCCCGCCCAGCCTACGAAGAGATCGGCGATCCGCGGCTAATGGTCTCGTTTGAAAGAAATATGGCTGAAAGCATGCGCGCAACCGGCCATCTCGACAAGGCTCTCAGCCTTAATCGCCGCGCTCTAGACTACGCCCTGATGCTCAACGATTACGAAGGGCGTCGAAAGGCAACCAACAATCTGGCGCTCTGCCAGGTCGAGAAAGGGGAGGTGCTGGAAGCCGACCGCGCGTTCATGGACTGCGTGAGTGAGGCACGCCGGCGCGGCCGTCTCGAGTATCAGACCGACCCTGCCGCCAATCGCGCATGGCTGCGTCTGCTTATCGGCGATTGGTCAGAAGCCCTCCGGTTCTTTGAATTCGTGGTTGACCTTCAAATAAAGCGCGGCTCAACGGATAGGGCAGGAGGCGCGCTGAGCCAGCTAGCCTGGTGCCAACTATGTAACGGTCTACCCGAAGACGCGCGACGAACTCTTGAACGCATCAACGTTGGTCGAATTGTCCCGGCGGGCCCATCCCGCGGCTATTACATCATGATCAAGATTGGTTTGGCCGAGACCGGCCCTTCAGCCACTGAGTTTGCCAGGCACACGGCACGGCTCTTGAAGGACTTTCCAGAGCAGCGTTTTTTGGCGCTGTTCTGGTTTCTTGAGCACGCCCCTGCATCTTCCCGGGAACAGCGAATGTTAATCCGCGCCTGTTGGACCTCACTCAAGAAAGCCCGGCAGCCGGCTCTCGCCAGCCTGCTCGACAACCTTGTCGCACGCCGCCGCCTGCCAATCTCGCCGGCGATTCGCGACGCGCTCCGCCGGTTCAGCGCCGGTCCGCTTCGACACCTGCGCCAAGGGTTGCGCGCGCTGGCCAAGGAGGTCGGGCCGGCGTTCCCATAGCGAAAAGTTCGCGAGAGGTCTGACGCTTTGATCAAACCGATCCATATAGCCGCCCCAATGCTGCCATCAAATGAAATTCCAATTCCAAGGACACGCCCGATGTTGTGGCGCTAGCGGACAAACGCCGATGTCGTCCTTATAACCGACAACAGCAATGCGTGCGAATCCGAAAATCACAGCCATCCAACCGAGAAGACCGTCGACACGCTCGTGCCCATTATTGAAGCCTTCACCAAGGCCGGCGATGTCGTCCTGGACCCATTCGCCGGACCTAGCAGCAGCCTGGTCGCTGCCGCTCTCCTGAGACGGGATCACATCGGCATCGAGCTTGAGCACAAATACTGCGAGGTCGACCGGCGGCGTCTCGCCGGTGTGACGCGCTACCTCACGAGCCAACGGGAGCGGGCCCGGCAGGCAACGCGCGTTCACGGCAGGGCTAGCAACGGGCCGAAAGGCCCAACCTAGTATGCCAGACCAGCAGACCGGACCCGAGCTCAACCGAACAATAACCGAACATCGAAGGGCCGCACGGAGCCCAGACAATCCTACGCCATCCTAAATCGCTTCGATGGCAACCCTTTTTCCGTCAATCACATCCGCTGATTCCAGGCCACTTCGCCTATTCGGTAGGAGGCCCTGAAAAGGCTGGCGTCGGCGGTTCAATTCCGTCCCTGGCCACCACGTTTTCAAACACTTGCAGGTATTCAACTCCGTGTTTTGGTTCCAATTGGTTCCAATTCCAGCCCGCCGACATTGTCTCAAGTGGTCTTGTCAGGCCCATTGACCAGGCATGCGGTCACGACAGCACCAAGAATGCCTTTACTTCGTCCGCTAGAAATTCGGCCACTTCGGCTACACGCTGGCGCAACAGGTCCTCGACCGTACTCGTCGAGCAGTTTCCCAGCGCGATCCAGATGACCTTGGGTGGAGAGCCGCGAAGCGAACTTCTATGCCGGAAATCTGAATCCTTGACGATCGCGAACTCGTTGCGGAGAGCGTACTCCTCACACGTCGGTGTCGGGAGCCGCTTTCAGCCCAATTTCGCGGACATGCTGACATTCGCGGTAGCAGTCCGAGAGTGTCTGCGGAAGGACCGGCGACAGGTTCTCGTCGAAAAGCAGCTTCACATGGGAATGCTGGCGAGTTTGCGCTCCCGGTCAGCGGCGAATGCAAGACAAGCGCGAAGGTCGTCTTTCGTGAGATCGGGGAAGTCACGGAGAATCTCGTCTTCCGTCATCCCGGATGCAAGATAATCGAGCACATCATAGACCGTGATACGAAGGCCGCGAATACACGGCTTTCCGCCCATCTTGCCCGGTTCTATCGTGATGATCTTGCTATAGTCCATCGTTCGCCAAGCGCCGATACCAAAATACCATTCGTTGCCTTTGTGTGGCTGGCGGGCCGCGGTCCGTTGAGACAAGATGAACGGCGGAAGCCATTCCTGAAAAGGCTGGTTTTCCTCGATTAAGCTCATCAAGTCTCCATAACGCAGTTAAAATCAATGTGAAAGCGATGATTTCGGAGGTTAGCCGAAAATAGGCTGGCGTCGCTCATGACGGGGCGCCCGCCAGCACATTCATTCATAAGCACTTCGCGACGGTTGAAGGCCTCTACGTCAGTGGAAGCATTCGGGTTATCCCGCGGCCCGAGGCCGAGTCGGGCCGTCAACTCTGTAGTCCAAGGATGGGGAGGGGGATTGCGGGAAAGCACCCGATCACGCTGGCCACGGTTTGCGCCATATGGCACCCAGGACCTGTATCGTACAGGATTTTCTTGTCGTTAGGATTGGACGGACGTTTGCACCAGTATCAGGATGGATCTGTCCTCATCCCGTGCCAAGGACTTTCGCGAGCGCCTGGGGGAGCGCGTGTTGGTGGCAGATGGCGCCATGGGCACGATGTTATACTCTCGTGGCGTCTTCATCAACCGGTGTTTCGATGAGTTGAATCTGTCCGCGCCGCAGTTGGTTTCGGCGATTCATCAGGAGTACGCCGCCGCGGGCGCCGAGATTCTAGAGACTAATACCTATGGAGCGAATCACGCGCGGCTCCAGTCCTTCGGGCTGGCGGATCAGATCGAAGCGATCAACAGCGCGGGCGTGCGCTTGGCTAAGCAAGCCGCCCAAGGCCGAGCCTTTGTGGCGGGCGCCATGGGTCCCCTGGGGGTTCACATCGAACCGCTGGGCACCGTTCCGGCTGCCGAGGCTTGGGCCATCTTTCGTCAGCAGGCCGATGCACTGTGCCGGGCGGGAGCCGATCTTCTGATCCTTGAGACTTTCACCGATCTGCACGAACTGTACGAAGCCGTGCTGGCCGCACGAAGCGCCGCTGGTGAAGACATGGTGATCGTCGCGCAGGTGGCCATTGACGACGCGGGGGAGTTGCCGGGGCGGACTTCGCTTCGGCAGTTGGCCCGCGAAATTGCTGACTGGCCCTTTGATGTCCTCGGCTTCAACTGTTGCGTCGGTCCCAAAACGATCCTGGAGGCGCTGGAAGAAATCGCTCCCCATTGCGCGAAGCCGTTGAGCGCCATGCCCAACGCGGGCATGCCCACGCGGGTGGAGGGCCGCAACATCTATCTCACTTCGCCCGAGTATATGGCGCAGTACGCCCGTCGCATGTTGCGGGCCGGCGCCAAGATCATCGGCGGATGCTGCGGCACGACGCCGGAGCACATCCGGCAAATGGTCTCGGAGACCCGATCCTTGCAGCCGCAACGCCAGGTGACGGTGGCCGCGACGTTCGCCGACATGGGCGCGCCCGAAACCCGCCAAGGCATGCCTGCAGTTGCCCTGGCGGAGAAATCCAAACTGGGGGCGAAACTGGCGGCGGGGCGCTTTGTCACGTTCGTTGAAATTCTGCCCCCGCGCGGAGTCGACGCCTCGCGCGAGATCGCTGGAGCGAAACTGTGCGCCGATCACGGCATCGATTGCATCAACGTGCCGGATGGACCGCGCGCGAGCGCCCGCCTGAGCGCCCAGGCCACCTGCCAGTTGATTCAGCAGCAGGCCGGCATTGAGGCAGTGAACCATTTCTGCTGCCGCGATCGCAATATTCTGGGCATACAGTCCGAGCTGTTGGCCACCCACGCGGTGGGAATCCGCAATCTGATCTGCATCACCGGCGATCCGCCGCGCATGGGGATCTACCCGGAAGCGACGGCGGTGTTCGATGTCGACTCGATCGGCCTCGTGAATATTGCCCACAACCTCAATCGCGGTCTGGATCTCGGCGGCGGTTCGATTGGATCGCAGACGGCGTTGGTCCTGGGCGTGGGCGCGGATCCTGGAAAGCTGAACCTGGACGAAGAAATCGGACGTCTGGAGCGGAAAATCGAAGCCGGCGCGGAATATATCGTGACGCAGCCGGTGTTTGATCTGGATATTCTGGAGTCATTCGTAAAGCGCATCGAGAGCTTCAAGATTCCGGTCCTGGCCGGAATCTGGCCGCTGACCAGCTTTCGCAACGCCGAGTTCATGGTGAATGAGCTGCGGGTGCCGGTGCCGCCGTCCTCCATGGAACGCATGCGTCAAGCCACCAATGCGGAGCAGGCTCGCGCTGCGGGCGTGGCCATCGCTCAGGAGATGGTCGAACGCGCCCGTTCGATGGTCCAGGGTGTGCAGCTCAGCGCGCCGTTTGGGCGCTACGACATGGCGCTGGATGTGGCCGCCGTTCTCGAATTGGAGCAAGTTTTGGAGCAGAGCCGGTGAATCGAAGCGCGGAACGTTTGCCAGTGCTGGATCAGTTGTTGAAGCAGCGCGTGCTGGTGGTGGATGGAGCCATGGGCACCATGCTGCAACAATGCGGGCTCACTGAGGAGGATTTTGGCGGAGCCGCGCACGAAGGCTGCAATGAGAATCTGGTCCGGACCAGGCCGGATATTGTGCTGGATATTCATCGCGCTTATCTGGCGGCCGGCGCCGATATCACCGAGACGAATTCCTTCGGCGGCGCGCCGCTGGTGCTGGCCGAATATGCTTTGAGAGACGACGCGTTTCTCATCAACGCCACGGCCGCGAAATTGGCGCGGCAGGCGGCCGACGAATTTTCCACCGCGCAGCGGCCCAGGTTCGTGGCGGGCGCGATGGGCCCGACGACGAAAGCCATCAGCGTGACCGGCGGAGTCACTTTTCAGGAACTGGTCGCCAACTTCTATGAGCAGGCTCGCGGCTTACTCGAAGGCGGCGTGGACCTGCTGCTGGTCGAAACCTGCCAGGACACGCGCAACGCCAAGGCTGCACTGGTCGCGATCGAGCAATTGCGGCAGGAACGCCGGGAACGTATCGCCGTAATCGTTTCCGGCACCATCGAAGCCACGGGAACCATGCTCGCCGGTCAAACCGCGGAAGCCTTCTGTGCTTCCCTGGCGCACGCGGACCTGCTTGCCTTGGGACTCAATTGCGCCACTGGCCCCGAGTTCATGACGGATCACCTGCGCACCATCAGCCAGATGTCGCCGTTTCCGGTGATTTGTTGCCCCAACGCCGGCTTGCCCAATGAAGAGGGTCTTTACTTGGAAACTCCGCACGCGTTGTGCGCCCAACTGGGGCGGTTTCTGGACCACGGCTGGCTAAATCTGGTGGGAGGCTGCTGCGGAACCACTCCGGAGCACATCCGCGTCCTGACCGAGCGTGCCGCCGGGGCCCGTCCGCGCCCGCTTCCCCAAGGCCCGCGGCGCACTTATTATTCGGGGCTCGAACTGGTCGAGGCCGATGAGAACAACCGTCCACTGATCGTAGGCGAGCGCACCAATGTGATTGGCTCACGGCTCTTCAAAAATCTCATCGCGGAAGAAAAATGGGAGGAAGCCACGGACATCGCACGCCGCCAGGTCAAGAACGGCGCGCATGTGATCGATGCCTGCCTGCAAAGCGCCGACCGCGACGAATTACGCGACATCCCGCCTTTTTATGAAAAGTTGATCGCCAAGATCAAGGCTCCGCTGATGATCGATACGACAGACCCCAAGGCCGTCGAGCTGGCCCTGACATACTGCCAGGGGAAGAGCATCATCAACTCGGTGAACCTTGAAGATGGCGAGGAAAAGTTTGCGAACATTTGTCCCTTGGCTCGCCTCTATGGCGCTGCATTGGTGGTGGGCTGCATCGACGAAGACCCGAGTCAGGCCCAGGCGTTTACGCGAGAGCGCAAACTGGCCGTGGCGCGGCGGTCCTATGAGTTGCTCACCGGTAAGTATGGGATCGCGCCCGAAAACATCCTGATCGACCCGCTGGTATTTCCCTGCGCCACCGGGGCCGCAAACTATATTGGCGGAGCGGTGGAAACCATCGAAGCCGTGCGGCTGGTCAAGCAGGAACTCCCCGGCGTCAAAACCATATTGGGTATTTCCAACGTGTCGTTTGGACTTCCAGCGGCTTCGCGGGAGGTTGTGAACTCCGTGTTCCTATACCACTGCACCAAGGCCGGTTTGGACTTGGCCATCGTGAACGCGGAGAAGCTGGAACGGTTTGCCTCGATCCCCGAACAGGAACGGCGTCTTGCGGAAAACCTGTTGTTTAACGCGCCGATGGAAGGAGCAGGGCTTGGACAGACCAAACCTTCCGACTGGCGCGAACAGGCAGACTGGCGCGAACAGGACCGGGAGCAAAGGGCGGCGATCAATCAATTCCACATAGCGGCACTTACGGAGCATTATCGCGATGCCGGTAAACATGCCGGTCAACGGAGGAAAACCGTCGCGGCGGATTTGCCGCTGGACCAGCGCCTGGCTGAGTACATCGTCGAAGGCACGCGCGACGGAATGACTGCGGACCTCGACCGCAAACTGGCGGAAGGCGCTGCTCCGCTGGATATTATCAACGGTCCACTGATGAACGGTATGAGCGAAGTGGGCCGCTTGTTCAATAACAGTGAGTTGATCGTGGCGGAAGTGCTGCAATCCGCCGAAGCGATGAAGACGGCGGTCGATTATTTGCGGCAATTTATGCCATCGGCCGAAACCGAAACGCGCGGGAAGGTAATTCTGGCGACGGTCAAGGGTGATGTTCACGACATCGGCAAAAATTTGGTGGAAATCATTCTGGCGAACAACGGCTACCAGGTAGTGAATCTGGGAATCAAAGTTTCGCCGGAGGCTCTCATCGAGGCCTGTCAAAAACACCAGCCGGATGCGATCGGGCTCTCGGGCTTGCTGGTCAAGAGCACCCAGCAAATGGTGGCCACGGCCGGCGATCTGCGCGCGGCCGGAATTCGAGTCCCGCTGCTGGTAGGGGGTGCAGCGCTGTCCGCCAAATTTACACGAGACAAGATCGGTCCGGCTTACGGCGGTCCGGCTTGCTACGCCAAGGACGCCATGTCGGGACTCGCCCTAATGAGCCAGATCATGGATCCGAAACTGCGATCGTCTATGGTCGCCGCGCAACCAACCGAATCCGCGGAACAAGTCACCGCGACCGTGTCCAACCGGGCCTCGTCAGTCTTGCCAAGCGACCCTTTAACTCTTCACAGCAGCCGGGTTCGCGGTTCCCTGCCGATTCCCCAGGCCCCCTACATGGATCGGCGCGTTCGCGACATCAAGAATCTGAAAGAGGTGTGGAGCTACATCAACCCTTTCATGTTGTATGGACGGCATCTGGGCTACAAGGGCAATTTCGAAGCTGCGCTCAAGGAGCATGAGCCGAAAGCGCTCGAAATCTACCATCAGATGGAAGAGCTTCGCGGCGAGGCTGCCGGTTTCATGAGCGTCCGTGCCGTATGGCAGTTCTTTGAAGCAGAGCGCGACGGCAATGCGATCCGGCTTTTCGCGCCAGGCCAATCCACTCCCCTGCATGTTTTCCAGTTTGACCGCCAGGACGAACGCCAGCATGGGGCCGACGGTCTGTGCCTGAGCGATTACGTGCTGGACCCTAATGCTCAAGGCCGGGATCACATCGCTTTGTTCGTCGTGACCGCGGGCGCGGGCATTCGCGAAAAATCAGAGGCATGGAAGCGCGCGGGCGAGTTCTTCAAGGCTCACGCCATTCAAGCGTTGGCTCTCGAAACTGCCGAAGCAGGCGCGGAGTGGCTGCACCGGCGAATTCGCGAGGATTGGGGCTTCCCGGACGCGCCTTCCGTCACCATGCACGACCGCTTCACCTCCAAATACCGCGGCAAACGCTACAGCTTCGGCTATCCGGCCTGCCCCAATCTGGACGATCAACAAGGACTGTGGAAGCTGCTGCGACCGGAGGACATCGACGTAAATCTCACCGAGGGCATGATGATGGAGCCGGAAGCCAGTGTGAGCGCTCTCGTGCTTCACCACCCCGACTGCGTCTATTTCAGCGTTGGGGACTCACGCGTGCGGTGAGGTTGCCGGCCAGTTGTAACTTGGGCCGATCCCCGGAATCCCGAAGGTGAGTGACAACCGAGTGACAACGCCGTGGGGTTGAAGGGCGGCTTTCTGGGGATTGTAGCGATACCGTCCCTACCGCGACAGCCAAACATCCCAGAGCAAACTCGGCCGTGGCCATCTGGTTAACGCTGTTGGCATTGGGACTCGGCTCGGCGGTTCGTTAAACTGCGTATCGATGCGCATCATTCGCCGCTCGCCAGCACCGGTGCGCTGCGTGCGGCGGCGAGTCCTCCGGGCCACCAGTTCCAATCGCCTGCAATACGAAGAAGCGCAGGGCCGATCACAATGCGAACCAGTGTCGCGTCGATAAACACGGCTACCGCCAGCGTAAATCCGAGCATCTTAACCACCAGGAAGTTTCCGAAGGTGAATGCCGCGAATACCACAATCATAATCGCGGCTGCGCTCGTAATCAGGCCTGCGGTTCTGGCTAGCCCCTCGGGGATGGCATCCATTTCACTCAGCCCGCTCCTCCTCGCTTCGAGGACTCGGGCGACCAAAAACACCTCGTAATCCATGCTCAGTCCGAAGACGATGGCAAAGGCGACGATTGGCACAATTGGAAATATGCTGCCCGTTGCCCTCCTGAACTCCCAGGAATCTGCTTCCATGCCCGTCCTGGAAGACTAGAACCAATGCTCCGAAGGAGGCCGCAACCGAGAGCAAGTTCAGAACGATGGCCTTCACGGCGGCGAAAAGCGATCGGAACCCGCCAAGAAGCGCCAGCAGCGTTCCTCCCACTACCAGCGCCATCACCGAACCCATCCGGTCCACGACGATCGTCTGATAATCGGCATTTAGCGCCGGGATGCCTCCGACGAGTAACTTGGCGCCGGGTATTCCTGTAAGAGCCGCCGCGCCCGTCTTACGCAGCTCCCGCACCCAGTTGACCTGATCGCGCAGGGAAAGGGACGGCTTGGGTAGCACTTCAAGCAGAGCCGCCCGTCCGTCGCGACTCAGGAACGTTCGATGCGTCTCACGCGAGAGGTCGCCGAGGGAAGACCGGTTGCCCTCCGCCATCGTCGTGATCGAGATCACGCGGTCGGCACGAGGGTCGCTCGCCAGCCGTTTGGTGAAGCGATCGAGGGTATCCCACCCCGAGTCCGTTTGTGCAATGGAATCCGTTGGAAGTTCAAGAATCACCCGCAAGGAGTATACAATTCCAGCCCGATCCATTCGTTCAAGAGTGTGAAGCGCGTGAACCGATTCCGCCGCTGGCGGAAGCCAATCCCCCTGGGGGACGCTGGTATCGAGCCGCGCGGCCTGCGCGGCCAGCAGAAGCAAGGGCACGCCTGCCAGAAGGATGGCAAGCCACGGATGAGCGACAATCACCTTCCCCCACTTTCTCCAACGCGTTCCCGTACATGCGGCCCAATGCGCATCCAGCTTCGCGGCGAAGGGCAACCGGCCGGCATTAATTCGCGGACCGAGAATTGCCAGCACGGCCGGAACGACGGTATTTGCCAGCAATACGCTCAGTCCCGCGACCAGGAATCCCGCGACTCCGATGGAGCGCACTTCGCTGATGGGGACGGTCATGAGGGCTAGAAATCCGATGGCTACCGTCGAGGCTGAAATCAGAAGTGTATGACCCGCCTGACGTGCCGCGATGACCGAGGCTCTGAGTCCGTGGTGCCCGGCGGAAATCGCTTCCCGGAAGCGGCTGACCATCAGGAGCGCGTAGTCGATCCCCAAGCCGAGCCCCAGCATCGTGGCTAAATTCTGAACCAGAATGGACAAATGCCAACGCATGCCCAGGAATCCCGCTATGGCCAGAGTGGCCGCTATAGCAAGCTGGCCAACCGCCAATGGAATGACGGCCGCCACCAAGCTTCCGAAAGCCACCAGCAGAAGCGCCAGAGTCACCGGAATCACCAGACTTTCGCCGTGTTGTACGTCATCGGCGCTAGCTTTCCGAATGTCGAAATTAAGCGGCGTCTCGCCCGTCAGTTCGAGCTTCACCGCCGGATAACGGCCGCGCAATTGGTTTTGAAGAGCGCTTGCCCGCAGGTGAAGCTTAGGGACGAGCGATTCGACGGGACCGTCGGTGGAGGCGAGCCCCACCAGAATAAAGGTTCCTCCTCCCCGGCCTAGGAAAACCGGATCGCGAAAATCGAGATGGGAAACGATTCCGGACACGCCGGGTTCCTCTCTCAGGCTGTCTTCAATCGTTGCGATCGCTTGCTCGCCCTCCTCCGAATCCGCGGGTGGGAGTCCCTGAATCACCAGGACTACGCGGTCAACGAAGGGCGAACGAAAACGGCTGTCCAACTCCTGCGTGACGCTCTCCGCTTCGCTACCTTCGATGCGGGTTGCAGTCTCCAGATGGCGCTCAGCGTGGAAGGAAAATGGAAGCAGCGCAAGGACCGCGGCAAGGACTACCCCGGCCAGCCAGAAATGGCGCACATGCACGAGATTCATGATGTCATGCGAAACCGTTACCAGTCAAGGATCTTCACATTCCTCAGCCTGGCGGCTGAATCTGCGAAAATTGGTTGAAGATCCATCGGGTTTTAGGAGGACCATTGCACAAACTCGCATTGCTCGGTCTGGTTGCCGCGCTTCAACTTCACGCCGCGGACCCCCGCATTGGCTCCTGGACTCTCATCTCCGCGCAATCCGCCCTGGATCCCCCCAACAAACTCTCCATCACCTCTCTACACGATGGTGTGCACGTAGTGACATCCGGCGACACCCACGTCGATTTCACGGCGAAGTGGGACGGACATGAAACGCCCGTACAAGGCAATCCAGCGTTTAGTCAAATCGAATTACGAAGGATCGATAAGAATCAAGCCGAGGTCAAAGAGAAGAAGAATGGAGCTGTAGTGGCGACGGTTCGTGACAAACTCTCGAGTGACGGCAACGAGTTGACGAGCACGACTTCAGAGAAAGGCCGCGCCGACCGGATCACCGTGTGGACACGGAGCGGAGGCACGAAGGTCCCCAATGACTTATTCGCCGGCGAGTGGACGCAGGATCCAAGTAAGACTCGTTTGCGGCAGGGGTTGGCTCTCAAGATCGAGGCGGACGGAACCGAAGGGGTCCGTTTCTCGGGTGAGTTCAGTTACAGCGCCCGCTTTGACGGTAAGGAATACGACCTGAAAAACTCCAACAACGATACCGTGACGCTCACGCTTGTCGACGCTCACACGGTCGATTCGATTTACCGGCGAGACGATCAGATCGCTCAAAGGGACCGGTGGGTGGTTTCGGCCGACGGACAGCAGATGACCCTCACCACGACCGGCATGTTGGAAACCGGTCAGCGCGTAAGGGAGACTCTGATATTTCGGAAGCAGTAGCCTTCGTGGCTCCGGCGCACGGTGCAAATGCCTACGGGCAGGCAACCACGGTTTTGAACTCACGAGCCGCGACGGAGATGATTCCCTTTCGCTGCATGAATCTCAGGATGCCGTTGACCGTGTCTTCGAGAGACGGATCCGCCTTGCCCCATGCGGATGCATTGCGAGCCGCTTGATAGCAGGAACTGTCATAGCGCTTGAACTCCATCGCCGAGATGTTGTCCACGGAGCCCACCAGGAAGTCCAGCAGCGGAAAGAGCAGATCTTCCTTCCTGCATCTCCGGATGAGCTCAGGAACGAAGTCGGGAAGGCTAAAAACCTCGAATTGCCGCCCGGTCGCCTTGGTAATCAGGCCGGTAATATCCAGCATGTTCGCGTAATCGTCGCGCGTAACATGGTACGTCTTATTCGCCGTGCCTGGACTCGTGGAAATCGCAACGATGTTGTTCGCCGTGATGTCCGCGGGAACGAAGCTAACCTGGTTCAGAGCATCGACTCCAATGCCGTGATTTACCATGAACGCAACTAAACGCACGGCGATGTCGAAGTTATTGCCGCCGCCGGTTACGGAGGGGCTCACCAGAGCGGGCCGGAAAATGCGTGTCTCCAGTCCCCGCTGGCGCGCCTGCATCACCACCTGTTCCGATACCCATTTGGATTGGCTGTATCCAAAATCGAGAAGCTCCATCTGCTCGTTCATGTCGGTCTCATACAAGACCTTCTTGACCGCCCAGCCAAACACGAAGGTAGTCGAGACGTAATTGAAGCTCTTGGGCCTTCCT
>CAWISY010000259.1:0-10948 GCA_963838455.1 Bryobacterales bacterium
TAAACGATTGCAACTGCAACACGCAAAAAGGTGCGCGGCTGCAATACGATTGAAACGATGCTCCGCTAAACTAACCGTTTGCGCACTAGGCGAACGTTTCTTCAACAGACGCTTCTTCAACACGCAATGCTGGCGGCTGCTGCCGCGCGAGCGTACTCCCAGCAGGCCGGCTCGCAACAGATGGCGATGCCGCCGGCGGCCTTACCCGGGGGCCGGAAACCGGCAGCCGGCCCCTCGCGTGGGCTATCGCTGAATCCATACTCGCTGGCGAAGTACGTGGATCCCTTGCCTATTCCTCCTCGCGCCGAGCCCGACGGCGAGGCTCCCGATCCGCGGAATCCGGCCGTGCGCATCCCGCGTTATCGCGTCGCGATGCGGCCGTTCCAGGCCAAGGTGCATCGCGATATTCCGCCCACGACGTTCTGGGGCTATGAAGGAATGTCGCCGGGCCCGGTCTTCGAGGCGCGCTCAGGTGAGCCGCTGCTGGTCGAGTGGGTGAACCAGCTTCCCACGCAGCATCTGTTGCCGGTGGATCAATCGCTGCACGGAGCCGAGCCGGACAAACCCGCGGTTCGGGCGGTGGTGCATTTGCACGGCGGCAGGACTCCGCCGGAAAGCGATGGCGATCCGGAGAAGTGGTACACCTCCGGTCAATCGCGCACCTGCTATTACCCGAACCACCAGGACGCCGCGGCGCTGTTCTATCACGACCACGCCATGGGCATCACAAGGCTGAATGCCGTCGCAGGCCTGTTCGGGATGTATTTTCTCCGCGATGCGCAGGAAGATTCCTTGAACCTTCCCGGCGGCCGCTACGAGATCCCCATCGCCATCTTTGACCGGCAGTTCAAGCTGGACGGCCAGTTGGATTATCCTGTATCGGGCGATCCTGCCTCGCCCTGGACCAGCGAATTCTACGGAAATGCAATCCTTTTAAACGGTAAACTCTTCCCTTTTCTTGAGGTCGAACCGCGCCGTTACCGCTTCCGTTTGTTCAATACGTCGAACGCCCAGTTCTACACGCTGTCGCTGTCACGCGAAGGCGGAACCCTGCTTCCCGGGCGCGAACCTTTCTGGATGATCGGATCCGACCAGGGACTGCTCTCAAAACCAGTCGAGCTGAAGACCCTCCAGATCACTCCAGCCGAGCGCGCGGACCTGATTCTGGATTTCTCGAGTCACGCCGGTCAGCAGTTATATCTCAAGCAGAGCTCCGCGCCGATCTTGCAGATCCGTGTCTCCGCTGCGAAGGCCCCGGCGCAGCCGATATTAGAAGCGGAGCCGCCTTTGCCTGAGGCGCTGCGGCGCATCGAGCGCATGAGTGAATCGGTGGCCGTCAAAACGCGCCTGCTGACGCTGGATCATCACCTGGATGCCCGCGGACGGGCCACGTTGATGCTGCTTAATGGTGCACATTACCACATGCCGGTCACCGAAAAACCGGTGCTCGATTCCACCGAGATCTGGACGCTGGTGAATCTGACCGACGACACGCATCCCATCCATCTGCACCTGGTGCGGTTCCAGATCCTGGACCGGCGCCGCATCGACATGGCCGAGTACATGAAGAGCGGCAAGCTGGTCTACGCCTCCGCCGCGGCCCCGCCCGATCCGCAGGAAATGGGATGGAAGGACACGGTCCGCGCCGAGGTCGGGATGGTCACGCGCATCATCGTCCGGTTCGAAGGCTACACCGGCCGCTACGTTTGGCACTGCCACGTGCTGGAGCATGAGGATAACGAGATGATGCGGCCGTTTGAAGTGGTTGCGTAGAAGCCCCGTGGCAAAAACCGCTCGGCCCAGGGGGGCACCCCGGTCGCGGCTTTGTTTGATTTGAACGGTCCTAGGCGATACCTATCTGACGGCACGTCCTCAGGAAGAAGCCGTCGGTCATCCCAGCGATGTAGTCGCAAACCTGGCGAACGAGAGGCTGCGCGGAGGAATCCTCGCGGTATGCGGCAGGCAGCCGCTCCGGGTGTTGCAGAAAGAATTCAAACAAGCCGGCGATCCTCTGCACCGACTCGCTTCGCGAAACGCGCAGGGCCTCAGAGGAATACACCCTCTCCCGCAAGAAGCCCTTCAGCTCTTGCGAGCCGGCCGTGGTCTCCGGGGAAAACTTCGCGATGCGGCAGGCATGCCCTCGAACATCCTGCACCCCGGCCAGGCCCTCCGCGGCCGCCACGGTTCCCCGGATCAAGCCGGTCACCAGCCAGTTGATGAGGCCGCGCACCACTTCCTTCACCTTCACCGCTTCGGTCGCGCCGGGAAATTGCATCTCCGCTGCCTCCCAGAATTCCCCGATTTTGTTGACAGAACTCGCGGCGTCCTCGGGCAGCACCAGGCCGGCGCTGTAGCCGTCGTCAAGATCGGCGGTGTTGTAGGCGATCTCGTCGCACAGATCGATTAACTGCGCTTCCAGCGGAGGTTTCAGCCCCGGCAGATATTCCTCCAGGTCGGGGATCTCGCCGGGTTCGAAGTCGCGCGAATGCTTGACGATCCCCTCGCGCACCTCAAAGGTCAGATTCAGCCCGGGGAAACGCGCGTAGGGATTCTCGAAGGACTCGACGATGCGCAAAGCATGGCGGTTGTGCTCAAAACGCTCACCGAAGCGGCGCATCATGCGGTCCAGCTCCTGCTCACCCGAATGGCCGAAAGGCGGATGGCCGATGTCGTGCGCCAACGCCAGCGCCTCGGTCAAGCCGTCATCCAGCCCCAGGGCCGCGGCCACCGTGCGGGCGATCTGCGAAACCTCAATGGTATGCGTTAACCGGTTGCGGAAATGATCGGAAAGACCGGGGGTGAAGACCTGGGTCTTGTTCTCCAACCGGCGAAATGCCCGCGCGTGCACGATGCGATCGCGGTCGCGCTGGAATTCGTTGCGGTAGGGATGGGGGAGTTCGGGATAACGCCGGCCGCGCGATTGCTCCAGGGGAAATCGCAAATGCGCGAGAGCGGCCAAATCAGCTTGTTACTGCTGCTTACCGGTAGCCATGTTGATCTTACCCACTACGTTGATGGCTTCTTTGCTGACGGCGACGTCCTTGGAGTTGCGCAACGGCTCAGCCAGCTTACGGGCCCGCGCCGAATCCTTATTGATCAGAAGGTCCGCCAACTGAAGTTTAGCGTCGTCGCTGGAGACCAACACGGTTGGGTGAGCGATCCGGTCTTCCAGGATCTTCTGGGCGGCGTCGGTTTTGCCCTCCGCAGCGTAAATCTGCGCCAAGCTCATCTCCGCTTGCGCGGCGTAGAGCTTGGGGGCGGAGTCTACAACGTCCTGGTAGATTTTCTCGGCGTCCGCGAACTTCGCTTTATCGGCCTGCAGCGCAGCCAGGTACAGTCCCGCAATGGAGCCCTCGGTGGTGCCGTGATACTTGGTATACAGATCAGTCCACGCCTTGATGGTGGCGTTGTCCTTGGCCTGCTGATTCGGGAAAGCCTTGTTGGTCTGTGTGTCGGCGGGACCGATGATCGCGTCATTGATCTTCAGCGCCTGAGTCAGCAGGTCCTCGCGAACCGAGGCTTGATGGCGGCTGTAAAGATAGTAGCCGCCGGCCAGGACAATTACGGCCAGGGCGATCAGCCCATACCGAATCGATTCGGCGCGATGGTGGCTCAGAAAACTGAAAGTTTCGCCGAATCCCTCGGCGAGCTGGTCGGTCTTGAGTTGTTTGCGGGTCTGTCTGTTCACGAAAAAATACTCCGGCGCACGGGAGGCAACGCCATTCGTCCGAATCACAATGGAGCGGGCACGCCGCTCCATATGGATTTTATCACGAAGCCGGAGTCTTCACTCACCATGGAGCGGACACGCCGCTCCATACAAGTAGCTCAGCGCGAGGACGTGAGATCGCGATGAATCGCGAACTTGACCAGGCCAGCGACGTCATGAATATCGAGTTTACGCATGAGGCTGGCGCGGTAGGTGTCGACTGTTTTGGGGCTCAGCTCCAGGCGGGCCGCGATTTCCTTGGCTCGGATCCCCTCCACCAGGAGGGTGAATACCTGGTATTCGCGGGCGCTGAGCGACTCCAGGGGGTCCTCCGGGGAAGACTTGTTGCCGCTAAAGATCCGGTTGAGTTCCAGTTGCGGGGAAACATAGATTCCGCCATCCAGAACCTGTTCGAAGGCTTCGAGCAGTTGGCGCGCCGGCGCGGACTTGAGCAGAAACGCATTGACCCCGCAGCGGAGCGCCTCCACCACGGTCTTGCGGTCGCGCCGGGTGGAGAGCACGACAACCTTGGTGGGGATATTTGCGTCCCGGATCCTCCGGACAATCTCCAGGGTGAATAAATCTGGCAGGTTCAGGTCTAAAACGGCAATGTCGGGCGGCGAGCTTTCGATCAGGCGCAGCGCCACTACCCCCTCGGAACACTGCCCCACGACCCGGTAAGCAGGCTGGGCTGAGCAGAGTGCTGCTAATCCCTCCCTGACCAAAGTCAGATCGTCCGCGAGCAATACGCTATAGGTCTGGGGCTCTCGAATTGGAACCACGATCGGCCTCTCGCGCGGCCCGCCGGAATTGGGCGCAGCCGCGATCCCAAGACTAAGAGTAAGTTGGCGCGGCCTGAATTCTCTTTATTTCCAGGAACTCAAGGGAAATAACTCGTTCCAAATAAGGCCAGCAGCTCCCGCGAGCCCGCCTCAGGCGAAACTGCGGACCGCGTGCGCTTCGTCGTCAAACACTTCAAAAACCGTGTACAGCTTGGTGATCTGGAGCAAGTCCTTGACGCGCTTGTTCAGGCTCAGCAACTTCACCACCCCGCCCTGGTTGGTCACGGTGGTAAATCCCGATACCATTTCCCCGATCCCCGAGCTATCAATATAAGAAACCTCGGCCAGATTGAGGAGCAGCTTCTTGTGTCCGGCTCCCACCAGATTCCGGATGGTGTCGCGGAAAGAGCTGGCGCCGTCGCCCAGCGTGATCCGCCCCACCGCATCGACTACCGTTACATCGCCCACCTGCCGGGTGGTCAGTTTGACACTCACGCAATTCCCTCCTTGTATAAAAAGCCGCGCTTGCGGCGCATTTTCACCGGCTGCCGCCTTAAGTGCAGCCTGCCGTCGCCAGGCGCTTCACCATCCTGACTTCGGTGCCCTTGGGCTGACGTGGCCGGATTTGGAACTCGTCCATGAACGCCTGCATCAGCAGGATTCCCCGCCCGGAATGCCGCAGCAGATTTTCGTCCGCCAGCGGATCGGGCAATTGCGATACATCAAAATGCTCGCCTTCGTCGGCGATCCGGATCTCCAGCGAACCGGGGCTTCGGATCACCATCAAGTGTACCTTCTTCCGCAAGTTGTAGCGGTTTCCATGGACCACGGCATTGACCATGCACTCCCGGACGGAAATGCCGATCTTGTGCTCGTCGTCTTCATCGAAGCCCAGTTCCTTGGCTTCCTTGAGTACAATAGCCTCGGCCGCGTCCACGCTTTCCAGAGTGGAACTGAAAACATGTTCTTCGGTCACGGTATCCACTCGAGAAATAACCGCACTCCTTGTCCTCCGGGACCCACTCCCGGCCCGGAACTCGAATCGTTAAGGTAAACCACGGCGGCGGCGAAAGTCAAGGCTTATCTTCAGTTCTTGTCTTCGCTGCGCTGGTGATTCCATCGGACCGCTTCCTCTGGCCGCGGCTCAGCCCTGTCTCCGGTGGGACCGGATGGGGCAACCTGTGACGTTGCTTGGCGTTTCTTCTTTCAGAGCCGCGACCGGGGTGCCCGCTGGGCCGAGCGGAGGTTCGGTCATTCGTCGCAGGAAACCGCTTCCTCCGGTCGCGGCTCTGTTTAGTCACAGATCAGAGCGCTTCGCTTCACTCATCCTCGGGCCCCAGCAGGCTTATTTGAAACGGGTGCGATATTGAAAATCGATGCCGAACAGCCCGTTGGCGTCGCGCACCGCGATCGCCGACCAGTTCTTGTTCAAATCCCATTGCAGGCGGACGATCTGCTCGGCCGTGTAGTTGAGGTTGGTGATGTAGGTCATGGTCACGTCCTTGGAGACCTGCTGCTCAAACGTCAAACGTGCCTGAGGCGTGTTGTCGACGCCGGTCATGGTGGGGTCGATCTTCACCCGGCTGGCTCCCAGGAAGCGCTGCATCTTGCTGCTGAGCTGGGCCGAGAGAGCCTGGCTGACCAGCCCGCCAGCGGCTCCGGACAGATCGCTCGAATCGGCCCCCGCCTGCGTGGAAGCCGTACCGGAGTATTGGTTCGGGCTCCGGCCCACCGCCAGCAGCGCGATAATTTTCGACGGCTCCAGCGGCGGATCCGAGCTGTAATTGGTCTTGAGCTTGTCCATGGTGCCGGTAAAAGTGATGTTGACCGAGACCCCGCTCACCTTGGTTTCGAGCGACAGATCGAACACCGGCTCGATGCGGATGGGATTAGTGAAGCGGATGTCGCCGCGGTCGATGTTGTACTGGTTGCCGAACACCTGCACCTGCCCCGAATCCACTGAAACCGAGCCTTGCAACACGGGCTGGCGCGGCGTTCCGCGCAGCCGCAAATCCACTTCCGACTGCACGTCGCGCGTGAGCGAAGTCTGCAGCTCAAAGTTGGGCGCGCTCACGATCCGCACGTCGAATTGCACGCCCCGCAGATAGTCGTTGGGCGATTCCTCCTGCTGCGGCGTTGAGAAGGCCGAGAATAACTCGCCCAGGTCGGTGTGCGGATTGAACGCGGCGCGGTTCAGCGTCAGAGAGCCGGATAAGCTGCTGGCGTCGGAGGTCCCGTCCAGAGCCAGATTGGCGCTGAAGGTGGTGCTCAGGTCCACCGGCAGACGGAAACGGACCTGCTGCGCAGTGGCTTTCAGCCGGTAGACCAGCGGCGTACCGAACTCGACAAAGCCGCCCAAGGCCAGCGTGCCGGCGCCGATCTGCGCGGTGAGCTTGTCGATGGTGGCGCGGTTGCGGTTGAACAGCACGCCGCCGTTGACGTTGTCGAGACCGGTGGACACATCCTTGAGATACAGCGAGGCGGCCTTCAGATCCATGCGGCCGTTGAGGGCCGGGTCCGTCAGCTCGCCGCGCAAGGTGGCTTCCACGGTAGCGTTGCCGCGGGCAAGAAGACTGGGACTGACCAACTGCAACGCGGAGAGGTTCACCATGCCACGAACCGCCAGGTCTGCGCCACCCGCCGCCGAGGAGAACGGGATCACTCCGCTGACTTCGAGATTGGTGTCGCGGCCGGTCAAGCGAGCTGGCTGAATCCGCACTTCCCTGGCGTTGATCGCGATCCCGACCGGCTGCGCGCTGGCCAGCACCAGATCCTGCGGCTGGACGCCCAACCCGAGCGTCTGGCCGGCCTTGGGGCTGAATTGCACGCCCTCCAGCATGACCGTTGCCGCAAAATCGCGGGGATGCCGCAGCGCCAGGTTCACCGCAATCGAGCCGCCCTGCAGCACTCCTTCGAGCGGCAGATCGCTCTGGTCCTGCGGCGCTGCCCCGGCCAGCATCGCCAACCGGTGCGCCTGCTCCAGCGTCAAGCGCGAAAAGCGTACGGATGCCGAACCGGGCTGATCGCCGGAAAGCCGCCAGGAACCATTGCCTTCCAGATTCGCCGCGTCGACGTTACCCTTCACCTGCAGCGTCACCTCGTCCCCGCGCGTGTCAGCCGTAACGGCTAGCTCGCCGACCGGCTGCCCGCGCAGCGTCACCGATTGCGCGGTCAGGGTCCCGAAGGCGGATTCAAGCGCCGCATCCCCGTTGGTCACGCGCGCCTGCGCACGGACATCCCCGCTGAGCCGGGCATCCAAATCGGCGTCGAGAGCCTTCAGCGCTTCCACGCGTCCATAGGGAAGATTGCGCACGCCCGCTTGAAGCTGCGCCTCTCCGGTCTTCCAATCCGGCCGCGCGGCTTCTAGAGAGCTCGCCGGCACAACGGAGCCTGGGGGCCCTGTGCCGGCTTTAAGGGAACTCGCCGGCACAACGGAGCCTGGGGGCCCTGTGCCGACTTTGTAGGAGCCCGAAAACGCGACCCTCCCCGGCCCATCCTCGGCCTGACCGTCTGAAACCTCCAGCGCATCGCGCGTCGCCTTGACCGTCGCAGTGATTCGATCCATCACCTCTCCGAACCCGTGGACGTTGATCACGGTGACGGTCGCATCCGCCTGTGGCTGGCCGAGTGAGCCGGAGACGCTCACGGCGGCCGTAGCCGTTCCCTGCACGGTAAACCCGGCGCCAGCCTCTTTCGTGAGCTGCTCCAGATTCGCGTTGCGCAGATTGAATTGCGCGGAGATGGCGGAGTTGCTTCCGTAGCTGCCTTGCGCGGCGGTCAGCGTGGCCGTTCCCAGCGCTTCCGTCATCCCGCGCGTCAGGCGGAAGCGCGAGGTGGACAGCGCGCTGCGCGAAACATCCACGGCGGCGTCAAACTCATCGAAGGCGTGGCCTTCCACCGTGGCGCCGGTCACGTTCAACTGGCCGCGAAAGCGTGGATCATCCAGCGGTCCAGTGACGGCGCCGGAAGCAACCACAGCCCCCTTGGCCAGTTTGAGGGGAAGCTCCTTCGGGGGATCGTCCTCGACCAGGGGCAGAACCGCCAGCAGGTCCGCAAGGTCGGTGGAGCGCAGGCGGACATCGACCCTTCTTCCCAGCGCTCCGCTCACATCCAAGCGCGTCGCAGGCGTGGCGAAATAGGAATCGCCCAACGAAATCTCGCCTGCCTGCTGAAGGTAGGAAGCATCGACCAGGCCCGAGATCGGCGTCCCTTCTGCGGCGGCAGCGATGGCGAGCCTGGCATGCGCAATCGCGTCCGCTTCGCCCAGCGTGGTATCCGCAGTCACGTCTCCGGACAAGGTTCCGTCCCAAGGCAGCGGACGATCCGTGAGGAAGGCGGCGGCTTTGGCGACTGCGAATCCGTCCACGCTCCCCTCCACATGCAGGCGCTTGCGCGCGGCGAGTGTCAACGAGCCTTTAAACTGCCCGCCCAGCGCCGACGCCTGTACGTTCTTCAAGTCAATGCGGTCCGCCGAGACCTCGGCCGCGGCGCGCACGCTGGCATCGCGGATGTGCACCCGGCCGTTCGAATAACCTAAGCCGCGCGCGTTCACGGCGCCGGAAAATGAGGTTTCCGAGAGCTGGGCGAAGTCGACGTCGAGGGTCCCCGCAAAATCAGCAGAGCCGGTTCGATCCATGGGCAGCGCAAACATGCCGGCGGCTTCGCCTACGCTCGCCGTCGCTTGAATGTTCAGCGTGCCGTGCGGCGACACCGGATTATCGAGCGTGCCGGTGAGCCTCGCGCGCGACCGGGCCGTCGACAAATTGAGACTGGAAATCACCAGGCGCGATTTCTCCAGCGTGACCTGCGCCGCAAATCCGAGTTCCACCGGAGCCGCGCCTCCGGCCGTGACCCGCACTCCCCGCGAGCTGATCTGCGCCAGATACGAGGGCGTCCGCGCATCGTAGGTGAGCTGCAGCGCGAGACCATCGCCGCGAAGATTGATGGGCGTGCTGCGCTGGTCCAGCTCAAAAACTCCGTTATTGATTTCGTAGTGGCCGACCGCCAGGTTGAGCACCTGCTCCGCCCAATTGCCGGAGCCGCGGCCGGGCAGATTGTTGCCGCCCTCGCCATCGAGCACGACCCGCACCTGCGGCTTTTCCACCTTGATAAAGGCCAGGTCGATTTTGCGCTCCGCAATCGAAACGATCCGGAGTCCCAGCGTCACCGATTCGGCGCGCAACAGCGGAGGGTCGCCCGCGGCTTCCGTGCCGTGAAGGACCACAGGGCCGATGCTGGCCGTAAGCGTCGGGCCGCGAAACGAGAAGCGGCCGATCTCGACGCGTCCGCCGGTGGCGCGCTCCAACTCAGCGATGATGCGCTGGCGGACATACTCATGGAACCATCCGCTCTGCACCACCACCAGGCCGGCCAGTCCGGCGATTACCAGGAACACGGCCAGCGCCGCGGCGACGCGCAACAAGATCCGGAAAAATTTCCTCCAGCGGCCGCGTCTCCTTCCGGGTCTCACTCAAAAAACCTCTCTATAGTCGACGTGCTTCTCCGTGCGGGCGGTTTCGAGCCATTGATCCAGCAACTGCAGAGTGCGCTGGTCGGTGAGCAGTTTTTCCAGATTGGCCCGGCTCGCGTCAAACGAAGCCGGCGGTTCCTTATGCGAGGCGCGCCATTCCGCCACGAATTTATCATACGCCGCGTGCAGATCCTGATCCGAAATCTGCACCTCCGGGCGAAAACGCAGGTCGGCGAAGCGTAGAGCGCGGAGCCCGGCCAGCAGATGATTCTCCACATCCTGCTCGGTTACGTTATATTTCTTGAGCGCGGCCTGGTACGCAGCGTCGTTGGGATACTGCGCCTTCGCCTGCTGCAGCATGGGAGGAACGTCCTGCGGAGTGGACAGCGGCAGGTGGCCGTCCTCCGCGTCCATGTCCATCAACGCCTGATCCACCAGATCTTTCGCGGCTGTGCGCTTGGCGGCGCCGCTCAGATCCGCGGGCTTGTCGTCGAGGAATGCGGCCACGCGCAGAAAGCGGACCACGTCGCTTTCGGTAATCACCTGCTTGTCGACGGTGACCGCGATCCGGTCCAAAACTTGCGCTGGGGGCGACGGCGCCACCTGAGCCTGAGCCCGCACCCCCAGCGGCAGCAGCAGCAGTGGAACCAGCACAATGGCGAGCGCGCCTAATCTTTGAGGCCCGCAAAACGGCCAAACCAGCTCGCGGTCCAGCCGAGCTGCCGTTCGGTGGACCGCATCCGCGCCTTTGCGGATTCTTTGAGGCCCGCAAAACGGCCAAACCAGGTCGCGGTCCAGCCGAGCTGCCGCTCGGTGGACCGCATCCGCGCCTTTGCGGGCCAAGAGCCGCATCAGAACGTCTGCCCCAGAGCGAAGTGAAACTGAAAGACGCTGATGCGCTGGTTCACCGCATTTTCCTGCCCGGAGAGCAATTGTTCGAGCGTGCCGGAATATCCAGCAATACGCGAACGAAGGCGCCAGAAACAT
>CAWISY010000260.1:0-8035 GCA_963838455.1 Bryobacterales bacterium
CCTCACGGCGTTTCGCAGCCAGATTAGCCGAGATCTTCCCGCAGTGCGACAACATCTCCATCGATTTCGCGGTACTTGAGAGAGCGGCTAACGTCGTCGGCTTCGCAGCCGGGGACATCGGCTGGAACGATGTCGGAAGCTGGAACGCCGCGTATGAGCTGGAGCAGCCCGACGCGCAGGCCAATGTCCTCAAGAGCGACACGCTGGTGGAGGCTTCCACCGGCTCCTATGTTCACGCGCACGGCAAACTGGTGGCTCTGCTCGGAGTGCGCGATCTCATCGTCGTCGATACTCCCGGCGCGCTGCTCATTGCCGACCGCAACCGGGCCCAGGAGGTCGGCGAGCTGGTCAAGCGCCTGGAGAAGGCCGGCCGTCACGATCTCTTGTAGTGCCGCGCAGGCGCGATGATCGCCTCGGCTCGCTATTTGCCCGCGCGCGACACTGCCGGCCGGTGATCTTCGGTCTGGATGGCGGGCCGAGAGAGACCAAATAGCGCGCATTTGTCTGCTCCCTGCGGGCGCGGCTCAGCTTCCGGACCGCGCCGCTAGCAAACTGAGCCGCGACCAGAGGAAGCGGTTCTCTCTCAATTTTTCGGAGCCGGAGCCGGCTCCACCAGCAGCGCGCGATAGGCGCCTTCTTCGATCGCGATCTCCTTTCGGTACCCATCCTCCTCGATGAACGGATTGGGCCCGTTGGGATTCTGCATCAACTTCGCATATTTCCCCGCCAGATCGTACATCGCCGGATGCGAGCCCAGCGGCACGTCGCAATGGAGGCTGCGGCTGACCTTGAATCCCTGCTCATATTCGGCGACCAGCGCGGGATTATTGCGTAATTGCTGCGCCGTCCCGTTGAAGCCCATGCTGCCGATGATCACGACGTCGTAGCTCTTTCCGCCGTCTTGCACCTTCATGCTCCAGGTGGTGTCGCCGTGGGTGTGGCCGGGCGTCAGATGAGCCACCAGCGTCATGCCTCCGAGGGTCACTGTATCTCCGTCATGAAGCACCCGGTCAATGGGGTGCGGCTTGCCGCCCGGTGTCATCTTCTGCAGCGCCGGAACATCTTCGGCCATCGCCATCACCTGCGCGCCGGTCAACTCCTTGACCATCGCGTCGCCCTCCTGATGATCGCCGTGGGCGTGGCTGCCCAGCAGGATCTTGGTGTCGGAGAATTTGAATCCAAGCTGCTCAATCGACTTGCGGATCACCGGCACGTTCGCTTCAAAGGTGCTGTCGATCAGGATGTTGCCTTGCGGCGTCACCACCAGGAAGGAGCCCAGCGATTCGGTCCCCACGTAATACAGGTTGCCGATGATCTTGTGCGGCGGGAACTGCTTGTACTGCTGGTCCTTGGTGCCGATGTTGCGCTTGAACAGCTCCTGCGTGGTCCACACGTGGTCCTGCGCCCAGCCCAGAGCCGCGCCGATTCCAACCGCGGCCAGAGCCGTCAGCGCCATCGAAAGCCGTGCCGGTAGCTTCGTCATGGGCACAGGATATCACGCTCATTTCTTGGTGAAGCAGGTCGCGACCCAACCGATCACCGCATTAGGCGCGCAGACGTAAGGCCGATGGAACGCGATCATGCGGCCCATGACAATCACGCCGGTCCATAGAGAAAGGCTCGCGACGGCCGCGAACTTGGCGAGCAACGGTGCGCTTGCACCCGCAGGAGCCTCGCGTGTGCGTCCGAACGCGAATCCGTAGAACACCGCGATATTCAGCCCGGCCAGCACGATGAACAGCACCTTCCATTGAAACGCCGCGTTGTAGACGTATTGATCCGGAGTCGCGGTCAGGAACAGGAACCCGGTGAGCACGTTAACCACGAACCCGGCCACGCCCCACGGGACCAGCTTGTGCAGAGCCGCTATGGGGATGCCGCGAGCCATGCCTAGCAGGCGCAGGTCGAACATGAAGATGGTGCCGATGAGCAGGCTCAAGCCCAGGAAGTGCAGGATCTGCGCCATCGGCCAGCCCCACTTCGAGTGCATGAATGCAACGGTCCAGTCCATGCGGCGTAGCGTGTGGAACAGCCAGTATTGAAAGGCGTGCATCTTTTCTAGATCAGGCTACGCCGGCCCCGTCGCCATCAGGCGATGGTAGGTGTACGCCAGAAGCCGGCCCGCCACAATCGCCGCGGTCCATCCGGCCAGCGAGGCCCAAGCCCAGGTCTTGCTCTCCTTCGGCGCCGCTTTGACCGCGGCCATCACCGCCAGCGCGATAAACAGCAGCTTCAGATAAAACACGGGATTGGTCAGAGCCTTGGTCGGATACGCGATCAGCAGCAGGACGCCCGAAACCGCGTTGATCCAGAAGCCGAACCACATTACCGGCAGGAAACGTTTCATCTCCGAAAACGGCACTTGCCGGGCGACGCCCAGGATGCGCAGCGCCATGGCCCCGTTGAGGCCCGCCACCAGGCCCATGCCCAGCGCGTGCACCGAAAGGATGCCGGGGAAGGCCAGCACGGAGGGTGACTCGCGCACCCAGGTGCTTAGGCCGGTCGCCTCCAGCCAGATGAGGAACTTGTCCATAACTTGTCTGGTTTCCAGACAAGTATACGGTGTGCGGGGCTTGCTATTCCCGCCTTGCTACGGCCGCGTTGGGCGAGTTCACCAGTTGGTTCAAGTAGGAGGTCAGGGAGTCGATCTCCTGTGGCGTGCCCACCAGCGGCGGCATGAATTTCTTGTACGGCGAAGTGGCCGGGCTCTCGTGCAGGAGGGCCGTCATGTTGGCGATCGACTTCCGGTCGCGGCCGTGCATCAGGCGCCGCATGGAGCGGTAGCCGTCGACGGTATGGCAGTTCATGCACTGCCCACGGAACATGATCTCGCCCTCGCTCATCCCGCCGTGACTCATCTCACTTTCGACCCACGGGCTGGAGGTGGTGTATCCAGTTTGATTCAGCCTGGCGATATCCGCCTGCCGCACGCCGTTTGAAAAAATGTACTGGCCGACGGTGTAGGGCTTGCGAATCATCTCGCGGGCATGCTCCGTGGCGCCGGTCGCGGCCAGCGCCAGAAAGATCACCGCGCCGGCGTGGCCGGGCGTGAAGTCCAGCGGATTGCGCCACGCCAGAAAATACACCACCGCGAGAAGAGTTGCCGAGGACATGGTGGTGACCAGCGCGGCTCGCGTCACCTGCGTGAACAAGCCGGAGCCGATGGTGCTGATGCCGGCCTGCATCAGGGCGCGGCTATTGTCGGGAACGGCCGAAAGATACCATAACAGCGCGACCGGAACCAGCAGGAAGGAAGGCATCAGCCAGCGCGTGGACCAGCGGATCACTTCGGCTTTGAGCGCCGGCTGCGCATGCCCGTCCATCCGGCTGGCGGTCAGCAGCGCCCACACGCCGGCCAGCGCCAGGCAGATGAGCGTGCGCAAAACTAAGCTTGGCCAATAGGTGGGATTGAAGAACGCGGCCCAGAATTTCGACGACTCCTGGCCGGTTCCGGCCACCGCGAGCCAGCCCTGCCCGGGCGTGAGCATGAACGTGAGAATGCCGTTGATAATCACCAGCGTGCACCAGGAGGTTCCGGCATACAGCCATGCCAGGCGCTGATGCGTGCGGTCGTCGACCCGGTCCCAGGTGTAGTAATAGACCATCGCCGTGGCGATCTCGACAATGAAGAAGCACCACTCCATGGCCCAGCCGAACACGAAATTGTGAATCAGCGCGCTGGTGGTTTCGGGGCTCGCCAACCCGATCGAAAACCAGATGCCGACCCCGGAGACCGCGCCGAAAACTCCGGTCAGGATCAGGAAAAATTTGGAGTGCCCGCGCAGCACCTCCAGCCAATCCGCGCGCTTTTCCCGCCGCGCTTTCCGCTCCGCCAGAGCCAGATAAAACCCTCCGCCGACGGCGAAGTGCGAAATCATGATGTGAAAGATGGCGATGCTGCCGATGACCCAGCCGCTGCCGAGTAGCGCCACATCCCAGACTGGATAGTTCATAGTTTGCCCGGCTCCTTCAGATCGTGGCGTAGCCCCAGATGGTCAGCACCAGCATCGCCAGCAGCAGTCCCCAGCCGCCCCAGGCCGTCGCGCGAGCCCGTCGGCCGTTCAAGCTCTCCCGGTCAAACAGCGGAACCAGGGCCCACAGCACCAGCACGCCGGTGAATAGCAGCATGGCGAAAATCTCTCCGCTCAATCCCGGCACGACATGACCCAGTGCCTTGAGCAACTGGAACTGCGCCATGAAATACCACTCCGGATGAATGCCGGCTGGAGTGGGAGTCAGCGGGTCGGCGGGCGAGCCCAGGTCCCACGGATACAACGTCGCCACGATGGTCACCACATTCAGCGCGATCAGCCACATCGCCAGGTCCATGGTGAAGAAGTTGGGGAAGAAGGGAACGCTGCGGCGCTCGGCCGCGGGCTTGGCTTCTTCGCTGGGTGGAATCGCGTTGCCGTGCTTCTGCACCAGGAACAGATGGAAAGTGAGCAGCGGCAGAAACAGCAGCGGCAGGATCACCGCGTGCAACGCGAAGAAGCGCTGCACCGTGGACTCGCCCACATCCGGACCGCCGCGCACCAGGTCCGCGATCACCGAACCCACTCCCGGAATCATGCTCGGAATCTGCAAGCCGACCTTGGTGGCGAAATAAGACAGCTCGTCCATCGGCAGCAGGTAGCCGCTGAATCCGAACAGCAGCGTCAGGCCCAGCAGCGCCAGACCGCTCCACCAGCCGAACTCCCTGGGCTTGCGGTAGGCCTTCATGAAGAACACCGAGAACATGTGAACGAAGACGGCAAACACCATCAGGTTCGCCGACCAGGAGTGCGCTGAGCGGATCAACCAGCCGAAATCGATGTCGTAGGTGATCTGCCGGACCGATTCAAACGCCTCCTTGCCGGGCCGGAAATAAATCAGCAGCAGGATGCCGGTCAGCATCTGGAGCAGGAACAGGAACAGCGAGATCCCGCCCCAGTAATACCAGAAGGCGTGTTGGTGCTGCGGCACGCGCTTGTGGCGCGCCAGCGCGAGCAAGGGAGACAAGCCCAGCCGCTCATCCATCCATCCGAATACGCCCCCGTGGCCCTCCGGATTGTCGCTTGGGTTCCTATCGCCGGGGTGCTGGTCAGGCGCGTGATACAACGACGTTGCCATCGGTCACCTCCACGCGATAGGACTTGAGCGGCTTGGGCGGCGGCCCTCCCAGCACTTCGCCGGTGTTCCTGTCGTACATGCCGCCGTGGCAGGGGCAGGAGATGCGCGCGTTCTGCGAGTCGTAGTGCACCGTGCAGCCCAGATGGGAACACACCGCATCGAACGCGACCCAGTGATCGTTCGCATGCTCATCCTGAAGATGGATCAGCATGCTGGGACGCGCGCCGAACAGAAACATGGTGGCCGCTCCAGCCTCCGGCAAATCCTTTTCCGGGATCGACACCGCCGTGACCTGACCCTGCGCGCGAGCCCGCACCGCCGGTGTCGCCAGATAGCGGTACACCGGGTAGCCGAGCGCGCTCGCATAGCAGGCGCCCACCGCGCTCACGCCGATCTGGATCAGCGTTCGGCGGGTTTCGTTGTTGTTCAAAGCGTTGTCCAAAGGGTTGTCCAAACCACCGGTCGAATCAGGCATACTTTTCCTCGATGCGCCGCGCCTTGGCCACCACGGCGATCAGGTAGCCGATCACCGCCACAGCGCCCACAAACAGGACCAGGAACAGACCCACCACGCTCCAATTGGTCACCACCGTCCGGTTCCACACGTCGAAGCCGGCCGCGCGCAGGGTCGCGTCGCGAATGCCGTCGCGCACCATCACCGTGCAGGCGGCGTTCAAAAACACGGCCAATGCGCCGGCCGCCGCGACCAGCGCGTTCGCGCCCTTGAGCAGCGCCGCAATCGCACCGGCGATCAGCATTAGCGCCGCCGTCAATCCCCACCCGTAGACGAAGTTCCCGTACAGCGCGTCGCGCATCACGCCCGCCATGACGCCCGGTGGTTGCGCCTGAATTGTCAGCGCCGCGAACACCGCCTGCACGACAACTCCAGCGGCAAGCGCGAGCCCGCCCCAGCGCGTGGCGTAGCGCCGGTCGTCTTCGCTCCAGCCCGTCTTGAGACCCAGCAGCACTAACGCCGCACCGGTGGCTGGAAAAGCCCCGGCCAGGAAGAAGAACCAGCGCGCCAGCAGAGTGGGATCGGTCAGGTTGAGCTGCACGCCGCCGGGGCTCGCGTGATACATCGAGCTCCACACCTGCGGCCGCAGCATCAGCGTCATGTTGTTGGTGTAGATGAAGGCGATGGTCAAGATCAGCAGCAGCGCGGCCAGGCCCGGCGCAGTCCAATTCTGGCGGGCGTCCGCGCGCTTGGCGGCCATATACAGTCCAAAATAACTAGCCATCAGAAGAAAGATGACCGAGATCCAGAACGTCCCGATCAACACGCTACTGGTGTACAACGCGCGCCCATACAGCACCTGGGCGAACAGCAGCGGAGGAACGCCCAGGTTGATCACGAACGCCATCAGCGTCGGCAGGCGGTGGATCAGCGCACCGGCCGCATGCGACATCCCGGCCGAGGGGCGCATCCGCCCCAAAATCGCCAGCGGCAAGCCGATCAGCAGTCCTCCGATCAGCAGCTCCACCGAGATCAGGTGCAGGAGGAACGTCACATCGTGGAGCACCTTGAACAACCAGATGGGTGCGGGCAAAGGAATGGGGTCGACAGCCGGAAATTGTGCCGGCGGAAATTGTGACATAGCTCGGATGTAAGTTAGTGTTGCCACGGCCTTGGGACTCTCCCCCAAGGTTCTAGGCCTCTGTCCAGCAAGGGGTGCAATCTTGGGACCGGACTCTCAACCGCTGATATTGCGTGGGATTTTCCCGGTGCGGTGCTCCTGGTGGGTCTAGCCGTGAGCCTAACAGCGCAGCGCTGGCTCGCGCACGTCGCGAGATGACGCAGACGCAAATCGGAGCGGTTTACAGAATCACGCTTTTAGTTAGCAGGTTGCGGAAAAACTCGAAAACACCGCTTCCTTTGGTCGCGGCTCAGAATCGGCGCTACCTGTACACAGTCCCTTACAGAGCCGCGACCAGGGAGCGGAACCGGCGCAGGCTTTTTCCGCAACCTGTTAGTGAAGCAAGGGCACGTGGCGAAATACCGTGCGCCGCATGTCCGGCCAGAACTCCAGCAGGATGTTGAACGCCGCGTCGCTGACCATCTGGATGGCGAACTTCTCTCCGGTTTCGCCGAGGGTCGCCTCCGAGCGCGGATAGTAGAGGTCCGAAATCCCAGCAGCCGCCGCGTTGCCGACGATTTCCGAATAATTGAACTCGTTCCCGTCGCGGTCCGTGCGGGTGATCATCACCCGCGTCAGGGCGTAGCCGATGCGAGCCCACCCGCCTCCGGTTCCCCTGCGGAAGTAGCGCGGATCCTCATGCAGCAGCGCCGGCAGGATCCCCTCGGTGAGGTAGTTGCCGACGGCTTGATCCGCATAGGCTGCGCCGAAGCGTTTCGCGTAGCCCCCGCTGCCCAGCCTCCAGGCTGGATAATCGTCCTGCCATTGGGCAATCCCCGCGTAAAATCCGGCCAGCACGAAGGTGTACGGATCAATGCTATCTTTCCACGCCAGCCCGAATTTTTCGCGGGCGTTCAGCGGCTCCTCGGTGAAGCGGCGGCTTGACGGCACGATCTTGTTGTCCGGGATCACGCCGAAAATGCGTCCGGCCTCGGGATCGACAGCATCAACTCCGTTCGCAGCAACCGGCTCCAAAGGAGCTGGAACTTCCTCGATGCGAGCCGGGATGAGCGGGTCAGCGGGGGCGCCGGCGGGATCGGTGGCGTCGGCAACAGGGGCGTCGGCAACGACAACCGGCGGGGGTTCCGTAGCTTCCCCGGCCCACGCCAGGAAAGCTGCACCAAGCACGAAGATGCAGATTGTTGAAGCTCTCACTCCGGCGTTACCCGCTTATACCAACACCTACAGTTAACTAACGTCTCTCACCTCTCGGAGATTACAAAAAACATTTTGGGAACCTTCCGGCGGATTCGAGCGTTGGCCATCTGGCAGGGCTAGAATGAGAAACGGAA
>CAWISY010000261.1:0-8929 GCA_963838455.1 Bryobacterales bacterium
GATGCTTGACTACCAACCCTACGACGATAACACCCAAGTCGCCCGCAAAATTGAGCGCTACCCGCTCAGCTTCACTCGCAATCCTTCCGCGCCCTTAATTGAGCGCCCCGTCACTTTGACCGAACGCACCGGACCGTTCGGGCTCGAGCGCGAGCTGCACGCCGGTCCGGTGGATCTGTCGCGCATCGCGGTGGAAGGGCTCGGAGCCGGGCCCCGCGCCGTCGGCCAGTTGATCAACGTCAGCGGACGCGTCACCGACGAAGACGGCTCACCCATCTCGGACGCCATCGTGGAACTGTGGCAGGCCAACTCGGCCGGCCGCTACATCCATGAAATGGACCGTACCGATTCGCCGCTCGATCCCAACTTCACAGGGCAGGGAAGGCTGGTCACCGGCCCCGACGGCGAGTATCAATTTTTCTCCATCAAGCCCGGCGCCTATCCCGTGCTCGAATCCGGCTGGTGGTGGCGTCCTCCGCATATCCATTTCTCCATCCTGGGCCCGAGCTGGATGGACCGCTATGTCACCCAAATCTTCTTCCCGGGCGAGCCGCTGAATGAAACTGACCTCCTGCTCAACGCCGTTCCGGACCGCCAGGTGCGGGAGCGACTCATCTTTGAGTTCGCCTCCACCAGCATGGGTCCGGTCAATGCCATCAGCTTTCGCCGCGATTTCGTTTTGCGCGGGCGCCGGCAAACGCCGGCTCTGGGATAAAGATCGGACGAAAGCCATGATCACTTCACCGTACTGCACCATCGGGCCCTTTTTCCCTTACGATTTCGTCGACGGCCTGGAAGATTTGACCCATTTCAACGGGGTCGCGGCACGCGGCAGCTATATTTCCATCGCCGGCCGCGTTTTGGAAGAGGGCAATCGCCCCACCAAGAACACCATTTTGGAGATTTGGCAGCCGGATTCCAACGGGATTTTCCGCCATCCGCTGGACCCACGCTCGGCCGAAGCCGATCCGGGATTTCGCGGCTGGGGCCGCGCCCGCACCGATGCCCACGGCAATTACCGTTTCCGTACCGTGCTGCCCGGCAGCTATACCGAAGCCACCAACACAGAAGGAGATCGCGTGCGCTGCCCACACATGGACGTCATGATTCTCGCCATCGGCCTGACGCGCCGCATGGTGACCACGATTTTCTTCGCCGATACTTTCCCAGGTGGCCCGGAATCGGTCCGGGACCCGGTGCTCGACTGTGTCCCAGCGGCGACCCGTTCGCGTCTGTTCGCCACGCGCAAGGCCGAGGGCGATTACACCTTCGACCTCATTCTCCGCGGGGAAAACGAAACGCCCTTTTTCCGGGATTGAGAGGCCGGGGACTATTTCACGCGGTGGAGAATAATCGGCGCTTGCGGTCCGCGTCCCCGCCCGCCGCCACCGGCTCCCGGAGCACCGCCCCCGCCTGGAGCACCACCTCCCGGACCGCCGCCACCTGGAGCACCGCCGCCGGCGCGAGCACCGCCGCGCCCGCCGATCGCACGGCTGATCAACGTCAGCGTGTTATCGTCGGTCATCTCCAGGGTCCAGGTGACTCCCCGCGGCTGCGTGACCCAGGTGATCATCTTGTCCGTGATCATGCCGCTTTCGATCATCAGCACCGGGGGATTGCCGATCTCGGTAACCGTGCCGCTGATTTTGCCAGAGGCGTCCACTTGCAAGTCGAGGATAATCGTCCTGCCCCCGCCCCCGCGTCCTTTCGCACCGTCGGGTGGAGGATTCTTCTGCGCCTCCAAAGCCGCCGGAACGTCGTCCGTCTGCCACTTTCCTGCCAAGCCGGCCTGGCCGTAAACCGCGGCCGCAGCCAGCAAGCCGGCCGCAACCAGTAAACCCCTGCATCTCATATGTGTGCTTCCTCCCGTTCCAAGAATTGTCTGTCACGGGGCGGGCGATTGCAAGTTGAACCTCGCCACTGGTGTCACACTTCTAGGACCCAGTCAGAAGAAGACAATCACAAACTGCCACCGTTTGTCCTGTGGTCCCGATGCTTCGAAGGAAAAGGGAGGAAAAAGGAAGCCTCAGCGGGATATCGTACCGCTGTGAGGATCTCACTCACCCCTGCTGGAATGTGAACTCACTGCCAAGCGTGCTTCCAGATCCACCCACGCGAACGTAAAGGGGCTAAAATGTTTGTAAGGAGCAGCCCCATGCGTATCACAGCAAGGACGACTGCCCGGTTCGACGCGGATTGCAGCCTTCGACCGTGTACTCTCTGATGCACGCGAGAAAACTCGCTTCCTTTATTGCCTGGAACATGGTCAACACGCGGCGCTCTTCCCAGTGAGCAGTGGCGACACCGCCACGCTGGAGATTGCGGGATGCTGCGACTCATTTCGAAAGCAAGTCGCACAAGCGATAAGCCAGAGGTGAGGGCTTCGCAGGTTCAAGAGCCAGCCGTCCCTTTTCGGGGCAAAGCATGGCCCATCGTAGCCCGGCGCAGCGTCCCAGGGCCGCGAGGGCCCGCCGGATTCCTCTTTTGAAATTACCGGGCAAGGAACAGGTCAGCGATGGCGCCCAGGACGCGACGCTCCCAAACACGCTCCGCCGTCTGGCTATCTCTCTTGGATGCTTCTTGACATCTTCCAGCCGGTACGTGTCGTCTACGATCTTGAAATAGAATCGCCAGTCCCTCGTTACGCGTGCCTGCCAGAGAGCACGAGTTTCATCGTATTTTTTGGCACGCAGTGATGGGTGGTGAAGATTCTCGGCAAGATAGATAAGCTGTTTCCGGAACGCCTTCCGAACCGCAAGCGGAGCATCCTCCAGGGCGTCGAGCACGCGGTCCGTAAAGTCGATCTTCATCGACCTGACAGTTTTCGTTTCTTTGCAGCCGCTCGCTTTCGGAGGTTCTCATTGAGTGAGGCGATCGCCTCAGCAGCCGTCGCGAACGGTCCATAGGATTTCCCGGCGGCGTACTGTTTTTCGCTTATCGCAATTCCCCGGTCAACGGCTCGGCGTTCCGCCGGTGTGTATTCCTCGTCCGCCTTGCCCTTCTTGGGAGCGAGCGTGATAACGCCGCCGGAGGCGCTGAATTCGAGCTCCTGCCCACTCCTAAACCCCGCCTTCCGGCGAAGGGAGAGTGGAACTACGAGCGGGGTCTTGTTGTCGTTTTTTACGGCGACGGTCATGATGTAACGTTATCCCGTCCAACACCATTTTTGCTTTCAGTGTAGTGGTAACGCCCGGAGCCGTCAAGGGTCAGAGGCGTTAGCGTGCAGCTTGCCCTTGGCTGGGCGCGGGCGCGATACCATAGAGATTCATGAACCTGACAGCTCTCTTCATCAAACGACCGGTCATGACGGCTCTGCTGATGATGGGCATTCTCCTGTTCGGCGTCGCCGGCTACCGCGCTCTCCCGGTCAGCGACCTGCCCAATATCGACTTCCCCACGCTGCAGGTTCAAGCCAACCTTCCCGGTGCGAGCCCGGAAAACATGGCCTCCTCCGTCGCCACTCCGCTGGAGCGCCAATTCTCGACCGTGCCCGGCGTCGACTCCATGACTTCGCTGAGCGGGCGCGGCCAGACCAGCATCACGCTGCAGTTCGAGCTGGACCGCAACATCGATGCCGCGGCCGAGGACGTGCAGAATGCGATCTCCGCGGTAGCGCGCAAACTGCCGCCCAACATGCCTGCTCCGCCGACGGTGCAGAAGGTGAATCCCGCGGATCAGCCGATCCTGTTTGTCGCGCTTACCTCGGCCACCATTTCGCCGCAAGCCGTCGACGATTACGCCGAGACGGTGATCGCGCCGCGTATTTCGACGCTGAGCGGCGTCGCGCAGGTGAGCGTGTTCGGATCGATGAAGTACGCCGTGCGCATCCAGCTCGATCCCAGCCAGTTGGCCACGCGCGGCATCGGCATCGACGAAGTCGGCGACGCGGTCGCCAAGCATAACGTCAACCTTCCCTCCGGCACGCTGTGGGGCGCGCACCAGGCTTTCACCGTCGAGGCCAACGGCCAGTTGATGAACGCCGATGCGTACCGTCCCATGATCGTCGCCTACCGCAATGGTTCGCCGGTGCGGCTGGGCGAACTGGGCGAGGTACAGGATAGCGTCGAAGACACGCGCAATTTCGCCTGGTACAACCAGCAGCGCTCCATCATGTTCCAGGTGATGCGCCAGCCCGGCACCAACACCGTGGAAGTCATCGACCGCATCAATGCGCTACTGCCCGAATTCCGCGCGCAGATGCCTCCCGCGATCAACATGAACATTGTGTTTGACCGCTCGGTCTCGATCCGCAATTCGGTCAACGACGTCAAGTTCTCGCTGGAACTGGCCGTCCTCCTGGTGGTGGGCGTGATCTTCGTGTTCCTGCGTAATGTCTCGGCCACCATCATTCCCAGCCTGGCTCTGCCTCTTTCCATTATTGGAACCTTCGCGGCGATGTCGCTGCTGGGCTATACGCTCGATAACCTCTCGCTAATGGCTTTGACGCTCTCGGTCGGCTTCGTGGTCGACGACGCCATCGTGGTGCTGGAAAACGTCGTGCGCCATATGGAAATGGGTAAGAGCAGGCTGGAGGCGGCGCTTGAAGGCGGCAAGGAAATCGCCTTCACCATTCTCTCCATGACGCTGTCGCTGGCAGCCGTGTTCATCCCAGTCCTGTTTATGGGCGGATTGATCGGGCGCTTGTTCCACGAATTCGCGGTCGTGATCATGACGTCGATCCTGATCTCCGGATTCGTCTCGCTGAGCCTGACGCCGATGCTGTGCAGCCGTTTCCTGAAGCCGCCGAGCGAGCATCACAACGCGCTCTACCGGGCTTCAGAGAAGGCTTTCGACGGGATGCGCGACGCTTACGCCTGGACTCTGCGCGGCGTCATCCGGCACCGCTTCGTGACGCTGCTGGTCGCCATCGGCACTCTGGTTTCGACGTATTATCTGTACGGGATGTCGGCCAAGGGCTTCATCCCGGATCAGGACACCGGTCAGATCCAGGGCACCACGGCGTTGCCTGAGGACGCTTCCTTTGACGCGATGGTCAAGTCGCAGAACGCGGCCGCCGCCGTGGTTGCGGCCAATCCCAACGTCGAGGGCTTCTTTTCCGCGGTCAGCGCCACCGGCAACAATAACGGAGCCAACTCCGGCCGCCTGTTCATGCGCCTGAAGCCGCGCACGGAGCGCAAGGCCACGCCGGAACAGGTGATGGCGGAGCTGCGGCCGCAGTTCGACAAAATCCCGGGCATCCAGGTGTTCATGAACAATCCTCCGCTGATCCGCATCGGCGGGCAGCAGAGCCGTGCGGTGTATCAGTTCACGCTCCAGTCCCAGGACTTGAACGAGCTGTACAAGACATCCGAGGCCTTCACCAAGGAGATGCAGAAGCTGCCCGGGTTGACCGACGTCAACAGCGATCTTCTCATCAAGAGCCCGGAAGTAATTCTCGACATCGACCGCGACCGCGCCTCCGCGCTGGGTGTGACGGCGGATCAGGTCGAGAGCGCGCTCTATGACGCCTACGGCTCGCGGCAGGTGTCGGATATTTACACGCCCACCAACGACTATCAGGTGATCATGGAGCTGCTGCCCAAGTATCAGCTCGACCCCAAGGCGCTCAGCCTGCTGTACGTCACTTCAGCCAGCGGCAAGCTGATCCCGCTGGATGAAGTTACCACACCGCACGTTACCGTCGGACCACTGGCGGTCACGCATCTGGGCCAGTTGCCGTCGGTGACCATTTCGTACAATCTGGCGCCGGGAATGTCGATGGGCTCCGCGGTGGACCAGATCACCGAAGCCGCCCGCTCGCTTCCGGCCACCATCCACACTTCGTTCCAGGGCGTCGCCGCGGCGTTCCAGTCGTCGCTCACCGGAATGGGCTGGCTGCTGGTGATGGCGATCCTGGTCATCTACATGGTGCTGGGCATTTTGTATGAGAGCTTCATCCACCCGTTGACGATTCTGTCGGGCCTTCCCTCGGCCGGCCTGGGCGCGCTGGCGACGCTGATCCTGTTCCACGACGAACTCAACATCTACTCGTTTGTCGGAATCATCATGCTGATCGGCATCGTCAAGAAAAACGCCATCATGATGATCGATTTCGCTCTTGAAGCCCAGAAGACCCAGGGGCTGACGGCCGGCGAAGCGATCCACGAAGCCTGCCTGGTGCGTTTCCGCCCCATCATGATGACCACCATGGCCGCGCTGATGGGCACGCTGCCGATCGCGCTGGGTGTGGGCGAAGGATCGGAAGCGCGGCGTCCGCTGGGCCTCGCGGTGGTCGGCGGATTGGTGGTTTCGCAGTTGCTGACGCTCTACATCACGCCCGTGGTCTACGTATACCTGGAACGCTTCCGCGGCCTGGGCCGGAAGCGCAAGCCGGGCTCGCGGCACATCGATCAAGTCCCCGAGCCCGCCGGCGCGCTGGGGGACTAATATCGAATTTATGCCGACGCTGGTTTCCGACAAAGCGTACCTAGACTTCTGCGAATCCCATCCTGATTTGCGCACCGAACGCACGGCACAGGGAGAAATTGTTATCGTGCCTCCGGCGGGTTTTGAATCCGATTATCGCGGTAACAAGGCCTCCGCCCAATTGGAGCGTTGGGCGGAAGAAAACGGACGCGGCAAAGCGTTCGGGCCAACCGCGCAGTTCTTTCTACCTGATGGTTCGGCGCTGTCACCGGATGCCGCCTGGGTATCGAACGAATCCATCGGTCGAGCCTCCTACGAAGAGCGCAGGACCTTCCCGCACCTTTGTCCGGAGTTCGTGATTGAGGTTCTCTCCCCTTCGGACCGTCTGCCAAAGGCCAAAGACAAAATGGAGCAATGGATCGCTAACGGAGCCCAACTCGCTTGGCTCATCGACGGCGACGCGCAAACTGTCTACGTCTATCAGCCGAACCATCCGGTGGAAACCCGGAAAGGCATTGCGAAGCTCGCCGGCAAGGGACCGGTCAAGGGCTTCGTGCTACAATTGCGAACCATCTGGGAGGGCCTCAAGTAAAGATGCGACTCACGCTTCTCGCCACGTTAGCGATGCTGCCGGTACTGGCGCAGACGAACAAGAAGGACAACGGCGCCGATTGGCCCATGTTCAATCGCGACCTGGCCGGCACCCGCTACTCGCCGCTCACGCAAATCAACACCACCAACGTGGCCAAGCTCGCCACCGCGTGGACCTACCACTTCAACCGGCCCGGCAAGCAGATTCATGGCGACAGCCCCAGCGAGCTGTACCAGGAGATCACGCCCATTGTCGTCAATGACGTGATGTATCTCCCTTCCGGAGATCGCGTGGTGGCGCTCGAACCGGAAACCGGCAAGGAGCTGTGGGTGTACGAACTGCCCACCGGCCTTGCTTCCTTCCGCGGAGTCGCTTACTGGCCTGGTGATAAGAACAACCCTCCGCGCATCATCTTCACCACCGGACGCAAGATGATGGCGCTGAATGCGAAAACGGGCAGGGTTGATCCTGGTTTCGGCAAAGAGGGTACGGTCGATCTGGTTGTGCCCTATGACGGCGTGCCGACCATCTACAAGAACATGCTGCTCATCGGGACCAATTTCTACGGCCCAGGCGAGCGCCACATCGGCCCGCAGCTCGAACAAGCCGGCGGTCAAATCCCCGTGGAGCACGGCTACGACGTTCGCACCGGCAAGGAACTGTGGAACTGGAGTGGCTTCCCCAAGCCGGGCGAGGTCGGGCATGACACCTGGGGCAAGAATTTCGAGGGCGGCGACAGTTCCCAGAATCGCACTGGCAACAATGTGTGGGCGTTTGCCCTGACAGTCGACGAAGAACACGGCATCGTCTACGAGCCGGTCAGCGGACCCGGCGCGAACTACTACGGCGGCGACCGGCCCGGCGCGAACTTGTTCGGCAACACCACCGTTGCGCTGGACGTCCAGACCGGCAAGATGAAGTGGTATTTCCAGAACGTCCGGCATGAGTTGTGGGACTACAACCTGCCGCCCGCTCCGGCCTGATCGACATCACCGTCAATGGGAAGAAGATTCAGGCTCTGGCGCAGGTGGGCAAGTCCGGCTACATGTACATCCTGGACCGCGTCACCGGCAAGCCGGTCTTCGGCGTTGTGGAGACACCCGTTGCCAAAAGCGACGTTCCGGGCGAAGTCAGCTTCCCGACGCAGCCCATCCCGGTAAAGCCTCCGCCGCTTTCCCGAGTGAGTTCACCAAGGACGACATCGTCACTCCGGAAGACACCACGCCGGAGCATTCCAAAGCCTGCCATGAGCTGTGGGATAAATTCGGAGGCCTGTACAACGGCGGCCCGTTCACGCCGTTCCCGTTTCATGGCGAGAACTCCCACCCCGGCATTATTTTTCCCGGCACTACCGGCGGCGTGAATTGGGGTGGCACGGCTACTGATCCCAAGCTCGGCTACATCTTCGTCAATTCGCACGACAGCCCTCTGACGGGCTGGATGGAGCCGAATCCGAAGTACACGCCCGGCAACAAGGACGGCATCGAGCCCTACCTAAACAAGAGCGCACCAGGCCTCAACGGATTCAATGCGCAGGCGCATGACGCGAGCGGCCGCGTGATCGGCAACTGGCCTTGCTACCGTCCGCCATGGGGCCGCTTGATCGCGGTCAACGCGAATACCGGCGACTTTGCCTGGGAAGTCCCGCTGGGGATCAACGAAACGCTGCCGGTAGGCAAGCAGAATGTCGGCTCGCAAAGTCTGGCCGGACCCATTGCCACTGCGGGAGGGTTAGTCTTCATCGGCGCAACCCAAGACAACCGCTTCCGGGCTTTTGATTCGAAGACCGGCAAGGAGCTGTGGGTGACCAAGCTCGACTACACGGCAACCGCGATCCCGATGACGTATCAGGGCAAGAATGGGAAGCAGTATGTAGCCATCGTCGCCGCAGTCGGCGGCGGAGGTGGCCGAGGCCGGGGAGCCGCTGCTCCTACGGTGCAGAATCAAGGCTTGATCGTCTTCGCGCTGCCC
>CAWISY010000262.1:0-4768 GCA_963838455.1 Bryobacterales bacterium
CGCGCCGGGGCACCCTTACAGACACCGTAAAAGTTGATAAGGAGTGCTATGTGCGTTCATTGGCTGAGGCGTGCGGGTTTGTTGATATTGAGACTGATTGGTCGCGCTACGAGCACGCGACGGATGCTAGTATTTTCCTCGAGATTCAGGAAGCTCGCACCGGACGGAGCTCCGTCGGTTGCCGAGGTTTCACGCTTTCGCCAGCACTACGTTGAGCTGCTTGCGCACGCTGCATCCGAATCGGCGTTTGCACCCATTCAAGGAGCGCCACAGTTGCTTTCTGGCCTAGCCAGTAGTGCTGAGCATCAGGTTTCTCTTGCCACCGGAGGCTGGAGTGATCCTGCGCGTCTCAAGATGGCAAGTGCCGGGATGTGCTTTAAATGGTATCCAGCAGCATCGGCGGACGATGTATTCGACCGAGAGTCTATTATGAGGCTCTCCTTGTAGAGAGCAGCCGAACGGTATGGAAGACCATTTGCTCGCACCGCTTATGTTGGAGACGGAGTTTGGGATGCTCTTGCATGTCGCGCCTCGGGGGCCACTTGAAAACCGGCCAATGAGGGGCGCCTCAAAACCGGCCAACGGGCAGTAGGCAGGACAGATTCATTTATACTCCACCGGAATCTCATCCGGCAAGTTTTCCTTCACTCTTCACTTACTCGGTTCTATACTGTGACTGCCTGGGCGGAGGATACGGCAACGCTGGGAAGCGACCGGAGCGCCGGCCCAGGGCCGGAATGGCGGGGCGGCGCGAAGCCGCCCCGTCCCGTGACCATTCCGGCCGAAAGCGATAAATCCCGGGAGCGCGAGGGCAGAGCCCTCGCATCAGAGAACGCCTTTTTCCTTTTTGATTCCCCGCTGTCAGGCCGCCGCGGCGGTTTTGGTGCGCCAACTGCGCGGGCCGCATTTCAGAACATGGCCGTGATGCAGCAGGCGGTCGAGCATGGAGCCGACCGCCGCGGTGTCCCCCAACAGCTTGCCCCAGTCGTCTACGGGCCGGTTCGAAGTGAGCAGCGTGCTGCACCGCTCGTAACGTCGCATGACGATCTCCAGCAGATCCTCGGCCGCCGATGACGGGAGCTTCCGCATCCCAAAGTCGTCGATGATCAGCAGCGGCACCGTCGAGATCATTTCCATGAACTGCTTGCGGCTGCCATCCAGGCAGGCGTCGGCCAGTTGCTCCAGCAGGATATGCGTCTCGCGGTAGAGAACCTTGTAGCCCTGCTGAATGGCCGCTTGGCCGACGGCCTGGGCCAAGTGGCTCTTCCCCGTGCCGCCTGGGCCGAGGAAGAGCGCATCTTCTCGCCGCTGGATGAAGGCGGCAGTGGCGAGATCGAATACCAGGCTTCGATTCATCTTGGGGTTGAAGTTGAAATCGAAGTTGTCGAGCGTCCGGTCGGCGTCGCGGAAAACAGCCTGCTTACGGCGCCGTTCCAGCAGTCGGTCGCCGCGGCGCGTCAGTTCGTCGGAGACCAGCGACGAGAGCAGATCGATGGGAGCCATCGGTTCCGCCTGCGCTTGCCGCAGCCGGGTTTCCAGCACCGCGGCCATTCCTCCCAGCCGGAGTTGGCGTAAGGCGCGTTCGAGTTCGATGAGGTTCATAAGTTCTCCTGAGTCCTTTCGGCAATGAGATCGCGGTAGAGCGTGAGTTGGCGGATGATCGGGTCCACCTGGCGCAACGTGAGTTGCGGCTTTCGTTCCAGCCAGCGGCGCACGAAGTGGTAGCCGTCACGAATCACGCCGCTCTCCAGGGCGGCGGCGCAGCCGTCGTCGGCCAGCGCGGCGCCGTGCTTGCGCGCCAGCGCCAGGATGCCTTGGATGCGGCGGATCGCCACCACGCCGGTGTCGTCGTACATGCGCCGGCAAAGCGCGCCGATATGCTGCCCGGCGGTTTCGCAACGAGCCAGCAGGTTCACGGTCGAGGGCAGCGCGTGAGCCGGGCGGTCTTGATCGCGGGATGCGGTGATGCCCGCGTTGCTGGTGCAGATGTTCCCGCAGCAACTGGCCCGTGCGCGGGATCCAGCACGCGGACGACATGCTGGTCCCATTGCACCTTCACGCGCCGCCCGATCCAGCCCGGCGGCGCGCTGTAGTAGGCGGCGTCCACCTCCACGCAGCCGTCCAGATTCACCGTGCGCTCGCCGAACTGGTAGAAGCGGAACGGCTCCAGCGGAAGCGGCAGCAGCGCCGGTTTCTCCTCGGCGAACATCACCGCCACTTGCCGTTTGGTGGTGCCGTGGATGCGCGTGTCGGCCCAGCGTTCTTCCCAGCGGTCCAGGTAGGTCTGCGCTTCTTCCATGCTCTCGAAGCGCAGCCCTTTCAGCGGCGTCTGCTTGGCATGGCCGACGGCGCGCTCCACCTTGCCCTTTCGATCCGGGTCGCGGACGCGGCAAGGCAGGGCGGCGGCGCCGTAGTGCGCCAGCAGATCGGCGTAGAGCGGATTCGTGATGGGATCGTAGATGTCGGGCTTGAGGACGCCTTCGCCGAGATTGTCGAGGACGAGCAGGCGCGGGGTTCCACCCAGCCGGCGGAATGCCCGCTCATGCAGTTCGGCCCAGACGTCGGGTGCTGGAATTCCAGGTGAGAAGGCGCACGGCTTTGCGGCTGTAGCCGAGCGTCAGCACGAACATGCGGGTGCGCCGGTAACGGCCGCTGTGCGGGTCGCGGACCATGGGGCCGCTGCCGTAATCCACCTGGCCCTCCTCGCCGGGCGGAGTCGTGATGACGGCGCGGGCTTCCGTGTTCGAGCCGCCACGCAGTTTGCGGACGAACCGTTTGACGCCGGAGTAGCCGCCGGTGAACCCGTGATCGTCCACGAGGTTCTGCCAGATGCCTTTGGCGTTCCGGCCCTTGGAGAGCGACAGCTCGATGAACTCCAGGAACGGCTCGCAGCGGCTGGCGCGGGGACTGCTGGCAGGCGCCGCCGGCGTGCCGGGGTCGGGGGCCGCTTCGTTGGCCGGTTTTGCCGGACCACCGGCTGGAGTCGGGGGCCACTTCATTGGCCGGTTTTGCCGGCGAGCGCCGGCCCCAGCCGCCCGGCGGCCTCACGGGCACGCCGGCCGCCTTCAAGTAGGTCCCGGCTGTTTCGCGGCGGACCCCGGTTTCCTTCTGAATGCGCCGCAACGGCCAGCCCAGCCGCCCCAGCGCGATGACCTGCTGTCGCTTGTCCTCGCTCAAGACATTCTATAAAAGGGGATGTCAAGAGAAATATTTCCCCGCCGAGCTGGACCCGGGTCAGAGTTCGACCGATATCCAGCCCCGGCACACCCGAGCACGACGCTGAGCTTCCCACGCCTTTCCGATCCTGCCGTTTCCCTCTTGTAAGAGGCGTTCTTCAGAACGGCCCGGAGCCGTCAAGGGCGCGCCGATCAGGCGCGGCATTGCGAACCCTTGACGGCGAGGACCGTTCTGAGAAATGATAGAGGAAGAGGGAAAGCGGCACGTGGACTCGGGTCGGTTTCTGAAATGCGGGCAAGCAGAGCGAGTGCCACTGTGTCAACCATGGTTCTATTTGAGACTCGTGGCCTATAGCTTTATTCGGTTGTCCGAGGGGGCATACGATTGCACAAAGAGACTACGTGCTTTAGAGGCACACATGCCTACAAAGTGTTGAGATACTCTCCCTCGAACCCGAGCGCTTCGAGAATCGACTGGCCAACGGCAGGGATGGTCCCGACGATGGTGTTGGCTCTCGTCACACGTTCAAGCTGCTTGCCGATTTCAATTGTTCTGGATCGAAGCGTCCTCCTTTTTTCCAAACCTTTAAAATGATCGCTGCAATCTTGCGAGCTAGAGTCAGGCGTGCCATCGCCGGCTTCATGATTTGGCTAGCAAATCCTGATAGAGATTTCCCAGCGCATTACTGGAGTGGCTGGCCTGCGTCGCCGCGCTCTTGAACACATTCTTCAGATCGTGACTATGGTTGTCATTGAGACCCCGCGGCGCTGGAGCCTTTTGGAACGCTGCCATTGGCCGTCGGTGATGCGGTATTCGCCACTCATCCGCGTCTGCAGCGCCAGGCCGCTGTAGGCCCAAAGCTGGCGTTTGGTACGGAAACGATGCGGTGTCTGCATCAACGCAATCGCCAGCGCAACCCGAATCGGGCCCATCCAGGGAATCTGGCGCAGGAGCGCAGAAGCCGGATGTTTGCGGCTCTCAATGATTAATTCCTTCCGTGCTTGCTGTCGTATAGGGCGTAGCTGATCGAGTTGTTCGTAGAGACGATCAGCCCGTCGGCGAACGCCAGCCTCTGGTAGTCTGTCCAGCCACGCGGGACGCTGCGAGGGCGCGTAGACGCCGCGGCCGGCACATTGTATCCCCCAACTCCGATACAGGCCTTTGATCCGATTCATCACTCGCGTCAGATCTTTCGTGATCGTGAGATAACTTCGCGCGAGTTCCTTCAGCGTACGAACCCCGGCTTCTCCGTGGTAAACAGGCGATAACAGCCCCGCGCGTAGTAGCTCGGATAGCTTGCGGGCATCTACCTTGTCATTCTTGTTACCGCCCCTGAGCAGAGCGTTCTTCCGTGGATCGCACACGATCACCTCGGCGACATGAGACTTGAGAAGGTCATATAGCCAACTGGCTCCCGTTCCTTCTTCAAAAGTGACCGACAGGCTTCCTGCAAGGCCACGAACAAACTCCAGGATGGTCCCAGCCTTCGTTTCGATGATGGATTCCATTATGAGCTTCCCGGCGAGGTCTCGGACTGCCACTGAGATCGTCGCCTGATGGACATCCATACCGATGTACTTCTTGCTGTTCA
>CAWISY010000263.1:0-51186 GCA_963838455.1 Bryobacterales bacterium
CCCTAGAGCCTGCACGCGCCCGGGTCACACTTCGTGAAGTACTCCCGCTCTTCGGGGGATTCGGCCAGACCGAGCTCAAGCGTGGTCTCGGATTTTGAGCCGTAGCGAAAGACCGTCACTCCTTTACAGCCGAGCCGGTAGGCCAATAGATAGGCAGCCTTTACGTCATCAGGCGATGCTTCCGCCGGAAGATTCACGGTCTTCGACACCGCATTGTCGACGTACTTTTGGAAGGCGGCCTGAATCCGCACGTGCTGCTGCGGAGGGATTTCCAGGGCCGTGCGAAACAGGCCGTTGACATCATCCGCGTGGCTCAGGCGCCCGGTGGAAGCGATGGACTCCCGGAACTTCGCAGTGTCGTGGCCAAGGCGTTCCAGATGACGCAGGATCAGCGGATTCACCTCGACCAAGGTCTCACCGCTGAGGACGTGCCGGCGGTAGGCCAGCGCGAACAGTGGCTCGATGCTCGAACTGGTTCCGGCGATGATGCTGATCGTTCCTGTAGGCGCAATGGAGGTCTGAGTGGCGTTCCGGAGCCGGTGGCCGGCGGCTTTATGGATACTCATGTTCCAAGCGGGGAACACGCCCCGCTGCTCCGCCAGGCCAGCCGAAGCAAGCTTGGCTTCCCGGGCGATGAATTCCATCAGGCTCTCTGCCAAAAGGACCGCGTCCGTGCTGGCGTAGGAGATGCCGAGCAGAATGCACAGCTCCGCGAAGCCCATCACGCCCAGGCCGATCTTTCTGCTGGCCAGGGTCTGGCGGGCAGTTGCCTCCAGAGGGAACCGGTTCACGGAAATCACATCGTCCAGAAACCGGACTCCGGCGTCAACTTGCTCACGAAGGCGGTCAAAGTCCACCGTGGCACGGCCATCTCTCTGCCGGACAAAATGTATCAGGTTGATTGAGCCGAGATTACAGGACTCGTAGGGCAACAGCGGCACCTCGCCGCACGGATTGGTGGATTCAACCTCACCGCAAGCCCGCAGTGGATTGGTTCGCGCGATCGCGTCCAGGAAGATCAAGCCGGGATCGCCCGTAGCCCAGGCTGACTCGCAGATGTCATTAAACAGTGCGCGGGCGCTCAATTTGCGAATCTCACGCCGATCCGCGGGATGCCGAAGTGCGAACTCGCCATCCGATTCCACCGCGGACATGAACTCGTCGGTGACACCGGCGGAAAGGTTGAAATTCGGCAAGCTTGACCCATTGCGCTTGGCGTGAATGAACTCCTCGATATCGGGATGGTCGATGCGCAGGACACCCATGTTCGCTCCGCGCCGGCGGCCACCAAGCTTGATGTTCTCCGTAGCGCAATCATAAATTCGCATAAAGGAAACCGGGCCTGAGGAACTGCCGCCGGTGGAGGCGATCGGATCCCCGGCCGGGCGCAAACGAGAGAAGGAGAAGCCGGTTCCTCCTCCGGTGCGCTGGATCAACGCCGCATCCCGCAGCGTGCCGAGAATCGATTCCATCGTGTCCTCAATGGGGAGCACGAAACATGCGGAGAGCTGCCCCAGAGCCGTGCCGGCGTTCATGAGCGTGGGCGAGTTGGGCAGGAAATCGAGGGCAGAGAGCATGTGGAGAAATCGCTCCTCCCAATACCGCGCGTCCGCAGCAGTGCCGTGGAGCAGTTCGGCCTCGGAGACGGCGCGTGCGACGCGCTCGAACATTTGTTGCGGAGTCTCGACCACCTGCCCGAGAGAATCGCGACGCAGATATCGCGCGCGAAGCACGCGCGTTGCATTTTCCGTGATCATTCGCCGCCGAGCTATGGTGCAATCGGTGTACCGCGCACCTGGATGCCCTGTAGAGGCGGACTTTGGCCACAGCGGTGCTGTCTCAACAGGCAGGAGAGATCTTATGCCCGTTGGAGAACTGTGCATCCGTCAAGTGGTTGTGGCGCCGCGCAAGGCATCCGTTTTAGAGGCCGCTAAGCTGATGCGCCAATACCACGTCGGCGACATCGTGGTCACGGACGAAATCGACGGGCGGCGCGCACCCGTTGGCATCGTCACTGACCGGGATATGGTCCTTGAGGTATTGGCACAAGAACTTGATGCCACAAGCCTTACCGTCGGTGACATCATGGCCGGCGACCTGATAACGGTCAGAGAAAATGAGGGGGTTTTTCAGACCATTCAGTTGATGCGCGCTAAAGGAGCACGCAGAGCTCCGGTGGTTAACGGCGAAGGCATCCTGGTCGGCATTGTATCCGTGGATGACTTGGTGGAACTGCTGGCGGAAGAGTTGGGCGAGTTGGCGAAGCTGATTTCGCGGGAGCAAAAGCGGGAAGCCGAAATGCGGCGGTAATGGTGGAGATCAGCGGCGAGTCTCCACATTGGAGGTGTGTGATTTGGCGCACGCAGATTCCGGGCCCCAATGGGAGCACTTTGCCCACGGCGCCGACATTGGCGTCCGGGGAATTGGAAGCACCAGAGAGGAAGCGTTCGAGCAGGCGGCCGTCGCCCTTGTCGCCGTCATAACCGACCCTTCGCTGGTTGTCGCCAGGCACGCGATCGCTGTCGAATGCGAGGCTGCGGACAACGAGGTGCTCCTGGTTGACTGGCTCAATGCGCTGGTCTATGAAATGGCGGTTCGTGGAATGATCTTTGGCCGTTTTTTGGTTCGTCTGGAGGGAATTCGCCTGCACGGAACGGCCTGGGGCGAAGAGGTCGACGTCGCGCGGCATGAGCCGGCCGTCGAGGTCAAAGGCGCAACATATACCAGCTTATTTGTCGGCCAGAATCCAGACGGCTGCTGGGTAGCCCAATGTGTGGTGGACGTTTGAGGTGGTGCTATGGAAATGACGCTGTTGAAGCGCGTCTCCGATTCCGAGTGGCAAATCGAGCCGCACGGGAAAATGCGTGTCCCGGCGATCCTCTTCGCGAGTGAAGAGCTGATCCGAGACATGGACACAAAAGTCTATGAACAGATTGTGAACGTCGCATCTCTGCCGGGTATTCAGAAAGCAGCTTATACGATGCCCGACGCTCATTGGGGCTACGGATTTCCGATCGGAGGCGTGGCCGCCTTCGATCCGGATGAGGGCGGCGTGGTTTCGGCCGGCGGAGTCGGCTTCGATATTTCTTGCGGCGTGCGCACGCTGTTAACGGGCCTGCGTGCCGAGGATTTGCCGCCGGTCAAGCAATCGCTGGCGGACGCGCTGTACCGTCATATTCCAGCCGGGGTGGGCAGCAGAGGGCTGCTGAACCTGACCGACCATCAGCTCGAAGAAATGCTGGCCGACGGCGCAGAGTGGGCTCTACGCAACGGTTACGGAACAACCAGCGATCTGGAGCGCACCGAGGAGCGAGGGCGGATGGCCGGCGCGCTACCCGAAGCTGTCACCGATTTCGCCAAGAACCGGCAGCGCCGCGAGATGGGCACGCTGGGCTCCGGAAATCACTATCTGGAATTGCAGCGGGTGGTCGAGGTCTTCGACGAACCCTCCGCCACGACGTTCGGAATCCGTCACGGAGATATCGTAGTGAGCATCCATTGCGGATCTCGTGGTTTGGGTCACCAGATCGGCACCGAGTTCCTCCGCGATATGGCGGCGCAAGCGGCGGGATATGGAATCGAACTGCCGGACCGCGAGTTGGCATGCGCGCCGATTCGATCGCCGATCGGGGAAAAGTATCTGGGAGCAATGCGGGCGGCCATCAATTGCGCGCTGGCGAATCGCCAGATCATCACTCACCTGGTCCGCCGCGCCTTCGCTGAAGTGGTTCCCCGCGCGGAATTAACGGTTCTCTACGATGTATCGCATAACACCTGCAAGGTGGAGGAGCACAAGGTGGATGGACACAGCAAGCAAGTGTTCATCCATCGCAAGGGCGCGACCCGCGCATTCGGCCCGAACCATCCTTCTGTCCCCGAAGCTCTTCGCGCCACGGGACAGCCGGTCCTCATCGGAGGCACGATGGGAACCGCTTCTTACATTCTGGTGGGTACTCCGGAAAGCGAGCGGCGAGCCTTTAGCTCCTCCTGCCACGGCGCGGGGCGCCAGATGAGCCGCCACCAAGCTACGAAGCAGTGGCGAGGCCGCCAGTTGATTGATGAGTTAGCCGCGCGTGGCATCCTGATTCGCTCACCTTCCTCACGCGGCGTGGCGGAGGAGGCGCCGGGAGCCTATAAGGACGTGAACGCTGTCGTCGAGGCCTCAGAGAAGGCTGGATTGTCACGGAGAGTGGCTCGTTTGGAGCCTCTCATTTGCGTGAAAGGATGAAAATGTCCGGGCCTAAATCGACGGTGAGGACCCTGTTGAAGCTGTACGGCAGGACCTTCGCCGAAGATCTGGGAATCGATGCCGGGACGAACGAGCCCTCTGGGTTGTTCTGTCTCCTGATCAGCGCCTTGCTGTACAGCACACGCATCAGCCATCACATTGCATCCAAGTCCGCTCGGATTCTTTTCGATCGCGGATGGACGACTCCGGAACGCATGGCGGCGACCACCTGGGAGCAGCGAGTTCAGGCGTTGGACGAAGGCGGTTACGTCCGCTACGACGAGCGAACCTCGACAATGCTGGGCGAAGCGGCTCAGATGCTGCTGGATCTGTATCAGGGTGATCTGCGAAACCTCCGTATCGCAGCCGAGCGCGATCCGGCGCGCGAGCGCCATCTGCTAGATCAATTCAAAGGAGTTGGTGACATCGCCATAAACATTTTCTTCCGCGAAGCACAACTTGCCTGGCCGGAGCTGTTTCCTTTTGCCGATGAGAAGGCGCTAGCGAGCGCGAAGAAGCTCGGTTTTCCGGCGGACTCCAAGAAACTTGCCGCTCTCGTCCGAACCCGCCGGGACTTCGTCCGGCTTGTATCGGCGCTCGTTCGGGTTGAGCTCGATCATCGACAGGAGGAGATCCTCACGTCGGCCATTCCAGCATGAGCCGGCCGCCTGTTCCCAGCCTCACGCCGGTACCGAACAATCTTCCCTCCCGGCTCAACACGTTTTGCAGCCATTGAGTGTCCTCGCGCGCAGTGCGGCGCAGTTGAAAACGTTTCGTCTCAAATGGCCTGATCTCCAGGCCCGCGAGCTTTCCTGTGGCTGTATCCATCGTGACGAAGTACGCTAACACCAGGTGGCTCCGAAAGTCTTCGTATCCCGTTATGCCTTCGTAGTCATTGATGAAGTCTCCACAGCCGTAAAGAATCGGCTTGCCGTGGTAGACCTCGATTCCTTTGGGGTGGTGGGAGGAATGACCATGGACCACGTCGGCCCCTGCGAGATCCACCACCTGGTGGGCGAAGGCTTGTTGCCGCCGCGGAATGTCGTAACCCCAGTTCCCGCCCCAGTGGATGGATAACACAGCGATGTCCCCAGGCCGCTTCACTTTTCTCATTTCCTCGGCGACATAAGTCACTGTGCTGCTGGAGAGATCCGGCAGCAGCGCGACTCCAGCTCTTGAATCCGTGGCTGCCCAATCGCGTTCGATGCCACTGTCCGTCGTGCCGGCGCCGAAGACAAGAACCCTTGCGCATCCGGAAACCTTAATCACGCCTGGCTCCCATGCTTCTGCAAGATGCTTCCCCGCTCCCGCCGGCTGGATGCCCGTTTTCCGCAGTGTGGAGATGGTCTCTGCCAGTCCGGGGCGGCCCCAGTCCAGGACGTGGTTGTTCGCCAGGACGCAGCAGTCGATCTTGGCCGCGGCCAAGCATGTTGCGTTTGCGGGGTTCATCCGGTAGTTGATGCCCTTCGGCTCATAGGCTTCACTGGTGGTAATGCTGGTCTCAAGGTTGATGATTCGCGCGGCCGGCGCCGCTCGATCAAGCTCCTCAGCCGCCTCGCCCCAGATGTACGAAAAGTCTACGGGCTTAGGAATCGGACCATTGGCCGTCTCCGCCATCGCCAGGTATTCGAGGGCAGATTCCACATACGGCTCGTGAAGCTTGGGATTTGAGGGATGAGGAAGAATCTGATCGATGCCGCGGCCGGTCATCACATCGCCGCAAAGGAATAGCGTCATCGTCATTGAACGCCCAAAGCAGCATCGGGAGAATTCATGATGCGAATGGTGGCGTGGATCGTCTTGATCAGGCTCCCGCGCGCTGCTCTGGCAATCAGAGGAGGAGCGATCCAGTCCAGCAGGACCGGCGTTCGGCGCGACAAGACCAGAGCCTCGCACTCGACGTAGAGACCGCCGTCCATTTGAAGGATGCGCCAATAATGATTCAGAACCCACAGCAGTCCTTGGTCTTTAACGGCCGAGCCTACTGGAGCTGAAGAGGCCGGAGCGGAGGAATCCGCTACAACAACCACGCTTGTGCTTCTCGATGCGATCGCGAGGCGGCCGGGCCCCTCGGCGCGGTAGACCACTCGAAGATGCAAGTCGAAGACGCCGGAGAGAATCGACTTTTCGGCCAAGCGCATGTATACGTGAAAGACATCCCCTTGACGGTCCTCCAGCCTGGACGCGATGATGTCCGGCGCCATGTACTTGCTGCGGTTGTTGTAGTTGCGCAAGCGCGGCAGGACGTCATCGATGGTCACATTCTCTAGAAAGGCTGCGCCTATCCAGTGCTGGACTTGACCTTTCGGAATGGCAATGTCCGGTTTCAGCCCCAGAGCCTGCGCGCTCTCCACCAGAACTTCTCCCTTGCGCACTCTTGCGCGCGCGGACTCATCCGGCAAAGCGCGAAGAAAGTTCGCCGTCCCCGAGTCCGAGCGGATACGATCCTCTACGGCAGCGGCGTACCGGTCGAACGCCCTTAGCGTCTCCGCTGGCGGCGCCGCAGCGGCGGCGACGTTCCATAACGCTGCGCAAGACACGCCTATCAGCGTCCTGGAAATCATGCGCCCGTCAAGCCTCCACACGGGCATTCCGCCCCTTTTATTGTTCGCCAGCTCTCTCTCGCGAACTGGGGCGAACCCGGTTCCTGGTCCGGAGGATCGGCAACGCTTCTTCCTCCCGATCAGGAGCAACCTCTGGGCTCGTTTTCAAGGGAAACTCGGTAGATTTCCCTGGGAGTCCGCCGTATCGGACCGTGCAGACGAACATCGGCTCATTTTCCACCAGGCGGATATAAACTTCCTTAAACCGGCTTCCGAATGTCATTGCGTCTCCTTTGCGTACTTGCTGTGCTGCTTACTGAGGGAGCAAGTGGCACTCCATTTCAATTGATCCCCTGGCGGCCGCCTTTTGACAGAGGAATAAACGGAACTACGCGTGCAATCAAGAGTCTGAGGGGAATACGGAAATGACAACGAAAAGCAAGTCTCAGAGTGATGCGCGTCCAGACGCAGCCATTGCCTCGGATATTCGACAAGCACTGAAGCTGGATAGCGATGTTCCCGACGAGCGAATCACCGTGCAGGTCGATGCCGGATTGGTGACGCTCGAAGGGAACGTGGACGCAAGTCTTCAGAAGGAAGCTGCCGAGGCCGATGCCCTCAAAGTGAAAGGCGTCGGCGGCGTTACCAACCGGATTCACGCATAGCTGGACGCCCGAAGCGTTCAGCGCGCGCTCACCAGTCGCGCTTCCGCCCGCGCGATCGACAAGGCGGTTTTGATCGCCGTGTCAGGATTCAGCGAAATCGAATCGATTCCCTGCTCGGTCAGCCATTCGGCAAATTCCGGGAAGTCCGACGGCGCCTGGCCGCAGATGCCGATGGGTTTTCTGGCGCGATGCGCGGCCGTGATCGCATCTCCAATCAAACGCCGCACGGCCGCGTTGTTTTCGTCGAACAGCGGCGCGACCGTCGCCGAATCGCGATCCAGACCCAGCGTGAGTTGGGTGAGATCGTTAGAACCGATCGAATAACCGTCGAACACCTGCAGGAACTCGCGAGCCAAAATGACGTTGGACGGTATTTCGCACATCGCATACACTTGCAGGGCATTTTCGCCTTGCGCCAGGCCGTGGGCCCGCATGGCGTCGATGACCTTCTTGCCTTCCTCCACCGTGCGGCAGAACGGAATCATCACGATCACGTTCGTAAGACCCATTGACTTGCGCACGCGGGCCAGCGCCGCGCATTCCAGCGCGAACCCTTCCGCGTAGCCTGGATGATAGTAGCGTGAGGCTCCGCGATAGCCGAGCATCGGGTTCTCTTCGGTTGGTTCGAATTCCCTCCCCCCAAGCAGCCTTGCATATTCGTTGGTTTTGAAGTCGCTGGTCCTCACGATCACCGGCTTGGGATAGAACGCCGCGGCGATCTGCGCTACGCCTCCACTGAAGCGGCGGATAAAGAACTCCTTGGGGTCTTCGCTGCCAATTCGCTTTTGAATCTCAGCGATCGCCTTCTGATCCTGGAGCTTGGGAAAGCGGCACAGGGCCATCGGGTGGATGCCGATGTGATTGTTGATAATGAACTCGGTACGGGCCAGGCCGACGCCGGCATTCGGAATGGCAGCCAACTTAAAAGCCTGGCCGGGATCGCCCAGCGTTAGCATGATCTTGGTATGAGTTTGCGGGACCGACGCGGCATCGATTCGCTCGATGGCAAACGGGACGCGGCCGGAGTAGACATGGCCTTCTGAACCCTCCGCGCAGCAAACCGTCACCTCCTGGCCTGTGGTGAGCACTCCCGTGGCATTGCCGGTTCCGACAATACAGGGGATGCCGAACTCTCGGGAAACGATCGCCGCATGGGCCGTGCGCCCTCCCTGCTCCGTGACGATGGCCGCGACTCGCCGCATCGCCGGCTCCCAATCGGGATCCGTATTTCGCGCGACCAGAACCTCGCCATCCTGGATCGTGGACAGATCCGCCACGTCGAGCACGACGCGAGCATGTCCCGCGCCGATCTTCTCGCCGACCGCTTGCCCGATTACCAGAGGCGTGCCTGGATCGCCCTTGAGCCGGAACACTTCCGCGGTGGCCGTTCTCGGTTTGGCGGAGTGAACGGTCTCGGGCCGCGCCTGCAAAATGTACAGCTCGCCGATGATTCCGTCTTTGGCCCATTCGATGTCCATCGGCATGGGACGTCCGGCGACTTGCGAGTAATGTTCCTCAATCAAACAGGCCCAACGGGCCAGTGTCAGAACCTCGTCATCCCGCAACGCGAAGCGTTGACGTTCTTCTGCTGGAGTCGGTTCGCTTCTCGTGGTCCGGGTGCCCTGCGCGTAAACCAGCCGGACCTCCTTCGAGCCCAGCCGGCGGCTGACGACCGCATCGAGGCCTCGCTTCAACGTAGGCTTGAAGACCAGCCATTCATCGGGAGTCACCACCCCCTGCACGACGAATTCGCCGAGCCCGTAGGAAGCCGTCACGGTGACCACATCGCGGAAGCCGGACTCCGTGTCCAGCGTGAAAATCACGCCGGAACTGGCTCGATCCGAACGCACCATCGGCATCACACCCACGGACAACGCCACCTTGAGCTGTGCGTACCCGAGTCTTGCACGGTAGCTGATCGCACGGTCTGTGAAGAGCGACGCGAAGCACTGATGCACGGCGCGTAGAAGATTCTCTGGTCCGCGCACGTTTAGAAAGGTCTCAGCGGCGCCGGCAAAGGAGGCTTCCGGGAGGTCCTCGGCCGTAGCGGATGATCGGACCGCAAGCTCAGTCTCGCGCCCCAGCCGATTCGTCAATTGCCGGTAGGCGTCAAGAATTGCCTGGTTCAAGTCCGCCGGCAGGGGCGTGCCGAGGATTGCGGCTCTCGCGGCGTGCCCACGCTCGGCGAGTTGCTCTACGTTCTCCGCATCGAACTTCTCAAACAGCGATTCCAGTTTGCTTCGCAAGCCAGCTTGGTCCAAAAGCCGCCAATAGGCGTCCGCTGTGATGGCAAATCCATCCAACACTCCCACGCCTTGGGGCTTGAGGGCTTTGAAGAGCTCTCCTAGCGAGGCATTCTTGCCGCCGACACGTGGGAGATCCCGCATGCCGATCTGTCCGAAATTCATGGTGAAGTCTGGCATAACCTGGGTTGTGCACTTCGGCTTCCAGAGCAGCTTATGTGAGGAAATGTGCTCGGCGAACGCCCATGAGTCATTTCGCGCATTTTTCAAGGAAAAGCGCCGGTTGGCGCTGCCCAGTCACAATCCTTGGTGACTCGATCCGGCCCGCCGGAGCGGCAGCCAGAGCAGCCAAAACAGGACCAGGGCGAAAACTTCCGCGGTCAAGATGTAAACGGGCCAGGTTCCAAAATAATCGAGCAAAGAAGAACTGATGGGCTTCCGGCAAAGATACATGTAATTGGTTTTGAAAACCGCGTCGAAGATGCCGACCAGCGCAGCGAAGACGTTCAAGACGGCAAATGCGCGCCATACGGCGCCGGGCCGTAGACGCACCAGGCGTGCGCCGGCCAGCGTCAACAGTGTGGTCACCACAAGACCGTGGGAGACGAAGAAATATATCGTCGGATACGAGGGTACGGGAGCCCATAGGTCCGGAGTAATCAGCGCCATGCTGCTGCCGCCGATCCCGCAGAAATACGCAACTTCAAAGACGCCCGGCTTGAGCGTCAGAGCCGCCACCACCGTGAGCCATAAGGTCAGGTCACACAGCTCCAACGGAAGCGCGTCGGGAAACCGAAAGCCCTCCGCGTGAAGGCGGTACCCATACCATACGAGTTCGTTGGCGGCCAGAATCCCGCCAAGCGAAAGCCGGACGATCCGGCCCGCTGCGGCTTTGCGCCGCAAAAGCGCGGTTAAAGCTCCCGCAAGCGCAAGCACCGCTAGCAAGATCGTCAGGTGCGTGCTCCAGGACAGACGCGAAGCCATTTGGGAATGCCCTTCCGCATTCTAACCGCCACGGTCTCTACCGGCAGATTCACGGCCCGCTACCATGAGACATAATCCAAACGCAGGGTAAGCTTCTGCGGCCGGCATGAGTGCTCTCGATGAACCCGGATCATAACGCCGCCGAACGGCGCGGTTGGTATGTTTACGATTTCGCCCAGTCCGCGTTCTCAACCACCGTTGTCACGTTGTTCCTAGGGCCATACCTGACCGCGCTGGCCAAGTCCGCGGCGGACTCGCGAGGCATGATTCATCCGCTTGGCATCGCGGTGGACGCCCGCAGCTACTGGAGTTACATGGTCAGCGTGTCGGAAACCTTTCAAGTGATCTTGCTCCCGGTCATTGGCGCGATCGCGGACTACGGCCGGCGAAAGAGAGAAGCCTTGGGTGTAATGGCATACCTGGGCGCTGCCGCCACTATGGCGATGTTCTTCCTTCAGGGTGACCGGTACTTGCTCGGGGGCGTCTTATTTGCGATCGCCAATGTGTGCTTTGGCGCTGGCGTAGTGATTTACAACTCGTTCTTGCCGGAGATTGCGCCGCGCCAAGACCGCGACGCGGTTTCTTCCAAAGGTTGGGCCACCGGCTATGTTGGCGGTGGCCTCCTGCTGGCTCTAAATCTATTGCTATACCTCAATGCCGCGCGGATCGGGATCAGCGATGAGAAAGCGATCCGCATCAGCCTGAGTTCGGCTGGCCTGTGGTGGGCTCTGTTCACAATCCCTCCGCTTGCCGCATTGCGTAACCGGGGCCCGGCGCGCTCGCCGGCCGCGGGAGAGAGTCCGGTCGCAGCCGTGGTGAGACATCTGGTGCGGACCCTGCGCGAGGTGCGGCGCTTCCCGCAGACGATGACGTTTATGATCGCCTTTCTGTTGTACAACGACGCGATTCAGACCGTCATTGCGCTGGCGACCCAGTTCGGCAACGACGAGTTGAAGATTCCCGTCCGCGTGTTGACACTGGCGATCCTCATGGTGCAGTTTGTGGCATTCTTCGGAGCGCTTTCGTTCCAATGGCTCGCCGCGATCATCAGCGCGAAACGTGCGGTGGTACTCAGCCTGGTGATCTGGACGGCTGTGCTGGTCTATATCTACCTGGCCGTGAAAACGACCGTTCAGTTCTTCGTGATGGCAGCGATCGTCGCCCTGGTCCTGGGCGGGAGCCAGGCGCTCAGCCGCTCGCTGTATGCGCAGTTGATACCCAAGCTCAAAGAAGCGCAGTATTACAGTATTTATGAAATCAGCGACAAGGGAACAAGCTGGCTGTGCCCGCTCTTTTTTGGCTTGGCGCTGCAATTCACGAAAAGCTACCGAGTCGCGATCCTCTCGCTGATCCTGTTCTTCCTCGCGGGACTGCTGTTATTGCTGAAGGTGGATGTAGAGCGCGGAGAGCGGGATGTCGATCTTCAGGAGAACCTCTAAATCGCCGTTCGGCCTCGGGATTACTTGGAGGCCGCAACGTATACTTTGCTGGCCGCCACCAACTCGGCATTGGGGACTTCGGTGGCAAAGCGCACGTCCCGGAAGCCACCCTTGCGCTCAGGCGTCATGAGAAAGGTCACGCGGTATTGATGCATCAGATGCGCGGCGATATCGTCCAGGTAGGGAGCGAATGAAATGGGCGGCTCGAATCCAAGCATGTAGGCTTCTCCGCCGGTCTCTTCCGCTAACTGGGCAAGGTGACTTTGGCCCCAATTGATTCGAAAGAAGCTGTGGCCCGAATGACCGGCGGCAGGCATATAGATGCCATAGACGATGACCTCGTTGCGCTGCGCGTCTTCGATCGCAGAATCCAGGTACGGATCCACCAGCCCCGGGCCGCCGAGAGGGTCGACGCCGCTGGTGACCATCACCACCGCGCGGCGGCTTTTCGCGCCACCCGGCCATCGCTTGATCAGATCGCTCAATGCCAGATATGGGCTCGCTCCCGCGGACGATAATGGGACCCGCAGAGCTTGCGCAGCGCGGCTGTGATCGGCCGTGAGGTCCTGCCGCAGCTCCACCATTCCATTGCGCATGTACCCAAGGCCGATTGCCGTCCTTGCCGGTTGAGCATCGATGAAGCTCCGCAGCTCGCCGAAACTTGAGCCGAGACTCGAGTCTGATGAATCGTCAATGAGAACGAAAAGTTGCAGGTCCGCATTTTCGCCTTGGAGTGCGACCAGTTCCGTGACGGCGAGGCGCTCCCGGTGCTCATACGCCGTTACGTCTCCCGGACTGAGGGCCGGCACTTCCGTGCCATGCGTGCGCCGGGCCTCAACCGTGATGATGGATTGCACCGGCACAGCATTCGAAGCGGCTGGAGACTTGTCTGAAACAAACAAAAATGCCCCGCTCGCCGCGAGGCCGGCTGTAAGAATGAATGCTCGCACCATGAAGGCTCCCCTCTGTTTCAAAGCAGTGCAACTTGAAACCCAGTTTTCGCCTTGGGAGATCTATCGGTTACCGCACACACCCACACGGCTTGCGCTTTTTAACCCACGCTTGGTGCTCAAAAAGCGCCAATTGGAACTGGATCAAGCCCGTTCGAATCGACCCATATATTCTGCGACACCGAGGCGGTGCCGCTGGAGTGCACGTTCCAGCTCCTTTCGGTGCGCGCCTTCAGGGACCGCCAAGCTGGGTGTATCCAGCGCGCAAAGCCGAAAGAAATATCGATGGGCGCCATGGCCTCTGGGTGGACATGGGCCGCCATAGCCGGTCTTGCCGAAGTCGTTCGTCCCTGAGCGAACCGGGTGGGCGGCTCGATATTGCTGAGGCACCGAGTGGACGCCGGCTGGAATATCCCACAGCAGCCAATGAGTCCAAGTTCCCGCAGGAGCATCCGCGTCATCCATGATTAGGGCGAAGCTCTGCGTTCCTTCCGGCTCCCCAGCCCAGGTCAGCGCCGGCGAGAGGTTGTCGCCCTCGCAGGTGAAGACGCTCGGGATGGCGCCGCCGGCGGCGAACGCTTCGATGGTCAGGGCGAACATCGCGTCCTCAGCGCTTCGATCTGGCAGTTGCTGCCTTGCGCGGCAAAACCGCGACCCCTGCCGCCGTTTGAGCCTGTTTCCGTGGATGGATCACCTTCACGGTGCTTGCCTGCGGGCCATGGTCTCCCATTTCCTCGGCGAATTGCACCCGAGTGCCGATGCGAAGCCGCGGAAAGTGGCCGTCCAGCACGCTTGCCTGGTTGAAGTAGATGCCACGGCCATCCTCCGACTCCAGGAAGCCGTATCCCCGGTCGTTGAAAATTTCCGTCACGGATCCCTTGGCCATTTTCTGAATGTTCTTGACCGAGCCTTCCTGCTTGCGCGCATAGTCCTGTAAGCGCCGGCGCATTTCATGGAAGGCTTCGTGAATCGCGCGCTGCGGAGTCTTGTGTACCAGAACCGACTCAGCCTCTTGCCGGGAAGCTCCTGTCCTGGTGTCCTGCAGGGTTCCATGGAGCGTAGGCGTGTGCCTAACTACCAATTCGCCGTTAGGCACTCCCAAATCGATCCGGACATGAAAGATTTTGCTGGATTCGGCGCGCTGCGGGCGTTCCACGACTACGCGGCAACTGCTGATCCTGTCGTAGAAACGCTCAAGCTTGGCCGCCTCCTTTTGTACGATCTCCTCCAGGCCGGCCGAGTCCTGCAGGTTTCGAAACGTCACTTGAACCGGAAGCAACATGCACCTTCCTCCTTGCTTAACAGAAACGCATCCTGCGCCATTGCGTGCAGCTTCATGGCCAGAATGAAGATTGCTTTGCGAGGTCCGTGCTCGGCACGTTAGGGTAATGTGGCATTTGGTTTGCTTCAGCCTTCCGCGATGACAAACGGAACCGTAATCCTCCTCGGGTCCTCCGGGACACAGCCACTCAATGGTCTGGTGCAAGAATTCAGTTGGGCGCTCGAAACCAGCGCCAGCCTCGATGAATTCCGGGATTTGAACGCCGTCCGCAGCCCGGCCGCGATCCTGTTCGACGCGGACAGTTTAGGACTTTCGTGGCGCCAGGCGCTGCGATCTATCCGTGAGATCGACTCCCACGCGCTGTTGATCGTTTGTCACAAGTTCTCCAATCACGTCGACTGGTCCGAACTCGCGGAGGCCGGGGCTTTTCACGCTCTCGCCTTGCCATGGGACGTGCGCGAAGTGCGCCAAAGCCTCGCCTTTGCATGGTCCGCTCGATTTCGTCGTGCGAGTAAGGTTGTTCCAATCGGTGGGCAGGGCTGCCCTGTCAGCCGTCAGGATGTTGTGGCCGAGGCTGCTCTGGCGAGCTGATGGCCACCGGGCGCTATGGCGCAACCCGCCAATTTTGCGCGAAATGGCTCATGTGGAATTTCGGCTGGATTCTCGGATTTCGCGTCAGCTCGTAATAGTGGGCAAACGGCCCTTGTGGGAATCTGATTGGTTCCTCAGTTGCATTTAAGGAATGCATCGGATTGGAGCTTCCCTTATGCCTGACGCGACTCTTTCCATCGTCACCGATTTGGTGCGAGATTCGGCGCATCCTCTGACGGGGTCCAGCGCGGATTACGACGATCTTCTTGACTTTATCGGAGACCGCCATTTTGTCTTGCTTGGCGAGGCATCCCATGGAACGCACGAGTTCTACCGTGAGCGCGCGCAGATCACGAAGCGGCTCATCCAGGAGAAGGGCTTCACCGCAATTGCGGTTGAGGCGGATTGGCCGGACGCTTATCGGGTGAACCGGTATGTGCGCGGCCAGGGCGCGGATGCGGATGCGGCCGAAGCACTGTCGGGTTTCCAGCGCTTCCCGGCGTGGATGTGGCGGAACGCGGACGTTTTGGATTTTATAGGCTGGCTGCGGGCTTACAACGACTCCCTTCCTTCGGACGCAACCAAAGTGGGCTTCTACGGGCTGGATCTCTACAGCCTGCACACTTCGATTGAAGCGGTCCTCAATTACCTGGACAAAGTCGATCCCGAGGGAGCCAACCGCGCCCGTCAACGCTACGCCTGCTTCGAGCACTTTGGAGAAGATCCTCAGGAATATGGCTACTCCGCCGGACTTGGTTTGAGTCATACCTGCGAATCCGAAGTCGTTTCCCAGTTGGTCGAGTTACAAAAAAGCGCGGCGGAGTACGCCCGCAGGGACGGCCGGATTGCCGCGGACGATTTCTTCTATGCGGAGCAGAACGCGCGGCTGGTAAAAGACGCCGAACAATATTACCGCACAATGTTCCGGGGACGAGTCTCTTCCTGGAATCTGCGCGACACGCACATGGCGGAAACCCTGAAATCGTTGGCCGAGCATTTCCGGCGGCAACGCCAGCCGGGCAAATTCGTGGTGTGGGCGCATAACTCGCACTTGGGCGACGCACGGGCCACCCAGATGGGGCGTGCCGGCGAGTGGAATGTCGGTCAGTTGGTCCGGGAAAGCTACCCAGGAGATTGTGTCCTGATCGGGTTCACCACGCATTCGGGCACGGTTACCGCTGCCTCAAATTGGGGTGGGCTGGCCGAGCGAAAGCAGGTCCGCCCGGGAAGGCCGGGAAGCTACGAGGCCCTATTCCATGACACCGGCTTGCCGTCATTCGCGCTGACGCTCCCACACGGGTCGCACGTGGCGCAGGGACTCCGCCAACCGATGCTGGAACGCGCCATCGGCGTAATCTATCTTCCAGAATCCGAACTGGCGAGCCATTACTTCCAGGCCCGGATCTCGGATCAGTTCGATGCCGTGATCCACTTTGATCACACTCGTGCGGTGGAACCTCTGGAGCCGACTGCCGAATGGGGCGTTGGAGAACCGGCGGAAACATTTCCTTCCGGAGTGTAGGCCCCGATGCTCAATGAAGAAATCTCGCGACTCTTCGAACGAATGGCGCGCGTCTTGGCGTTTCGGGGCGAAGATCGCTTCCGGATCATGGCCTATGAGCGCGCTGCGGTGTCCATTCGCGATCTGGAGGAGGATCTAGCTTCGATCGCGGAAGCCGGAAAACTTGAAGAAATTCCCGGTATCGGCAAGGACCTCTCGATGATGATCGAGGAGTACATCCGGACCGGCAGAATCAAGCGATACGAGCGCGAATGTAAGGGCATCCCTCCGGGCTTAATTGACCTGATGAGTATTCCCGGACTCGGCCCGAAAACGCTCGCCTTGCTCCATAAAAAGCATCGCATCAACGGCCTGGACGACCTGAAGCGTGCTCTTGACGACGCGGCGTCCGCGAAGCTGAAAGGCTTCGGCCAAAAGAAGATCGAGAACATCAAGCGTGGCATCGACCTTTGGCTTGCCAGCCAGAAGCGGATGCTCCTTGGGGTCGCGCTCCCGATCGCAGAAAACCTTCTTTCCGAGCTCCGCAAGATCACGTTCATTGAACGTGCCGACGTCGCCGGCTCACTTCGGCGACGTAAGGAGACCATTGGCGACCTGGATGTTCTGATCGTCTCGAATGACAGCGCGGACGCACTCCGGCAGGCTGCAAAGCTGCCGCTGGTAAAACAAGTCCTCGGCATCGGGGACACGAAGGCCACGCTGATCATCGAGGGTGGGATCCAGGTGGATATCCGCGCCGTCGCCCGCGAGTCGTATGGGGCAGCGCTACAGTACTTCACCGGATCGAAGCAACACAACATTCATCTGCGGACGCTGGCCCGCGAGCGAGGATTGAAGTTCAACGAATATGGCGTCTTCCGCGGGCGAAAACGCATCAGCGGCGAGACGGAAGCCGAGGTCTATGCGGTGATGGATATGGCGGTGATGCCGCCAGAGATTCGCGAAGACCGCGGAGAAATTGAAGCTGCGCTTGCAGGGAAGCTGCCGCACCTCATCAATCTGCAGGATTTGAGAGGCGACCTGCATGCGCACACGACTTACTCCGACGGCAAAGCCACAATCGAGGAAATGGTTGCCCATGCGGGTGATCTCGGCTACGAGTACATTGCCCTTACCGACCATTCGCCGTCCGCGCGCGTAGCTCATGGTCTGGATTTGGATCGCCTGGAAAAGAAGATCGCCGAAGTCGAGCGGCTTCGAAAGCGGCGCCGGAACCAGCCTCCGCACATTTTGATCGGAGCGGAGGTCGATATCCTGGCCGACGGCGCGCTCGATTATCCGGATGAGATTCTTGCCCGGCTCGACATTGTGGTCGCGGCGATTCACTCCTCGTTTCGACACACCAAAGATGAGATCACCGGCCGCCTGGTCGACGCTTTGGCCAACCCTCACCTCGATATTCTGGCGCATCCCACCAGCCGGCTGATTGGGTCGCGCGAGCCGTTGGAAATGGATTTCGACCGTGTTCTCCAAGCGGCACTCAAGGCAAACACCGCTTTGGAGATCAACGGCTCAATGTACCGGCTCGACCTGAATGACTCTATGGCGCGGGCTGCGCAAGAAGCAGGCGCTCTTCTCGCGATCGGGTCAGACGCGCACAGCACCGCGCAGCTCGACCAGATCCGCTACGGGATCTTTCAGGCGCGGCGAGGCTGGGTTCAGTCCCGGTCAGTGGTCAACACCTGGCCCTGGCTCAAACTGAGCCAGTGGCTCCGAGCGCGGACGCCTGCTCTGCGTCAGATGACGCAGAAGTTCGCCGGCTAGACGTGTGTCTTCCTGCCGAAGCGAGGCGCCAGAAAACCGAGCGCGGCGCGCCCGCGGCGAAGGCGATCGCCAAGGATCGGACCGGGTTGCGCTTGATCTGATGAACCACTTCCTCAACGCCATCCTCAACAGCGTATCGGCCATGCTTCAGGAGCCGCTCTGCGGCGATCTTGCCGTCTGCGAGCGTTTCCGAAGCGGCTTCCTTCACTTTATGGACGCCCTTTTCGACCCGACTGCCGGCGTCCCTCAGTTCGGAACCGAGGCAGGTTCCGGCGCAGGTAGCCTTCGGGCCTTTCCCGACCTTCGATCCCTCTAATACTGTCGCCATGGTTTCTCCTCTCTTGGATCTTCTTGTACGGGAGCAGCACCTATCGGCCAGCATCGACGGCGCCCGTCAGGCGCTCCTGGTGGGCCGCACACTGGAGGGTCCTCCCAGACAAGTTCTCCACCTGCGAGCGGGCGAACTGTTGGGGTGACGCTGAGGTTCTTGGGTATGCTCAAACGCACCAGGAGGCTCGGTTTCGACAGGCGGATTCAGGCCCTGGAAGCTTCCCCCGGGCCGGCCGGATTTGGTCGCCAAAGTTCTAGAGCGGGCGTGCATTTGGGGCGAGTGACGCCCTCACTAACCGGACGGCGAAAAATCGTCGCCGATTGGTCTCGGTCACGGCGCCGCAGTGCAGACCGAAATTGCTCAATTGTGTCAGTTCCAGGAGCGTGATGAGGCCGCCAAATCCGTCGGCGTCAGCGCCAGCACGCTGCTGCGATGGCTTGACATTCCAGCCTTCCGCAGAGGCTGCCTCAAAGCTCGCCGACAAGCCGTGCAGCAGACGGTGGCCCGGCGGCAGCAAGGAACGGGTGCCTCCAGGATCACCATCTTGCGATTGATGACCGATAGTCAATGCTCCCGCCGCGGTGCGATTGCGGGCTGCAGAAGCGGAGTTTTTTTAATGCGCGGTCAAAGGAATCGAGATCGAGGACAGCGAAGCGCGCGTCACCGGTCTGGAGCGGGCTGCGACGGCGACCAAGGCGAACCGTCGATAGAAGGCGCTGGATCAATCCGCGGCACGAAGTGAAGGGCGGAGTTGGGGCGATGAATCTGTACGCGAAGAGTCAAGACGCGTTATAACGCTCAGCCGCCGCTGCCGGCGGCATCAAGACTTAGCGCCTTCCGGCGCCGGAGATTGCGTCAACCTGCGGCACAAATCTGGGCGCACCCAATTGAGACATTCCCTTCCGAATGTTGTTATACACGACAAAGTTACTAGTAATGTCCCCAGACAACTGCCGGCCCAGATCGTCCGCGTCGCTGCCGGTCAGAATCCCCATCCGGGACCTTACGGCGGTCTCAGCAGCTCGAGCGCCGGTTATGGAGCCGGTGCCGGAACTCGGAAACACAATGAAACTGAATTTCCCTTCGTTCTGCTTGCCCATGGCAATGAACACGGCGCCGGAGCACTCCCCTAACACTGTGCTTCCATTCGTCGATCCGGAACTGTCGCCACACACGAAAGCCGCGGCGGCGCCCGTCGCGTTGCGGATAACCATCCCGAAGTCTCCCATCTTCACCCCAGTCAAGGCCGGCACGACCATGAAAGGAACGGTACTGGCGTCCAGATAGCGCGCTGGATCCCATTCCTTCTTGCTGCGGTCAGCTGGTGCGGACGTCGTCGAAACGTAGTAGCCCTTGCGCTTGGTGGTCTGCATCTCGGCAATCTGCACGATCGGGAATTTTCCGTCGCCGCGCACATTTTCGAGGCTGCCCTCAGTGGGGACGGTCTCTTTGCTGTCGGCGTCCCCGCGATTGTCCCAGAATTTGGCGAGGAGGTCCTTCGATGTCTGGGAAAGAACGTCGGGTCCATTTTTGGGAGCCGGGGGAATCAAACCACTTTGCCGCAAAATGTCGATGGCCTTGTCCTTGGTGACAGCAAGAAGTCCGACCCATTCCTTACTCATCGACCCACCGAGCCTGGCCCACTTCAGACGGCCTCCGTGCGCTGGGGACTCCCAGGGATCCAAGCCAGTCTGGTCGGGGAATCCAGGGCGGTCCAATCCGTAGGCATTCGGCGCGCCGTCCCAATCGACGTTGAGCATAGTGCAGGTGTAGATGAAAGCCGAGAAGGTTCCGGCCGCGGAGGTGGCGGAGGCGCTCCGCGGGGAGACAGTTTGCTTCTTGTGATCCGTGAATCCGGTTAAAGCGTCGCCAAATGTCATAACACACTCCTTAGTCGTTGATCGGAGCCAAACGCTGCCTGGGATCGTAGCACATTACTGTGCGTCAGCGGGTCTTTCATATCTCTCCGTCATGCAAAGAAAGCGACATCGCCGAGGAGCGACAGGTTCGCGCCAGGCTATCCTGCGTTCATAACGGCTCCGAGGGCCGGATACCCCGTTTTTGGTTCCGAGTCTTGAGATCGAGATCGAAATCGAAGCCAATCCTGCGGTGTGATCTTCAGAGAAAATGGGCGGCTTTCTTCGGCGCTATTTGACGTTCGTGTTCGCGCGGTGCGCGATCTGGAAAGGGTAAATCGCGGCGAACCCTTGAGCGATCCGTTTTCTCCATTCGAATCGAAACTTGTATAATCCACAAATGCGACGAATACCCTGGAGGACAATTACCCTCGGCTCGCTGTTGCTCATCTCGGTCTGCTCAACAGGAGGACAGAACGTGCAATCTCCGCAACCTGAAAAGTCGAAGCCGCCTGTCAACATGGAACGGCGCGGGCGCATCCTTGGAATCGGCGGTATCTTCTTCAAATCCGCTAATCGTGATCAGATGCGCGAATGGTATTCAAAGCATCTTGGACTCGCTGACAAAGGCGGAGGCGCGATGCTTCCGTGGCGCGAACAGAACGACCCGCAAAAGGAACACGTTACAGTTTGGACTGTTTTTCCCACCTCCACTGACTATTTCGATCCCAGCCCCGCACCGTTCATGGTCAACTACATCGTGGACGATCTGGATGCTTTGCTCGACCGCTTAAAACAGGAGGGAGTAAAGATTGACGCCAAACGAATGGATGAATCCTACGGTCGCTTTGCCTGGATCTATGACTCGGACGGGAATAAGATTGAGCTCTGGCAGCCGGCGTCCGCAAAGCCCTAAAGGGAGCCGAATGTTCCAAGCCGATCCCACGGCGGGATAATCCAGCCGCCGGGCTTGATCGCGTAGGTTGCGGCGGCCGCACTGGAAGCGTTCGATAGTAAACCGCCGGTCTGCACATGGCGCTTCGATTGCACGTTCCCTTCCGAGGCTGCACTGTATATGGAACTGATGGACGCGATCCGGAACCGGCGCGCGGTTCGGGAGTACACGGATGCTCCGATTGACCGCGCCATCATCGAGCATGTCGTAAGCGCTGCGATTCTTGCGCCGAGCGCGATGAACCTTCAGCCGTGGGCGTTTGCCGCGCTGCTGGATCGCGATCGGATTGGTGAATACGGCCGGCGTATCAAGAGCTGGCTTCTCGCCAACTTTTCCCAGACTTCGCTCGATGCGTCCCTGCGCCGGCTGATCGAAGAGGAACATTACAGCATCTTCCATAACGCTCCGGCGCTGGTGCTGGTATTGGCGAAATCGCCGCAGCCACAAGCCTTCGAGGATTGCTGCCTCGCAGCGGAGAATCTGATGCTGGCCGCTCGCGCCGAGGAGTTGGGGACGTGTTGCATCGGGCTCGCGCGACCGTGGTTCAATCTGACCTCCATCAAGCATGAACTGGGCCTTCCCGAACACTGCGAAACCGTTGTGCCAATCATCCTGGGTTATCCCAAGGCCTGGCCGGAATCGCATGGCCGGCACGCCGCCGAGATTCACTGGATTGGATAAGACCGGGATCCTGCGGCAGCGTGGCCACCCAAAAGCGGGGAATTCAGCGTGAAAAGGCGCAACCTGTGTTGGGACGCCCGCGATTGTCCTCGTCTGAAGCAGCCTCTGACAGGGCTTAGCGCGGGTTGACCGAGAGGGGCTTCGGATTGCAAAGTACTAAGAGGACGCAGAGAAGGAGATTTATATGCCCACAAGACAATTGAAGGAATTTCTGGACCGGCACAAGGTCAAGTACATCGCCACAACGCACTCAACGGCGTACACGGCTCAGGAAATCGCGTCGCTGGCGCACGTCCGCGGAGACGAGTTCGCGAAAACCGTGATCGTCCGAATCGATGGAGATCTGATGATGGCTGTCCTTCCCGCTTCCTGTCAGGTGGATCTTCCGCTCCTCAAGGCAGCCGCCCACGGGAAAAAGATCGCCCTGGCGTCCGAGACGGATTTCCGCGACAAGTTTCCGGGATGCGAAGAAGGCGCGATGCCCCCGTTCGGTCACCTTTACAACATGCCGGTCTTCGTGGATGAGATGTTGACGCTTCAAAAGGAAATCGCGTTCAACGCCGGCACCCATCATGAACTCGTCCGCCTTTCCTACGCCGATTTCGAGAGGTTAGCTCAGCCGAAGGTGGCGCATTTCTCGACTACCGCGGAGGCGGCCCTGCGGCTGTGAAGCCGCCGGACTTGTGAAACCATGAAGCGCCGTACTTTCTTCACTCTGTTCGCGGCTCCCGGTTTATTGGCCGAGCACGCCGCGATCTCGTTGCCTGGGAGGAAGCAAACGGGCGCGATGAGCGTTGAGATAGCCCTGGCCAAGCGCCGGTCCGTCCGGAGTTACACCAACCAGGCATTGACCGTAGCGGAGGTCGGCCAATTGCTGTGGGCTGCGCAGGGCGTCACCTCTCCTGACGGCAAGCGCACGGCTCCTTCCGCGATGCACCGGTATCCGCTAGAAGTCGCCGTGGTAGCGCAGAACGTGGACAATCTTCCCAACGGGGCCTATCGGTACTTGCCATCGAAGCATTCGCTGGAAACGCTTACCACCGCACAGCCGGGAACGCGGCTCCTGGCCAGCGCTACAGCGCAAGCTCAGGTCCATAGCGCGCCGGCAGTGTTCGTGACCGCGGCCGTTTATGATCGAATGGGCCAAGGAGCCAGGAACCGCACCTGGACGGACTACGAAGCCGGGCTCGCAAGCGAGAATCTGCTGCTCGAAGCGGTCGGCCTTGGGCTAGGCGCCGTGGTGACCGGCGGTATCGACGCGGCGCTGGCGAAGCAAGCCGTGAAGTTCACCGGTAGCGAAGAAGTGATCGTCGTTATTCCGGTGGGACACCCGGCAGCGTGACGCACTTCCATGCCGCGCAAACCTCTTCCACTCCGCGAGGTCTACCGCCTGCTTGAGCCGGGTCCGGTCGTGCTGCTCACTACGGCTCGCAAGGGGCGAGCCAACGTGATGACCATGTCATGGCACACAATGATGGAATTCGAACCACCGCTGATCGGCTGTGTCGTCAGCAACCGGGACTTCACCTTCAACATTCTCAAAGCCACCAAGGAGTGCGTGATCAACATCCCGACGATGGAACTGGCGGTTCAAGTGGTGGGCTGTGGGAACACTTCCGGCCGGGAAGTAGATAAATTCAAGCTGTTCGGCCTCACGGCCGCCGCCGCGTCCCAGGTCAGCGCGCCAATCATCCGCGAGTGCTACGCCAACCTCGAATGCCGCGTTGCCGATACCCGGTTGGTCTCGAAGTATAACTTCTTCATCCTCGAAGTGGTGAAGGCCTGGATCGACTCTTCGCGCAAACATCCGCGCACGCTTCACCACGCCGGACGGGGTGTCTTCATCCTGGACGGCAAAACCATAAAATTGCCGTCCAAGATGAAATAGGACGCTGGCGCACCGTGGCGCGAGCGCTTAGGCGACTAGGCCGCCTTGGCTTGGATTTGCTGGGGCTCCTGAGCCTTGGGAGCCGTGATTCGCAGCAGTCCGTCCTCGAAATTCGCAGCGATCTTCTCCACGTTGACTGGGCTTGGCACTCCGAAGCGGCGATAGACGTCGTTCGAACCAAACTCGGTCCACAGCACGTTTTCTTTTTCGGTTTTCTTCTCTTCCTTAGTTGCTGCGTGCACGATGACTTCGTTGGCTGTCGCGGTCACTTCGACATCCTTCGCGGCGAAACCGGGGAGCGCGATCTCCATCTGATAGAGACCGTCCTTTTCCGTGAGCTCCGCTGAGGGCCAGCCCAACAGCTCATGTTCCGCTTTCAGCCAATCTTCCACGTCGTGTCCGAGCTCGTGGCCGCGCTTCTCGAACAGATCAAACGCACGGCGCTGGATGGCGGCCACACGCTTCGCTATTTCTTCAAAAACCGGCAAAGTCTGCTTCTCGGCATCTTTCGCCTTGGTAATCGCAACTTGTGACATTACGGTTTCTCCTTAGTGAGTATCGGTCGGGGTCACCGCATCCGATGCACGTTAGCCACCAGTACTAGGTCTATCCGTCACCCGGCGGCTGGTCTACACGCTGACAGTCGCCGGTGCCGCCGCCCGGATACGGAATCGCTTCTCCAAGCCCTTTAGCTTCTCGGCAATTCCCGTGTACTCCAGTTCGGACATGGGCAGCATGGCAGTGCCGACGAACCCCTGTCGCCGCATCTCGATGGCCTTGTTCGCGACACGGTCGCGAACCGTGTTCCAGAAGGGTTGGAGGAATGCGTCTATTGGCTCAGTTAACTTGCCCCCATGGACACAGAAACCCGCGCAACTGACGATGGGAGGGCCGTCGAAGTAGCTGATCCCGGTATTCAGCGTCACCGGCATCAACGGCATCTGATGCGACCCACGCATTCCGCCGGCGACGAAATGTCCGATGGCGTAGGGCGCGAGCACTTCGCCGGTCGCGGGAAAGTCCATCTGCACGCGCACCAGCATCACCGGATCGTCCTTGCCCGTATACTTTCCGGCGATGTTGTGGAGCCGTGAGGTTGCGACCGCCACGGCCTGTTCCCCGCTTGCTCGGGACCACACCGATTCGACCACATAACGCTCCGGATCGCGCAACAGCGCGGCGATGTCGTAGAGTTCTTCTGGAGCATTCAATTCGATGATGCGATCGCCGGTAGTGTCGCTCACGTCCATGATCACGAAGCGGAATCCGCTCGACATCTTGGGAGACAGGATCAAGCCCGGCGTGTTCATGGGATCCGCGAAAGCCAGATACAGGGGCAGATTGTACGCGCCTGGATCTGTCTTATCCGCAGCAAAGAAGAGAAATGGTTCGTTCGGGCGCTCCTCAATTTCCATCTCCGCGACGGCTGGACCCATACCTCTGACGTTTCCGGAGAACGAGTCTTTGAGCAGATCCTGACCGGCTCCATACAATCCTTCTTTTCGCGCCTCGTTCGTTCCCGCCAGGAACGCATCCCAGGCAAGCTTATGAATCCGCGCATCGCCTTCACCGCGCGTGTGGGTCATGAGAATCGCGATATCGTCGCCGGTGTGGCTGATGTAATGGTCGAGAAGCAGCCCTGAAGCCCGCTCCCCGATGAACGCCCGCACCGTTTCTTGCAGGTGCTTGGACGGCGCGACGTGGCCCGCGATGGACCCGATGTCTGCCTTGATGACGCTTAAAGTCAGTTTCATGGACTTGCCCTCGGCTTAACTGGTGCAAGCGGGTTTCCACGTTTCGCGGGCGAAGGGGAATAAGAATTGGCTCATAACTTGCGCGAGCAACGTTGAATAATGATGCCGCCGTCTGCCATACAACCCGAGGCTACGCGAGAACTCTCGATTGAGTCAGCCCCGAACCTGAGCGAATTGCCCCAGTTCTTTGGTCGAATCGCCCAATATCCTGACGAGTTCATCGTCTATGACGATGGCTTTCGAGGCCGGACGTTCCGGTACGCGGACATTGCCGCTCTGGTCAGGACGCTTACGGCACGCCTGCGGGCGGAGGGATTGCACCCAGGCGATGTAGCCATGATCTGGTCAGAGAGCCGCCCCGGCTGGATTGTCGCGCTGTGGGCGTGTTTACTGGAAGGCGTCGTCATTGTTCCGGTGGAGCCGCAGTCCTCCGTCGACCTGTTTCGCAAGATCGAGCAGAAGGTTCGGCCGCGCTTGATTTTCCTGGGAGAGCGGGTCCCGCTTGTGACTCCGAGCGCCCGCATTCCGGCCTGGCGGCTGGCGGAGATCGAACGGAGCACAGGGCAAGCGCCGCCGGCGCAAGCGAGTCCTTCCGCCGATGACGTTGCCGAGATTGTATTTACCTCGGGCACCACGGGCGAGCCTAAAGGCGTTGTGATCACGCACCGCAACCTGGCGGCGCAGCTTCGGCCAATTGAGGATCAGATCGCCCCCTATCGCAAGTACGTTCGCCCATTTGCCCCACTGCGGATTCTCAACCTCCTGCCCATGAGCCACCTGTTCGGCCAATCGCTCGCGACCTTCGTGCCGCCGCTCATTCCCGCCTCAGTGTTGTTCATTTCCAGCACCGGCCCGCACGAGATTGTGCGGCAGATTCGATCCCGGCGCGTCGCGATCCTGGTCGCGGTTCCCAGGGTCCTGGAAGTTCTGCGTAACTTGATCCTGCACCGCTTCCCAGAGGCTGCGGACACTTCAGATTTGGATCGGCCCTGGCCTCTGCGCTGGTGGCGATTCCGCGCGGTTCACCGCCTGTTCGGCTGGAACTTTTGCTGCCTTGTCTCCGGTGGAGCGCCGCTTCCCGCCGATCTGGAGCGCTTTTGGTCGAATCTCGGATTTGTCGTGGTGCAGGGCTACGGCCTCACGGAGACTGCGCCGGTCATCAGCTTCAGCCATCCGTTTCATGTTCAGCGTGGAACCACCGGGAGGCCGATTTCCGGCGTGAGCGTGAAGATCGCTGAAGACGGCGAAGTTTTGGTTCGCGGCGACAGCGTGAGTCCAGGCTATTTTGCAGCGCCGCACGAGACCGCCGAAGCCATTCGAGACGGATGGTTCCACACCGGCGATTTCGGGGAACTGGATGCCCAGGGTAATCTCATCATTCGCGGGCGAAAGAAGGAAATGATCGTGACGCCCGAGGGTCTCAAGGTCTTTCCCGAGGATGTGGAGGGCGTGCTCAACCGGCTGCCCGGAGTTCGCGAATCGGCTGTCATCGGTAAGGATCAGGTGCACGCCGTGCTCGTGCTCGAACCCGGCGCGAACGCGGACGAGATCTTGCGGCACGCGAACACCGAGCTCGAAAGCCATCAGAAGATTCGCGCGGTCTCCGTGTGGGCGGGACCGGAATTGCCTCGCACCTCCACCACTCACAAGCTCCGGCGTGCCGAGATCGCAAGCGCAATCGCGCACGGGGTGCAGCAGCCGCTGCCAAAGCCGGCTACCGATATTGCCGGCCTGATTCAAAAGTACGCCCCCGGCCGGGCCATCGGCCCCGAGACTACTATCGAAGAACTCGGTCTTAGCTCGCTGGATCGCGTCGAACTGATGATGGACCTGGAAGCGAAGCTTAATACCAGCATCGGTGAGAGCGCCTTCGCTTCCATCAGCAAAGTCGCCGATCTGGCAAAACCCTTAGTGGCGGCAGAGGAGACTTCGTTTCCCGCTTACAACCGGAGCTGGATCGCGAAGCTGATTCGAGGCGCCGCACTGGAGAGCGTTCTCCTTCCGCTCACCCGTATGATCGCCAGACGCAAGGTCTCCGGTCTTGAAAACCTGGAAACCATTCGCGGTCCGGTGATCTTTGCGGCGAATCACCAGAGCCACTTCGATACGCCGGCGATTCTCGCGAGTCTTCCTCCGCGCTGGCGCCGCGCCGTCGCGCCGGCCATGTGGAAGGAGTACTTCGACGCGCATTTCCATCCGGACCGGCATTCGCTGCGGGAGCGATGGCGCGTCAGCATGCTGTATGGACTGGTCACCCTTCTGTTTAACGGGTTCCCGATTCCGCAGACCGAGTCCGGAGCGCGCGAGTCCATCCGCTACATGGGTGAACTGGCGGAGGAGGGTTGGTCGATCCTGATTTTTCCGGAGGGCGAGCGGTCCGTAACGGGGGAAATCGGACGGTTCTTACCGGGCGTCGGGATGATTGCTTCGCGCCTGAGTCTTCCGGTAGTGCCGATTCGCGTGCGGGGACTCCATTACGTGCTGCCGCCGAAGGCGAGGTGGCCGCATCCGGGACGCATCGAAGTCACAATCGGCCCGCCGATTTTTCACCAGGGCGAACCGTACGCTGCGCTTGCACGACGGGTCGAGGACGCCGTACGAGCTCTATGAATCAGAACACGTCCGCTCTATTCACTGATCTCTACGAACTCACCATGGCGCGCGCATACGCGGCGGAGCGCATGGATCAGGGCGCCGTATTTGAGCTGACGTTCCGCAAGATGCCTCGAGACCGGAATTACATTGTGGCGGCAGGGATCGCCGACGTGCTGGAGTTTCTCGCGAACTTCCGCTTCGACGATGAGGACCTGGAATACTTGCGCCAGAGCCAAGGATTCCCAGAGGAGTTTCTCAAACGGCTACGGGATCTTCGATTTACGGGCGATATTTTGGCCCTGCCGGAGGGTACACCGGTCTTCCCGCACGAGCCCATCGTGCAGGTGATTGCCCCCATTCTGGAAGCGCAACTGATCGAAACGTTCGTCTTGAACCAAATCCACCTGCAGAGTCTCGCGGTCACAAAAGCGGTTCGGGTGGTGGAGGCCGCCGCGGGTCGCAGGGTCGTGGACTTCGGCTCGCGCCGCGCGCACGGGACCGAGGCCGCCATCAAGGTCGCGCGAGCTACCTACCTTGCCGGTGGAGCCGGTACCTCCAATGTCCTGGCGGGCCGTGTCTACGGGATTCCGGTCTTCGGCACCATGGCGCACAGCTATGTGCAGGCGCACGACAGCGAGGCCGAGTCATTCGAGGCGTTCGCGGCGCTGTATCCGGAGACCACTCTGCTGGTGGACACCTATGACACGATCGAGGGCGTCCGCAAGGTGATCGATCTCGCTCGCCGGCTGGGCGACGGGTTCCGCGTTCGAGCCGTTCGTCTGGATTCGGGCGACCTTGGCGCCCTTGCTTCCGAGACGCGCAGAATGCTGGACACGGCCGGCCTCAAGCAGGTCGAGATCTTCGCATCCAGCAGTCTCGATGAGTATGAAATCCAGAAGCTTGTGAATTCCGGCGCGCCAATCGACGTGTTTGGCGTGGGAACCAAGCTGGCGGTGATGGATGGAGCCTCGCACCTCGACATGGCGTACAAATTGGTGGAGTACGCCGGCAAAGGACGGCTGAAGCTTTCGAGCAAGAAGGTGCTGCATCCCGGACGCAAACAGGTTTTCCGGCAAATCGAGAACGGACGAATGACCGGAGATGTCATCGGGAGGTTCGATGAAGCGCTGCCAGGCGAGCCGCTCCTTCGTCCCGTCATGCTGCACGGCAGACCAACTCGGCCGATCGAGCTTGAGGAGTCGCGGCGCCGGCTCCAGCGGGAGTTGACGCGCCTGCCGGACGACCTTAGAGCGCTCGACCCGTCGCCGTCCGAATACTCCGTCAGTTTCAGTGAACGTTTACGCGGTGACCTGGAAAGGATCCGTGCGGAGCTCGCAAGTGTATAGAGGAATCCGGGCGTCGGAAGGCTGAAATCTGGAGGTTGTGAAGCGCAACACTCGGATGGCTCATATTTTGCGATTCCCTCTGTGGCGACTCTTGTGCAAGTGAACGCCCAAAAGGCGGTGCCGGAGCGTTGCCTCGGTTCTGGGCAGGCGCTCGCTTCCTGCCGTCTGTTGGGGAAGTTTCCGGCGATTCGCTGTGAAAAAGTCGGTCGCAATCGAGGCGACTGCTATATACTGTTCAAGCCGGGAGGCCAAAATGGAAATTCCGGCCCGTTCGGTTAACACGTCCGGCTGGCGATTGCGGCCAGCGAAGATTTTGCGCAGTATTTCGATCCATGTGATTGGAGGGAGGCTCGATGCCACTGAAAGAAGCCGATCTCACAAGCCTTCAGGCCTGTAAGCGGGCGCTCAGCAAGGACGCTCAGGTGATGACCACGGTGGGCGCCGTGAAGTTCTGGATTTATCAAAAGGTGGGAGTGGGGACGGGTGCGGACAAGGAAACCTTTGCCCTCTTCCCGGTGCTGCTCGATAACCGAGGGGTTAGGGACGTTATGGCCAAAAATGGCAGCGCAGTGCTGTGTCACGGGACCTTTAGCATGACCAAAGACGGCCGAGCTCTTGTATTTGAGACCGAATCGCAGGAGATGACTGCGGACCTGGCTAATGTTCTGAAGAAGGCCGTAGCGTCGCTCATAAGCTCGCAGGATGTTGTGATTCGGCTGTTAAAGCCGAGATCGACGTCGGCCGGCCAATAATTGTGAGCGTCAGTCCGCGTACATCTGGATCTTCTTGGACTGGTCGCATCAAGCAGGAAGCACATCAACGCCCAGCATCGCACGCTCCCAAGCCCCTGAAAGACCTACTGCTTGCAGGTCTCCCACGCCGGCTTTTTGCGGAGCACAGGTCATAGAGCTGTCATGTGAAACTCGTCAGGTGGAAACGTTCGCTCTGTATAAAGGGGAACGTGCCTACTACCACCGGTCAAGAATCCGTCGCCTGCCGCTGCAATGCATGTGTCCAGTTCTGGGAGTTCAAGGCAGCCGACACCCACGCCCATCAGGAAGGGGCCGACCAGCATCGCGATAGAGCCGTGAAGCCCAAACCAGTTCGGGTTGTTCCCAGACTTCCTTCAGCCTTCCCGGCGGCAACGACGCGATCACTGGCAACATTCTGAGCAGCATGGGCGAAGGGTGCTAGGGTTAGGCATGCAGAAGAAGGTTGTTCGGTGCAGCGTGTGCACCAGAGTGCACGACATAACGGCGTTGCTGGATCTGAAGCCGCTGGGAAACGGGACGTTCACTTTCTTGTGTCCGGTCAAGGAAACCGCCGGCAGTTACCAACTGGAGCAGATTGGGACGCTGACGATCAAGCCCGCGGCTGTGTAAGAGGCAGCAGCCCCCCAGGGGTCATTTCAGGTCGCCTGAGGCCAGCGAGCGGGCAATGAGGCGGACGGGGCTCTGATATGCTGAAGCCCATGCCGGACTTCAAGGTCGTCTACGAAGAGTTCAAGGTCCGCGGGAAAGAACTCGTCGAGCGCGTGAGCGAGCTCATTCACGAAGGGAACGTCCGCCGGATCATCGTCAAGGATGACAAGGGGAACACGTTTGTGGAGATCCCACTTACCGTGGCCACCGTGGGCGTGGTCGCCGCGCCCGTGCTCGCCGGCTTAGGAACGATCGCGGCGCTTATCGCCCACTTCACCATCGGCGTAGAGAAGGTTCAGGAGAAGCCGGGCGACACGCATCCTCCACCGCCACCCAGCGACAATTCATAACCCCATCATGAGCAAGAGACGATCGTCGTCGATCATCTGGAAAAGGTTCCCACGGAGAATTGATATGGAGCAGCGTGTCTGCTCCATGGTGACTGAATCGCGGGCACGATGACCATTGCAAGGATCAAATTCGCCGCCGCGGTTGTTTTATTGGCTTGCCTAACCTTGCCTGAGTATACGTGCACCAAGTACGTCGGTCCCGACGGGCAGACGGTTTCTGCGGGGCCGCTGGGGGTTCCGCTCACCCCATATCGAGAAGTTCATGAAAAACACTACCCGCTGGAATCATGGAGCGTCAGGGATATTGGTTTCTGGCTGATGCTTCTGGCGTTCGCATGGCCTTGGCCCGTCCTTGCGTATTGGTTCCGCAGCACGCATGGTTCACTCAAGCGGGTGGTGTGGCTGAAGCGGATGGTGTGGCTGGCTGAGCCCCTATTGTCGATAGGATCGGGTTACGTGGTTTGGACGGCGTCGTCTCTGGGTACGCGCGCGGCCGGGGCCTATCTGGCGCTGGCCGCCAACGCAGTTTACTTGGGTGCCTGGGTCGCGGAGTTGCGCGAGGGTCCGGTGCGCGGACCTGTCCGAGAACCGTCAACTGGTCTTAGACTGCCGGCCGAGTAGTAGTCTGGCACAATAGGACGGTAATGGGGCGCATCAGGGATGCGCACGCAAGTCACCTAGGAGGAAGCCCAATGCCTGCTGACGACTTTGTGGATGACTATTGGAACCTGAATGTATCCGGGACTCATCCGGCCGCCGGCCAAGTCCGGTTCACGATTTCCTGCAATAAGTACTTCATGAACATGGCGAAGCCGAAGGACTACGATACCAATCCGGACTCCCAGAAGCGATACGATGCACTCACCAAAAAACAAGCGCACGTTGGGCAAATCCTGGCGCAAGCGCAAGCCAAGAAGCTGCCCGTCAAGCCGTCAACTTTTGTGAAGGTCGAGGTCGGCAAAGGCAGCCCACAGGATATGGAGGATGTCCTGTGTGCTGGGATCCAAACTGGCGTGCTCCCTGCCGATCAAACCAAGGTTCAGGCCTGGGCCGATACATACATCGGCGTCGATTGCACCGGGTTCGTCTGTAACTACTTCGAAGAGGACCTCGCCCCCACCGGAATGGCGATTGCGAACATCAGTTGTCCGTGGCTTCTCCAGCAAGCGATCAAGAACAACGGCAACGACAAGAATAAGGCCCTTATTTGGGATTTTGAAAGCATTCTGGAAGATGATGTCCTGCTTTGGATGAATGAGGCCGGAGTGGAAACAAAGAAGCCCGGACACATCGCGGTTGTTTGGGCCAGCTTTGACCAAGGAGGGAACAAGGTGCTTCGTATAGCCGAGTCGAGCGGCGCGGGGGACGGGAAAGGACACTCCGGGCCGAAGTTGAATGAAATAATTTGGACCAAGGTCCAGGGGAACCCCGGATCACGCTCCATTGCGATCGGCAATGGAGTGATCGTGATCCGGCCGTTCCCTCCCAAAACGAGATAGCGTACTCGACCTGATGGGGTAGTATCTCCACCGAACGGTGGACGAAAACTGGGCGGCAGTGCAAACGCTACAGCAACAGGAAACCGCTGACTCTCTGCCCCTCAACCACGTGAGTCCACATTACCCGCGCCTCGCCACGCGTGCCGTTACGCTTATAGCTGACGTCGCGACCCGGCTCCAGAGCCTTAGCGTCATACGAAGCGCGAAAACCGACCGCGCTGACCTCTATGACCGCTGCCTGAATCGTGGTCGGTAGGGGATTCGCGAAACTGATCTCGACCATTCCTTCGGCGGACTCCCGCGTAGCAACTCTCCGATCACGGACCTTTCGCCGGTCGCTGGTGAAGTTTGGCATAGGTGTTTTATGACCTCATGGACGCGGGCGTCGAGTTGGTAATGCCATAAGCTTTGACACGCCGCTGTAGGGTTCGCCGGGAAATTCCGAGTTTTTCAGCCGCCAGGCGCTGCTGCCCGCTTTCACTGAGGGCCTTCACGATCGCTTCTCTTTCAAGTTGAGGGAGCACTGCCATATGCGCGAGGCTGGCGGAAAATGTATGATTCAAAAGTTCTTCGGGCAAGTTTTCGAGCCCGATCTCAGTACCGTACACGAGAACCGCGGCGCGGATCACTACGTTTTGCAGCTCCCTCACGTTGCCGGGCCACGGGTACGCGCACAACTTGTCCGTGACCTCCTTGGAAAAGATCAAGCTGGGATTCTGCTCCGCCAGAAAATGCGATGCCAGCGGCAGAATGTCATCCGGCCGCTCGCGGAGAGGTGGAACCGGTATCCCGATCTGCGAGAGACGATGATACAGGTCGGCTCGAAAGCGGCCCTCCAGTACGGCTTTTTTCAAATCGCGGTTGGTGGCAGTCACCAGCCGGACATCGACCGAGATCTTGCGCACGCCTCCGACCCGGTAGTAGCCGGAGCCGTCAAGTGCTCGCAGAAGCTTGGCCTGCATCTTGGGGTCGAGCTCTCCAATCTCGTCCAGAAACAGCGTTCCCCGGTTCGCCATTTCGAACAGCCCGGGTTTCGGGGAGTCCGCGCCGCTGAAGGCGCCCTTCTCATAGCCGAACAGCTCGCTTTCGAGCAGGTTCTCCGGAAGGGCTGCGCAATTGACGTCCACCCAAGATTTTGCCGCGCGCGGAGAAAAATGGTGGATCGCCCGAGCGATCAGCTCTTTGCCCGATCCGCTCTCGCCGGTGATCAGCACGGTGGCGTTGCTGGCCGCGATTTTCTTCACCTGTTCGAGGAGCAGCTTCATCCGCTCACTGGTAAAGACCGCGGTCGCATCCAAAAACACACACTTCTCTGGTAAACCGTGCATGGGAAACGGTAACTTCAGTGTTGGCTGAGATTGCCCCATGCGCCTATTAGCGATTCGCACCAATCTGCCTGCCGGGAATGCCTGAGTTCGGGCAGGTACTAGGGTACGGGTATCGTTTGGGCGAAACTCCACCGATAAATGGCTGTGAAGCGCTTCTTCCGTGAATTGGCGCGCCTGATCGCTCTGGTCCTGGCAACGGGCGTCACTGCTGGATTCCTAGTGCGCTACTCCCCGGGAGCATTGGTTGATGAAAGGGAGCTCAATCAGCAACTCGGCGAAGACAGCTTGGCAGCCTTACGGGCCAACAAGGAACGGAATCGAAATCTGGTCCAGACCCTTGCCGTCTATTTTCACGGTTTGGCCCATGGCGATCTTGGATACTCGGAGTCCAACGGCGCGCCCATCCGGCAGTTGATTGCCGACCGCGCGCCGGAAACGTGGCGGGAGCTCGCCATCGGGTTGGGCGGAGGATGGTTGATCGGATTGGGATGCGCGATTCCGGCGGGACGCTTTCGCCGGGCTTGGGCGTGGGACGCGGCTTCCAGTTTACTTGCCGGTTTGGTTCTCAGCTTACCGGCCGCATTGATTGCGTATTTCTGCTTGACCGCCGGCGCGACTTCCGGCGCAGTGCTGATCGTAGTGCTGGCTCCGCGCATCTTCCGCTTCGCGCGAAACGTCCTGGTCCAGGCATATGGCGCGAATCACGTCCACACGGCGCGTGCGCGAGGCATTTGTGAATGGACCATCCTTCGCACACACGTCCTATCCAGCGCTGCGCCGCAACTACTGGCGCTGCTGGCCTCCTCGGCTAGTATGGCCATCGGAGCAGCGATTCCAGTCGAGGCGATTTGCGGAACGCCGGGGCTGGGGCGGCTGGCCTGGCAGGCGGCGATGGCGCGGGACCTGCCGCTGCTGATGAATCTGACGATGCTGGTGGCGCTGGCAACTACTTTGGCAATGACTTTCTCCGAACTCTTGAGCTCGCCACAACAGCGGCTGAACGCAGGCGGTCCGGCATGAAAGCGGCGCGGGTTGCAGCATTTGTGCTGCTGGGATTGATTGGGGCGGGCGCACTCATGCCGGAGCGCTGGGCCGCCGGGCGCTACGATCAGCAATTTCGTGCCGTGCCGGATGCGCCGCCTTCGGCGCAATTTCCCTTAGGGACGGATGCCGTGGGACGAGACCGGTTATCGCGGCTGTTGTACGGAACGCGAGTCTCCTTGCTGTTAGCGCCGGCTGCGGCGTTGCTATCCTGCCTGGCCGCAGGGTTGCTGGGAGGAATCGCCGGATACGCCGGCGGGTTCGCCGACCGCGCGATCGTCTCGGCTGCCGACTTTTTCCTTTCGGTGCCATGGCTGCTTCTCTTGCTAATCGTTCGAGCATGTTTGCCGCTGGATGTTTCACCGGAGGCCTCGCTTGCGATCACCTTCGCCCTTCTCGGACTAATGGGCTGGGCCGCGCCGGCGCGGATCGTCCGCGCGGCCGTGGCAGCGCTGATGGATTCGGAGTTCGTACTCATGGCCCAAGCCCGCGGGTGCAGTCCCTGGCGTGTGCTCCTGCGCCAGCTTCTGCCCAACGTCACGCCGGTGCTTCTGGCCCAGTTCTGGATCGCTGTTCCGGCCTACATCCTAACGGAGACCACACTGGGAATGCTCGGCCTGGGAGTCGCGGAACCGATGCCGTCTTGGGGAGGACTTCTGCGCGAAATCGAGGGCGTCTCCCCTCTCGACCGGCCCTATTTGCTGGCGCCGGCGATCTTACTTGCGGCGGTCATCGGCAGTTTACAGCTGATCCTTCCGAAAGAGGATTTTTCGATATGACGATTCCCCGGCTGACTCTACTGGCGCTGGTCGGAGGCTGCGTGGTCCAGGCGATCGGAGCCGATTTGCACCTGGCGTTGCACGACGAGCCCAAGACGCTGGATCCCTGGCTCGCCGCGGATGAATCGGCAGATGCGATCGCCTATCTGACCGAAGGCGTACTGATTCGGGTCAACCGGTACACCCAGCGTATGGAACCTGAACTCGCCATTTCCTGGAAAACCGCGCCGAATGGAACACGGATTGTTTTTCAACTCCGGCAGGGACTCAAGTTCCCGGATGGCTCACCTTTTACCTCCCAAGACGTGGTGCGGAGCTTCGATCGGATGCTTGATCCGGCTTTGCACTCCCCCATAGCCGACACCTTCAAGACGGAGCACGGCACGGTAAAAGTTCGCGCCGAAGGACCATACTCCGTGGTTGCGGACTTCCCCGCCCCCACCGCGTCGATTGAAAGATTATTCGACCAGGTCGCGATTGTTTCAGCAAAAGCGGCGCAGCGCCCGGCTCCGGGACTGGGACCGTTCATGATCGCCGAGCGGCGCCCGGGAGTTTCGATTCGCTTGCGGAGAAATCCGCTGTATTGGAAGCGCGGCCCGGAAGGCTCCCCTCTTCCACGCGTCGATTCTGTTGTCTTCGACGTCGAACAGAATCGCGATCTGGAATTTCTGCGGTTCCGCCGCGGCGAACTGGACCTCATCGAAAAACTCTCTCCCGAGTTGTTTGACCGGCTTGCCAAGGAAATGCCCGGAGCCGGAATCGATGCCGGTCCCACTCTGGACTCAGAATTCCTGTGGTTCAATGAATCCCAACGCGGCCAGATTCCGGATGCGAAGCGCGCATGGTTCCAGTCGGCCGCATTCCGGCGCGCGGTGTCGCTTGCGATCGATCGAGCCGATCTTTGCCGCATCGTTTATCGCGGCCACGCCAACCCCGCCGCGGGCCCGGCATCGCCCGCGAACAGACTGTGGTTTAACGCCGCCATCAAACCGGATCCGTTCGATCCGGCCACAGCTTTGAATCAGCTCTCTCGCGAGGGATTCCGGCTGGAGGGCGGCGTCCTGCACGACCGCCACGGCAATTCCGTGGAGTTTTCGATCATCACCAACGCCGGCAGCAAGACCCGCGAGCAAATGGCGGTCATGATCCAGCAGGATCTGGCAAAGCTAGGCATGAAAGTAACGATCGTCACGCTGGATTTCCCATCCTTGATCGAGCGCATGACTCGGAACCTGAATTACGAGGCCTGTCTTTTGGGGCTCACCAACGTCGATGCCGATCCCAGCGAGCTGATGAACGTGTTACTCAGCTCCGCCAGCAATCATCCCTGGAATCCGTCGCAGAAGACGCCGGCGACAGCGTGGGAGGCGGAAATAGACCGGCTCATGCTGGCGCAGGCAGCGACCGCCGATTATCGAACGCGCAAAAACAGCTTCGATCGAGTACAGGAAATCCTGCACCAGCAGGAGCCGGTCATTTATCTGCTGCACCCGAACGCGCTGACTGCCGTCTCGCCAAGACTCGTGGGAGCCAAACCCGCCGTGTTCCTGCCGCACACCTTTTGGAATGCGGAGGAGCTGACGTTCGCGTCCGGGAGGCAAGGCGGAACGCAGTGAACTTCGAACCACTGTTGAGTTTGCGCGTCTCCGCGGAGTATCAGGGCAAGAGCGCCATCCTTCACGACGTTCACTTGGATATCGGCCAAGGAGAGATCGTCGGTCTGGTGGGCCGCAGCGGCGAGGGCAAAAGCACGATTGCGTCGTCCATCCTTGGGCTGCTTCCGCTAAAAGGCGGAAAGTGCACTGGCTGGATTCAGTTTCAGGGACGCGATTTACTCAGCTTGAGAGATAGCGAAATGCGCCGTGTGCGCGGAAAAGCGATCGGCTTCGTGCCGCAGAGCCCGGTGGCGGCGCTGAATCCGAATTTGAAACTGCGGGCACAACTCGATGAGGCGTGGCGCGCCCACCAGCAGGGCCCTCCTGACTGGAAACCGCTGCTCCAAAGCGTGAGCCTGCCAGGCGAAGCTTCTTTCTTGCAGCAATATCCCAGGAACCTAAGCGTCGGTCTGGCGCAACGGTTCCAGATCGCTCTGGCGATTCTCCATCGTCCGGCGCTGCTGCTCGCCGATGAGCCGACCAGCGCGCTCGATAGCGTCACCCAGAGTGAGATCCTGAACCTCTTCGCGAAACTAAACCGCCAGTACGGACTGGCGATCCTTTACATCTCTCACGATCTCGCCTCGGTCGCTTCTCTCTGTCATAGGGTAGCGATCTTGCACGAGGGGAAGATCGTGGAGTCGAGCGCGGCCGAAGAGATTTTTATGCGGCCCCAGCACGAGCACACGCGCAGATTGATTGCCGCGATTCCGAAGCCCCCCGGAAGTTCAAACTCAGGCGACGGTCACGCTTGCGGGGTTTGGGCCCAGTATCGGGTGTAGCGCCTTTCCGAGAGCCAGCCCCGCTGAGAGCAACAGTGTCATTTCCGCCGCCGAGAACGAATCGCGCTCCTTGCGGTATAACGACAAAACACCGATAATCCCGGTTTGGCTTTCCACAGGGACGGCTAGAGCCGAGTTCAAGAGACTGAATTTGGTGGGATCGTTCAAGTACCCGGGTTCCACCGAAGGATTTCCGTTGAGGATCGACTTTCCGTTTTCAGCCACCCAGCCGGACAAGCCCATGCCCACGGGAATCTCCAGAGAAGCGAAGAGCTTGTAATCTTCTCCTTCGAGCGTGGCCGGGACCAGCACGTCCCCCCGCTTCAAATAAACAGCCATGACTTCATGCGAAATCACCGTTCGGAGGCCGTTGCGCAGCGCGGTGAATACCGCTTCTGAATCCCCAGCGCGCTCCAGACTCCCCATGAGTTCGGCGAGTAACTGCGCCTGACGCTCCGCCCCGCCGATCGAGTCACTGAAGCGAACCAAATCCTGGCTGTGGGCGTTGACTCTCGCGGCCTCAAACCCAGCCGCGGGAGCATCGCCACGAGCAATCTTGACGTCGGTCGAGAGTTTCGCGCGTTCGCTCTTTGCCCCGTGCCGGGCCATGCGCTCCAACTCAACGTGACGGCGGGCCAAAACGTCTGCGATTTTCGGATCGAAGCTCTTGCCGGCCTCCGCCTGGATTACCAGAATCGCCTTATCGAGCGGCAACGCACGCCGGTACTGGCGGTCCGAAGCGAGAGCGTCCAAACAATCCACCGCGGACAGAATTCGAGCGCCGATGGGAATCTGCTCGCCGGAGAGCCCATCCGGATAACCGGACCCGTCCCATTTCTCATGATGGGCCCGCACGATGGGAGCTACGGGATAGGGAAACTTGATCTGCTCCACCAGTTCCGCTCCCACGATGGTGTGAGTCTTCATCTTCTCGAATTCGTCCGGCGTCAGTTTTCCGGGTTTCGAGATGATATATTCGGGCACAGCCAGTTTGCCGACGTCATGCAGCAACGCAGCCGCGCGCAGAGCCTCCAGTTCGGTTTCGCTTAGGCCCAAATCTTTGCCCACCTCGATCGCATAGATCTCGACGCGTTCGAGATGATCGGCGGTGGTTTGATCCTTGGCCTCGATGGCCAGAGCCAGCGTCTGGATCGCGCGGCGGTTCAGCGCCGCAACCTCCTCGGCATGAGCTCTGCGGTCTTCCGCCTGTTGCCTTTCGCCTTCCAGCCGCTGGATGTACAGGCTGAACGTCCGGTAGAGCAGATATAAAACCGGGAAGCTCAGCAGCGAGGTTTGCCATCCCAGCGTCTTAGATACCGCATCGATTGCCCATGCCACCGCCGCGCCCACCAGATAGTTCGGAAACGTCCATAAATACGAGTCCCGCCAGACCTGCCAAACCGGTTTCCCCTCAGTCAACCCGATCACAATCGCGATCGATAAGGTGTTGGTGGCGAAGTACGCGATCGCGGCAAACAGCAACCGCACCGGAGCTTCAAAGATCCCGGTGCTTGAAACAAAGTGATAGACGCCGTAGCAAGCCTGGATGGAACAGGCGATGCCCGCGACATTGAACACCAACTGTATCGGGCGTGGACGAGCCGCCGCAAAGACCAGACATTGCACCAGGATGCCGAGGCAACCCATGACCAGGGTTCCGGGAAGGCCGAGTTCAGACACGCCGATGAGCACGAACAGAAAGCTCATGGACATGGTGCCCGTGATTCCGGGCAGCTTCACCTTCATTCCGGACGCAATCAAGGCGATGACGCAACAAACTAGATAGCGAGTCCAATCCGGTTGGTGCCAGACCCTCAGACCGTAGGCCAGGACAGCGAGCCCGGACGCGAGAACCAAGCCGATGTAGGCGGCCGAAAGGACGCGGCGAGACGAATCCGGTACGGGCATTTTGGCACTGTCGCTGTAACGCGAGCGGGCACGCACGCAAGTTGTGGGTCGTTCGTTTAATCGGTTCTACGGTGCGCCGACTTTAGCGAGCGCCAGCGTGACGCCGCCCGGCGCCAGCCTGACGCCGGAAGCACTCCACTGCAGCGCGGCCAAATGATTCCAACGTATTGAGAAAACAATGTTTAAACCGGAAGGACTGGATTGGCGGGACGGATGCACTAGGACGCGCGTATGAAACGGCTGATTCGCAACCTCCTGCTTTGGTCCTGCTTTCTCGCTAGTACTGCGCTTTCGTTTGCGCAGAACCCCAAGATCTCCCCCGACCTGCAAAGTCAATTGGGCGCGGCGAGCGGCTCTATCCACGTTGTCGTCCAGTACAACCAGAACACCAACTCCGGTGGTCTTCTCGGCGATCTGCTCAACACTGTCGACAATGTTCTCGACGGACTGCTGAACCTGGTCAAGAGCCTCGGAGGAACCGTCACCCAGCAGTACACCAACCTTCCCGCGCTGGCCGCGACGATGCCGGCGTCGCAGATCTCGACACTGGCGAACAATTCCTCCGTCGCCTACGTTTCGTTAGACCGCCCGGTGCAGGGAATGCTGGATCTGAGTGCCGCGGCGTCCAACGCGGACCTGGCCAATCAAGCTGGATGGACCGGCAAGGGCGTTGGCATCGCGGTGGTCGACAGCGGTATCTATCCCCACCCCGATTTAGCCTCGCGGATCGTCTACCGCCAGAGTTTCGTGCCGTATACCAATCCGGACGACTACGGCCATGGCACGCACGTGGCGGGAATCGCGGCTGGCAGCGGCGCATCCTCGAATGGTCCGCAGTATACACGCACGTTCCGCGGCATCGCCCCGGAAGCGAACCTGATCGATCTGCGCGTGCTGGATGCCAACGGGATGTCGACCGACAGCACCGTAATCGCCGGCATTGATCGCGCCATCGCCCTGAAGAACCAATACAACATCCGGGTGATGAATTTGTCGCTCGGCCGGCCGGTCTTCGAAAGCTACCGGTTCGATCCGGTCTGCGCTGCGGTGACGGCCGCGTGGCAGCACGGAATTGTCGTGGTCGTCGCGGCCGGAAACCTGGGGCGCGATGGATACGCGACCGTCACCTCTCCGGGCAACGATCCTTACGCGATCACCGTTGGGGCGATGAAGACCGATGGCACGCCGCAAGTCAGCGACGATCTGATCGCCAGCTACAGCTCGCGCGGGCCAACGAAAATCGATGGTGAAGTTAAGCCCGATCTCGTCGCGCCGGGCAATCTGGTGCGCTCTCTGCTGGCGCCGGGGTCCACGCTTTCCCATGAATATCCGCAAAATGTGGTGCCGCCGTCGTACTACATGCAGCCCGGCTATTCCGAGGCGCCGACGTACTTCGAGCTGAGCGGAACCAGCATGGCGACCCCGGTGGTTAGCGGCGCTGCTGCGATTCTCCTTCAGGATCAGCCGAATCTGACGCCGGATACCATCAAAGCCCGGCTGATGCAGAGCGCACGGAAGACCTTTCCGTTATTCAGCACGGCTACCGATCCAACCACTGGCCAAACCTATACCGACACCTACGACATCTTCACGGTCGGCGCCGGATATCTTAACATCACGGCTGCACTGGCCAATCAGGATGCGACCTTCGGCGTGGCGCTCTCGCCGAGCGTCTACTGGAATTCGCTTCTCAATCTGGCGTTCTTCGTCAACCCCTCCGGATCGACTTGGAACAACGGGGTCTGGAGCCTCCAGAACGTCTGGGGACCCCAGGTTGTGCAGTCAGTCGGCGGAACCTCGGCAGCATGGGGCACCTCAGCAGCGTGGGGAAGTTCGGCGGCGTGGGGAACATCCGCAGCCTGGGGCACTTCAGCAGCCTGGGGCACGTCCGCAGCATGGGGCACCTCCGCCGCGTGGGGCACATCGGCGGCGTGGGGGACAAGCGTAGATGGCGAGGGCGAAAATTGAGGCAGTCAGACCGCGTGGCTCGCGGTAGCCTTTCTTGTTAGCTGATGAAGCAGGGAGAGAAGCGAAGGAACTTCTTAAGATGTTCAAGTTCTCGATCGCGATGATCATCGTGGCAGCGTCAGTTCTGCTGTTTACCCACTGGTGCTGCTACCCCTGCTTGCTGATTGTGGACGACAAGACTGCCGGTGATTATGCCAGCGAACTGACTTCGGCGAATCAGTTTAGCTTCCTCCAGGTCCAGACTTCGCTGCGTGGGGCTACTTCACGAGAACCACGGAGTAGGAAATAGCAGCGGGGCTGAGGATACTTTTCGGGAACGGGCGCTGCCAGGTAAACCACGAGAAAGCGCGGCTGCGCGAAAGCACCGAAGTGGTGGGCCGCAATTGGGTTTTTTGCGCGCCTGCCCGCGCAGCATGCGCAGCTATGTCCTTGGCGATCAATCTCGGATGTATGGTGCCTGGAGTGTTTCCCTGATTGCCAATGAACACCGCTTCTGGCCCTCTGTCTCCGATGAAATTGAGCTATCGCGTGAAGCGGCCGTTGAGCGCCCGCCCGAAACTCGACGGCACAACAAGCGTTTGGATTCCCAGGGGTTCGCTGATTGAATGGCTTCCTCGGCCCAGTAATGGTCTAGGCCTCGCAAGTGTTCGATGGCTTCAGGAGGATTACTTCGTAAGCTCCGCTGAACTAAACCAAAACTGCGAGCGGGTCGAGGACCGGGAGGCCTGAGCCATGAGAGTGGGCATACGCAGCGCCTTGTGCCGCAGATTAATGGCGAAAGGCGGAGGACCCCGGCGTCTCGCGCGATTCGCGTCAAAACCCTGTGCTATGACGGGCGGTGCAGCGGATGAGGGCACGGTGCTGGCGGCGCCGCGAAGTCCGGTCGCGGAGCGGTTCGGGTTGCGAGTCCGGCGGTGGAGCACCTGGTGGTGGAGCACGTAGAGCGGCCGGCGGCGAATTAACGGGGGGGCGGGCCCGGGCCGCAGGAAGCGATAGAATCGTTCAAACACGATATGCCGCTTCCTGCCGGAACGCACTTGGGCCCGTACGAGATTCTTGCGCCGATTGGCGCGGGCGGCATGGGCGAGGTGTATCGCGCGCGGGACCCGCGGCTGGGCCGCGACGTGGCGATCAAGGTTTCGGCGGAGCGCTTCAGCGAGCGCTTCGAACGCGAGGAGCGGGTGATCGCCTCGCTGAACCATCCCAACATCTGCCAGCTTTACGATGTTGGTCCGAATTTCCTGGTGATGGAGCTGGTGGAGGGGCCGACGCTGGCCGAACGCCTGAAATCGGGGCCCGTTCCGCTTGAAGAAGCGCTGGATCTCGCACGCCAGATTGCGGATGCACTGGAGGCGGCGCACGAAAAAGGCATCACGCATCGCGATCTGAAACCCGGCAACATCAAGGTCAAAGCCGACGGCACGGTGAAGGTGCTGGACTTCGGCTTGGCGAAGATGGGCGTCGCGCCCTCGACGCAATCCGTGGATTCACCCACGATGACCATGGGGCAGACCCAAGCCGGGATGATTCTGGGCACGGCGGCTTACATGAGTCCGGAGCAGGCCAAGGGTAAGCCGGTCGATCCACGTTCCGACATCTACGCGTTCGGGTCGGTGCTGTACGAAATGGTCACCGGCAAACGCCTGCACGACGGCGATTCGACCACCGAAGTGCTGGCGTCGGTGATCAAGGAAGAGCCGAAGTGGAGCAGCGTTCCGCCGCAGATCGAAAAGCTGCTGCGCCGCTGCCTGGCCAAGGACCCGCAGAAGCGCCTGAAACATATCGGCGACGCGATGCTTTTGGTGGAAAGCGCGTTGGTGGAAAGCGCGCAAGCGGCGCCCGCGGCAGCGGCGAGGCACAGCGAAGATGCGCACCACGCCTGGCTGTGGCCTGGGGTGGCGATTCTGGCGGTGCTCGGGCTGGCGCCTTTGAACGTGGTCCATCTGCGTGAGCATCCGCCGGCGGTCGAGCCGATTCGTTTCCAGGTTCCGCCGCCGCCGAAAGGCGGTTTCGGCATTTACCTGGCGATTTCACCGGATGGAAAACGGCTGGCCTTCACCGGCACGGGAGCCGACGGAGCGACCCGGATCTGGGTCCGCGATCTGGACAGTATCGAGGCGCGGCCTTTGAGCGGCACGGAGGAGGCGCAGAGCCTGTTCTGGTCGCCGGACAGCCGGTATCTTGCGTTTGGCCTGGGGCAGGAGCTCAAGAAGATTGACGTTACGGGAGGGCCGCCGCAGACTTTGTGCCAATCGGCGCACCCGGTGGGATCGGGATCGTGGAGCAAGAGCGGCGTGATCGTGTTCGGCGGCAGAGGGTCCGGCCCGCTGCAGCAAGTGCCGGAGGCAGGCGGAACGCCGACGGCCATCACGGAACTGGGCCAGGCGGTGTATCATTCGTTCCCATTTTTTCTGCCGGATGGGCGTCACTTCCTGTATTTCCGAAACTCGACCATTGACACGACGGGAATTTACCTGGGTGAATTAGGCGTCAAGCCGAGCGAGCAGAGCCCCAAGCGGGTGGTGCAAAGTTTGTTCAATGGCGTCTACGCGCCTGATCCGGGCGGAGGCGCAGGGCGCGTTCTATTCATGCGCGAAGGCACGCTGATGGCGCAGCCCTTCGATACCGATCATCTGGAGTTCACCGGCGAAGCGGCGCCGATTGCCGAAGGGGTGGGCAACACCAATCAATACGCGAACATTTCCGCGTCCGCCAACGGCGTCCTGGTGTACCGGGCCGGCGGCGGTGGCAATGTGCAATTGACTTGGCTGGACCGCGACGGTAAGCCCGCCGGCCAAGTTGGAGAAGCGGGCCCATACGTGGCGCTGGCGGTTTCTCCGGACGGAACGCGCGCGGCGGTTCGGCGTGGAGGCACGGGAGATCTCTGGCTGATGGAGTTCGCCCGCGGCGTCAGCACCCGGTTCACCTTCGGCCAAGGCGTCAGCGATGATCCGGTGTGGTCTCCGGACGGCACCCAGATCGCGTTCCGGAATAACCGGAATGGCCGCTTCGATTTATACCGGAAGGCTTCCAACGGCGCGGGCGAGGAGGAACTGCTGTTAAAAACCGATCAGGACAAGACGCCGGCGAGTTGGACCAAGGATGGGCGTTTCCTGATCTATGACTCGATCGATCCGAAGACGAATTACGACATCTGGGCGCTGCCTATGCAAGGAGACCGGGAGCCCGTTCCGGTGCTGCGCACCCCGTCTACGGAAGCGGCCGGCGTGGTCTCGCCGGATGGACGCTGGCTGGCGTATCTTTCCAGTGAGTCCTCGAATGCAGAGCTGTATGTCCGGCCGTTTGCTCCTGCGGGCGACACGTCAGCGGCAGGAAAATGGCAGGTCTCCAACGCCGGCGCGTTCACGGATCTTCCCTTCTGGCGCGGCGACGGAAAAGAGCTGTTTTACCGCAGTCCCGCAGGGGCGCTGATGGGCGTGGATGTGAACACCAACGGAAACTTCCAGGCCGGCGTGCCGCATCACTTGTTCGATGGCTCCGGCCTGTTAGTGAGCGCGCCCGCGGACGGGAAGCGTTTCCTGGCAGGTCTCCCGCAGTTGGATGCGGGGCCGCAGGCGATTACGGTGGTGCTGAACTGGCAGGCGGGTTTGAAGAAGTAGGTTCCCTGACATCTTCGCTGGCATCGCCATGATGTCCGCTATTTGCCAGCCAAACGATGCAATCGGGTTTACGTTGGATGACATGAAAACGTTAATCCGATTCGCATGCTTCGCGTTCCTTACGGGGGTCAGTGCCCTCGGCCAGAGCACGCAGGCTTCGCCGGAAGCCTCGGATTCCGGAACGTCCAACGATCTGTTTGTGATGTTCGGTTCGGACCTGGTCCGGCCCGGTCTGGAGCCGAAGGCAAACTACAACATCGGATTGGGCCATACCTTCAAGTTCTTGAGTAAAGATCCAATCGGCGACGAGATCACCTTTGCCTACACCTACGAGAATGCCGGCTCGCATGGGTTCCTTCACACGAATTTTGGATCTCACACGGAGGCACTGGGGCTGATGAAGAACTTCGCGCTCCCCAAAACCAAACGCGTCACCGGCTATACCTGGATTCAGGGCGGCATCAGCAGCTTCACGGGAAACGCGTTCGTCCAGAACCGTTTCTATGATGGCGAGGCATTGGGCGCGATCGTCCACTTGAACGATCACAATTCCATCTGGATTCAAGAGATGTATAACAAGATTGTTTCCATCCCGTGGTACACAACCGCCAGCATCGGATACACGCGAAGCTGGTAGAGTTCACGCGAGCAGACCCAAGGCGCACAAATGCATCGCCGCATAGGCGCGCCAAGGACGCCAGCGCTCCGCGGCGAGTCCGAATTTGCCGGCTCGAGCAGGAAACGCGTCGGGCTCGCCAAACGCCCGCATGGCGACGTACTCCGCCATCCTCGGGCTGATTCCCGGGACGGCGCGCATGCGGGCGATGGCATCCTGAAGGTTCATAGAGGCTCCAAATTTCAGGCTGCCGTTCGAGACGGCCCTCGCAAGCGCCCTGATCATGGCAGCCGCTTCTTCACGAATTTGCGCCGCCCCAAGGTCTGCGTCTGCCAGATCCTGCGGGCTAGGAAAGACGTGGGTGAGCCCGGGCATGGACGTTTTGACGGGCCTGCCATATATGTGGGCGAGTCTTGTCAACGCCGCTCTGGGAGCGTGGCCGGTTACGCGCTCCCCCAGGATGGCCCTGACAGCGGCTTCAAAGCCGTCCCAGATCCCCGGGACTCGAAGCCCCGGATTGGCTGCGATGGACGGTTTCAGAATCGCGTCGCGCGAGAGTTGAGCCGCGATCTGAAAAGGATCGGCGGCCAAGTCGAAGATGCGCCGAACGCGTTCCACGATCTGCATCAACGAGTCGTAACGGGGTAACTCCATTTTGACGATGAGCTGGCGTTCCTCCGCCGCGTGACGGACCTCGATTGCGCCCGTGAGGCCATCGACCTCAATCGTTCTGCAATACGCGTTAGACCGGACGGATTCAACTCCGTCGACGGCGCGCCAGGCCAGGAATCCGAGCAAGCCCGCCCAGTGGAAAGGGGGACGATACGCCAGCCGAACGAAGAAGCCGGGGCTGGGAGCCGAGGCTCGCCAGACATGCCGCATCCTGCGCAGGTCCGTGGGCGATTCGCCGGTCGCGGCCAGCATCGCGTGATTGAACTGACGGATACTACGGAACCCCGCGGAAGCAGCCACCTGTGTAATGGGCAGGTCTGTCTCTTCAATGAGGTTGCGCGCAAAGTGCACGCGGCGGGTGATGGCAATGCGGATAGGGGAGGCTCCCAGATGCTCCACGAACAAGCGGCGCAGATGGCGCGACCCAAGGCCCACCCGGCAGGCCAATCGCTCAACTTTACCGCCGTCGAGAGCGCCATCCTCGATCAGCCGGAGCGCCCTCGAAACCACCGCGGAGGTTCCAGCCCATGCGGGCGTGCCCGGGGACGCTGCGGACCGGCATCTCCGGCACGGGTGAAATCCGGCAGCCTCTGCGGCGGCGGCAGAGCCAAACCAAATGATGTTGCCCGGCTTTGCGAACGGCACCGGGCAGATGGAGCGGCAGTACACCCGGGTCCTCACAGCGCCGGCAAAGAATCGTCCGTCGAATCGGGCGTCCCGGCTGTACGCAGCCTGCCAGCACACATCCGGTTCCAGGCCGACGGCGTCCATACGTCCATCGTAAGGCAGGCGGTTCTTAGTGACTAGCAATTTTCGGACATGATTCGGCTTATGAGATTGGCGTTAGACTGAGCAGATGGGGAAGGCCATCATCGCGATCGGCGGCGGGCTGATCCGGACCAGGGGTACAGAAGCCATCGATCGCGAGATCATTCGCGTTTCGAACCGGAAGCATCCGCGAGTTCTTTTTGTGGGGACGGCGAGTTGGGATTCAGAGGACTATTGGCAGCGCTTCCGCGAATATTATGGCAAGTTCCTCCAGTGCAAGCCGGATGTTCTGCGGCTGAGCCAGGATCCGCCTCCGGCACGGGAGATCGAAAGGAAGATTCTTTCGGCGGACATCGTTTACGTGGGCGGGGGCAACACGCTGTACATGATGCGCGTGTGGAGGCGGCTGGGCGTGGACGGCATGCTCCGCAAGGCGTACGCTCGCGGCATCGTGCTGGCCGGCATCAGCGCCGGTTCCATCTGCTGGTTTGATTCGGGCCACTCCGATTCGATGTCCTTCTATGATCCGAGGAATTGGGAGTACATCAAGGTGCGAGGCCTGGGGCTGATTCGCGGCGTGCATTGCCCGCACTACAACAGCACCACGCGAAATGTGCCCAGGCGCAGCCGGTTCCGAGAGATGATCGGCCGGATCGGGGGGATTGGAATTGCGCTCGAGAACAACTGCGCGATCGAGTTCATCGACGGGAGTTACAGGGTCCTCCGTTCCAAGCCCAATGCGCGCGCGTATCGCTTACGCAGGATCAGGGGAGTCGTCTCGGCCGAGCAGATTCGGGCGCAGGAGGAGTTCGCGCCGGTCGAGTGTCTGTACGAAGCTTTCTGAGGTTGTGTTAAACAGCAACTTCGATCTCACGGACCTCCACCGCGAGCGGCATGCCGTGCGCGGCGCGAGCCTCGATACATCCCGCGACAGCTTCGCGGATGTTCGCCATCGCTTCCGCCTCGGTATGTCCCTGCGAGACGCAGCCGGGGATGGCGGGACATTCGGCGACGATCATACCCGTCTCGTCGGTTTCAAGGGTGACGAGTAGCTTCATACTACAGAAACTTCTCCAGAACATCCGCGATGTTCTTGGTGGGGACTTCGCCCATGAAAGCGCCGCGCTTGATGCCGGTGCGGTCGTAGATGAAGTTGGCAGGGAGGGAGCCGTCCCAACGGGCGTGGATGCCGGCAGCGTACTTGTCGTCGTCATCGGTCTGCTTGATGTAGAGGGGAAGGCCGGGGGCTTTGGGGCCGATGAACTTGAGGGCCACTGCGGCTTGCTGAGGGTCGTCGGCGGAGATGATAACCAGATCGAGACCGCGGGGGCGGAGCTGCGCCGCCAGCTTGACGATCTCAGGAATCTCGGTGCGGCAAGGGATGCAGTAGGTGGCCCAGAAATCGGCGAGCACCACCTTGCCCTTATGCGCGGCGATCATCTTGTTGTAGCCGTCGAGGGTGAGCGGGGCGAGCTTGGCGGGAGTCTGCGCGGCCAGGGGAAGCACGCAGGCGAGGGCAAGAACGACGGTCTTCATTTCGCGGTGTCCTCCTTCGGGGCGGGTTCCTTCTTGACCAGTTTCAGGTTCATCTCGGCGACCTTGCGGGCGTCGAAAATGCTGAGGCGCTTCCAGTCGCTGGTCATGCCGCTATGGTCGGCCTTCACCTGATATTCGGTGTCCTGCTTGAGATTGGCGAAGTGATATTTACCGTCCTCCTGAGTGATGAAGGAGATGACCTGGAGGGTGCGGGAATCCTTGATCTGGACCACGGCCTGGGTGACAGGATTGCCGTCGGGATCAAAGACGACGCCCTGGAGCGTGCGGGTGGTATCTGGCTTGCTCCTTTGAGCAGGCAGAGAGGAAGCGCAGGCGGCCAGCAGCGCGGCCGCGAGTGCAGAAACGATGGTGAGGCGCTTATTCTTCGTCTTCGTCGTCCTCCTCTTCCTCTTCTTCGTCATCCTCGTCGTCGTAATCGTCGTCGAGATCTTCGTCTTCGTCGTCCTCCAGATCGTCGTCAGCATCCGGCGTAAGCTCGAGCGGCGAGACACTGCTGACGCTCACGTTGGCACCACACTCTTCGCAGACGAGGCTGTCGCCTTCGTCCAGTTCCTCTTCGTCGACGTCCAGGACGGCGTCGCAAAGCGGACAGTTCACCATTCGATCCTCCCCGGCCGGACGCAATTCCAGCCCACTTCGTTTCTACTCATATCACGATCCGGAGCCCCGTTGGGTTACGCTGCCTGTAACGACCCGGCGTCATGGCGCAGATCTTCGAGCGAGAGCGTCACCAGCGTTTTCTCCGAATCTTCTCCGGATTCGATCATGGCTTTAAGATGGTTGCCGGCCAGCTTGAGACACCAGGCGTCAGTAAGGGCATGGCCGGTTTCCTTGCTGAGCACCAGCAAGGCCGGATGCGGCAGCGCGATGACTTTTTCCTGCTTTGGTTCGGCATTCTGATTGGGCTTGGCGTCATTGGTCTTCGCGTCGGCCCAAAGGTAAAATTTGACGTCCACGGTGTCGGCGTGGCGGATCGAGATTCCGGTTTGCAGCCACTGGAACTCCACTTCCCAGGTGCGGCCGAAGGGATCGGGTCCGGCCTGGAAGCGGCGAAAGCTATCTGGCATCCCCTCAGCGTAGCAAAAGCCAGCGACGTATCAAAAGCCGCAGCGCTTCAAAAGCGAAGTTGCGATGTTCAACAGCCGTGTTCTTCGATGTGCTCGAGCACGCGTTGATGGGAGGCGTCGAACTGGGCGAGATATTCGTCGAGCTGGCAGTTGGTCTCTCCGCTCAGGCAACTCTTGCAGACGCGGCAGCGGGCCAGCGCGGCGCGGTATTCCTGATTGCTGTCTATGAACTGCTTGAGGAGCAGTCTTCGCTCTCCACATTCTCTAAGCGACACATCGGCCATAGGCGACACATCGGCCTCGTGGGGCAGAGTATGAGTCAGGATTTCAGTGGGGGGCCATAGGCCAGGACTAAAGCGGCCGGGGACTAAAGTGGCAGATGGAGAACGTTGTTGAGCGACTCGAGGACCTGGCGAAGAGCTTCGGGCGAAGGGAGGCTGGCTTGGGCGAGATTGGCGTTTCCCCCGCCGCGTCCGCCGGCTGCGGCGAGGATCGGCTTAAGGGTGTCGCCGGAGTGGACGCCGGAATCGGAGGAGGC
>CAWISY010000264.1:0-16844 GCA_963838455.1 Bryobacterales bacterium
GAGCCTCAAGGGGCGGAACGTGGTGCTGGTGTTTTACCCGGCCGATGACACTACCGTTTGCACCAAGCAGCTCTGCGAGTTTCGGGACCGGTGGCCGATGGCGCAACAAAAGAACACCCTCGTGTTCGGGGTGAACCCCGGCAAGAACCACGCCAAGTTCCGCGACAAATTCCAGTTCCCTTTTCCCCTGCTGTTCGATGCGGGCCAGAAGACCGGCGCGGCATACAAGGCCAAGGGGCTGATCGTGCCGAAGCGGACCGTGTATCTGATCGGGCCTGACGGGTTGATCCGCTATGCGCAGCGCGGCAAGCCGGAGCCGGAGGAAGTGCTGGCGGCCGCGGTATGAAACTCCCGCGGTTCTATCCCATTCTCGACACCGAAACGGCGGCGCGACGAGGCCTTTCCCCCGCGGATGCGGCCGCGCGCATTCTCGAAGGAGGCGCGGGCATTCTGCAATTCCGGCACAAAACGTTTTGGTCGCGCGAAATCTTCGAACAGTTGGAACATATCGCAGAGCTGTGCCACGCCTGCGGCGTGCCGCTGGTAGTGAACGATCGCGTGGACATGGCTCGGCTGGTGGATGCGGGGTTGCACCTGGGGCAGGAGGATCTGTTACCCTCCAGCGCACGAAGCATTTTGGGAAATGCTGCGCTCGGGTATTCCACCCACAATGAAGCGCAGTTGCGTGCGGCCGGGGCGGAGCCGGCGGATTACCTCGCGCTGGGGCCGATCTTCGGGACTTCATCCAAGGCCAACCCCGATCCTATTGTTGGGCTGGATGGATTGCGCCGGCTGCGGCCGTTGACCGGGCGCCCGCTGGTGGCGATTGGCGGGATCACGCGGCAAAACGCTCGCGCGGTGCTGGACGCCGGAGCGGACTCGGTCGCCGTCATCGGCGACTTATTTCCCGAAGACGGCGACATCGTCAAACGCGTTCGGGAGTGGGTGAAGATTCGTTAAGCCACATACTGTACTTCTTCTTCGAGGCGCAATCCGAACCGGTCCAGCACGCGCGTTTTCAGAGTCTCGATCAGCTCGCGCAATTGCGCGGAAGTCCCGCCGCCGGTGTTGTAGATCAGGTTGGCGTGATAGCCGGCCACGCGGATGGCTCCGATGCTCATGCCCTTGGCTCCTACACTTTCGAGAAAATATGCCGAAGGGACTTTCCCTTCGCGAATGACGCGATTCGGGATCTGGGCGCGGACGGACTCGGGCAGTTCCGCCAGGATCAGGTTCTTGAAGATGCTGCCGGCGCAGTGCATCGTCGGCGGATATTTCTCATTGCGGATTTTGAGAATGCGATCGGCGGCTTCCTTGAGCTGCGCGGGATCGGCCGCATCCAGGCGCAGAATCGCCGAAATGACGATCCAATCTTTACGGCGTTTGAAGATGCTCTCGCGGTAGGCGAATTCGCAAGCGGAATTGGAGATTTCGTGGAAACAAGACCCGTCGAAGAAGCGCACGGCTTCGATGCGTTCCTGGATCGAATGACCGTAGGCTCCAGCGTTGCCGTAGACCGCTCCGCCGGTCCAGCCGGGAATGCCGGTCATGGTTTCGAGGCCACGCAGGCCGCTCGAGATGGTGAAGTCGACCAGGTCTTGCAGGATTGCTCCGGATTCGACGTGCACAGTCAAGCCTGAGCACTTTCCGGAGGACTCGATGCACGACGCCGTGTAGCGCAGGACGGCGCCGGGAAAGCCGTCATCGGAGACGATCAGGTTGGTGCCGCCGCCGATGAGCGAGACCCGGCTGCCACTCTCGCGGAGTTCACCAAGAACAGCGGCCAAGGCCGATTCGGCCGGCACATCGATCAACACGCGCGCCGGCCCGCCGATGGCGAATCGCGTGCACTCACTCAAGGGGACTTGTTCCGATACCGTTACGCCAGGGATCGCGCGCAGACGCGAAAGCATTATCCTCAGAGTAATATGTTCCCTGGATTCCCACCGGAGGCGGTGAAGTTTCTACGCGGCTTGGAGAAGAACAATCGCCGCGAGTGGTTTCAACCGCGCAAGGAAATTTTCGACACGAAGCTGAAAGCGCCGATGGCCGAGCTGGTGGAGGCCATCAACGCAGAGCTGCCGGCGTTTGCGCCGGAGCACATCAACGATCCCAAGCAGGCGATTTATCGCATCTATCGCGACACCCGCTTCAGTCCCGACAAGACGCCGTATAAGACGCATCTCGCGGCGATTTTTCCGCGGCGCGGGCAGGGCAAGCACAGCTCGGCCGGATTCTACATTCACCTTTCGTCCAAGTCCTTCGGCATCGCGGCCGGGGCCTACATGCCGGGGCCGGAGGAGCTGTTCGCGATCCGGACCTGGATCGCGGAGAATCATGAAGCACTGCGCAAGGCCGCGCACGGGCCGGAGAAACTGCTGGGGAAGCTACATGGCGATGCGTTGACCCGCGCTCCTAAGGGGTTCGATCCGCAGCATCCGGCCGAGGATCTGGTGCGGATGAAGTCGTGGCTGTACTGGACGGAACTGGATGTGAAGCTGGCCGAATCACCCAAGCTGCTGGGCGAGATCCTGAAGCGTCTGCGAGTGGCCGCTCCAGTGGTGGAGATGTTGAACGCCGGACTACTTAGCAAGCGTCCGGTGCACGCACGAGGCGCGGCAGGCAAACTCTCCTGAGGAGCAGCCCGCAAAACGGAGCCTGGGTCGCGGCCAGGCCGGTCGCTGGTCCGGCACCATCAAAGGCCGCGACCGGCCCTTTGCGGGCTAATTCCTCTTGCGGAAGGCCAACAGCAGGTTGGCTTGCCCCTTGCGCTGGTAGCCGAGCGAGAAATCGAGAGGCGGGATTCCTGCGCGTCCGGCATAAGCCGCTCTGAGATCGGCCTGCCTCCATTTGGCGAACATTGGAATGGGCCCAGAGTAGCTTCCGAACAAATGAACGTCCCAGTTTTCAGCCGAGAAGAAATGATACGGGACACCGGAGTCTTCCTCGACCACGATGCGGCTCTTGGCCAGGATGGTGCTGCGGATGGTGGAGAAATGGTCGCGGTACATCAGGTACGAGGCCGCTTTCACCAGCGTGACGGTCTCCGGGAGCTGCCGCAGAAATTTGGCGGCGCCAGGGTGTTTCTTTAACACGGAGTCCGTGAGATCGATCGAGTAGTAGCGCAGCCTGCGGATGCCGTGGCGTTGATCCGCGAACTGAATGGCGACGCCAAAGGTATCTGGATCGGCAAGGCGCGGGCCGTCGATGCCATCGGGTGAGATGGCAATGGGTGTGACGCCGGTCACGGTATAGCCGGCTCGGGAGATCAGAAACAACAGCAGCGGCAGAACGCCGTGCAGCCCCGTGCCAGTGACGTTCCGGCGCATATTTTCGGTGATGAAGAACCCGATGGTGACCACATCGCTCAAGGCGCGCTGGAGCTGCGCAAAGTACTGGGGGCTGTAGTCACTGATGGAAGCAGGGATGCAGCCCACGGGCTCCAAGCCCAGCGTCACGTAATCTCGAGCTTCCGGATAAAACTGGAGCAAGTTGATCACGTCCGGACCTCCGAACGGATAAAACGCGAGACCGGAAGATCCGTTCGGCAGGTAGTGCGAACGCCAATTGGCGATGGGCTCCAGGTACTGCTTACCCAGACGGGCCCAAGCTTTATTCTGGTGCTGAGCGAAATCATTCCACGCGTCGTATTGCTCGCCAGTCAGAGAAGCGGAAAAGGCGCTGTCGCTTTTCCCGGCGATCCATAGGGCTGTTTCGTTCCAGCGCCCACCGGGAGGCTGAAGGCCGCAAGCTTGCGGAGGAGCAACGTTGGCTGCGGCGATCGCCAGCGCGGGCATGAGGGACACACCGGCCGCCCCAAGCAAAACTCGTCGCATGCTTGTACATTCTAGCGTGAGGGCCGGCGCGGCTTGGGCGATAATGGTGTTTCATCCCCTTTTTATGCCCAAGGTCACTTACATTTCCCACCAGGGAGAGAAGTTTCAAATCGACGTACCGGTTGGCGAATCGGTCATGGAAGGCGCGGTGCGCAACGGAATCGACGGAATTGTGGCGGAATGCGGTGGTTCCTGCCTGTGCGCTACCTGCCACGTTTACGTCGAGGAAGCGTTTATTCCGCTGCTGCCGCCGATTGGTGAGGAGCAGGACGCGATGCTCGACTCCACCGCCTGCGAACGGCTGCCGAACAGCCGCCTGAGCTGCCAGATTTCGATGGGTCCTGAACTAGACGGCTTGATCGTGCACATGCCCGAATATCAGAAGTAGATGGAAGCAGTTGTCATCGCCGGTGGCGGGCAGGCGGGTTACCAGACCGCCGCTTCCCTGCGCACGGAGGGTTACGCGGGGTCGATCTTTCTGATCGGCGAGGAGCCGCACCTGCCGTATCAGCGCCCGCCTTTGTCCAAGGCTTTCGTGCTCGGCAAGCAAGACCAGGCGCGGCTGCTGCTGCGGCCGGAGTCGTTTTATGGCGGCCACCAGATCGAGGTTCTTTCGGGCGAAATGGTGGTGGCCATCGAGCGTACGATGCAGCAAATCCGCCTGAAATCGGGCCGCCGGTTGACCTACAGCAAACTGGTGCTGGCGCTGGGCGCGAGCAACCGCAGGATCCCGGTTCCGGGCGGGGATCTGGATGGCGTGTGCTACCTGCGCACGCTGAATGAAGCGGTGGAGCTGAAGCAGCGGCTGGAGCAGGCCGCGCGCGTAGTGGTTATCGGCGGAGGGTTCGCGGGTCTGGAGGTCGCGGCGTCGGCGCGTGCGTTGGGCAAAGAAGTAGCCGTGATTGAGGCGCTGCCGCGGTTGATGGCGCGCGCGGTGGGTTCGGTGATCTCCGAATTCATTCACGCCGCGCACGTGGCGCAGGGCGTCGAGATCCTTTTGAGCGCCCAGGTGGAGGAGATTCGAGGGAGTGAAGGCAAAGCCCGTGAAGTGGTGCTGAAAGACGGCCGCAGCATCGCGGCGGACCTGGTGGTGGTGGCCGTGGGCATCGCACCGCGCACCGACCTGGCTCGGGAGGCCGGCTTGCCGGTCGAGAACGGCATCGTCGTGGATGAATTGCTGCGCACCGCCGACGAGCGCATCTTCGCCATCGGCGATTGCGCTCAGTATCCAAGCTCCTTCTCCGGAACACGCGTGCGTCTGGAATCGGTGCAGAATGCGGTGGATCAAGGCGTCAGCGTGGCGCGGACCATTGCCGGCAAACCAGCGGCTTATCGCGCGGTGCCGTGGTTCTGGTCGGATCAGTTCGAGATCCGGCTGCAGATGGCCGGATTGCCGGACGGCCACGATCGCCAGGTGGTGCGCGGCCATCCGGAGAGCGGAAAATTTTCGGTATTTCATTTTCGAGCCGGGAAGCTGTGTTCGGTCGATTCGATCAATCGTCCGGCGGATCACTTGGCGGCGCGGCGTCTGCTGCATACATGTACACCGTTGACACCGGAACAGGCAGCGGATGAAGGTGTCAGCCTAAAGGAAGTATGAGACGTCTAACTGCACCGTTTCGAGCCGACCAAGTCGGCAGTTTTCTTCGTCCCGTGGAACTGCGGGAAGCTCGCGCCAAGAAGGAGCGCGGGGAGATTTCCGCTGCGGCCCTGAAGCAGGTTGAGGATGGGGCTGTACGAGATCTAGTGGCCCGGCAGGAGAGCCTCGGGCTTAAGGCCGCGAGCGACGGGGAGTTCCGCCGCAGCTACTGGCATTACGACTTTCTGGAGGCGCTGGACGGAGTGGAGCATGACGCCTCCGGGCCGCCCATCCAGTTCAAGGGCGGTTCGACCAAAGCGAAGATTTTGCGGACCTACGGCAAGCTGGGATTTCCGCAGGATCATCCTATGCTGGACCATTTCCGGTTCCTGAAGCAGCATTGCCGCGTGATGCCCAAGATGACCATTCCCTCGCCCACCGTGCTGCATTATCGCGGAGGGCGAAGGGCCATCGATGCGGCGGTCTACCCGGATCTGGAGCAATTTTTTTCCGGCCTGGGCGCGGCTTATCGCGATGCCGTGGCCGCGTTCGCGGCCGAAGGCTGCCGCTATCTGCAACTCGACGAGGTGAACTACACCTACTTGTGCGATCCGGAGCAATTGCAGATGCTGCGGGATCGCGGCGACGACCCGGACGGTCTTCCGCTTGCGTATGCGAAGGTGATCAATGAGGCGGTAGCGGCAGCGCCCAGCGATATGGCGCTCACGATGCATCTGTGCCGGGGAAATTTCCGCTCCATGTGGATTGCGTCGGGCGGATATGAGCCGGTGGCGGAACTGCTGTTCAACGGAGTGAACGTCCAGGGTTACTTCATGGAATACGATTCAGACCGCGCCGGCGGTTTCGAGCCGCTGCGCTTTGTGCCCAAGGGCAAACTTGTGGTGCTGGGATTGGTAACCTCGAAGAACGGCGCTCTGGAATCGAAGGATGAGCTGAAGCGCCGTATTGAGGAGGCCGCGAAGTTTATCGATATCGATCAGCTCTGCCTGAGCCCGCAATGCGGCTTTGCCAGCACGGAAGAGGGCAACCTGCTGACGGAGGCCCAGCAGTGGGCCAAGCTCGAACGAGTGGTCGAGGTCGCTGCGGAGGTCTGGGGATAGCGCCGCCAACATCAAACGGAATCTATGGTCATTTGTGTAAAAAACCTGCGTGTGTCGACCATCCTCGGAGTGTATGAAGAGGAGCGGCGCACGGAGCGCGACATCATTATCAATGTGCGTCTGGAATACGACGCGGGCGCCGCGATCGCGACCGATGCCCTGGAGGATGCTCTCGACTATAAACACGTGCGCGACGGCATTGTGAACTTCGTCACTGGGACGCAGTTCAAGCTACTGGAGAAGCTTGCAGATGGGATCGTGCAGGTGCTGACGGAGGACGCCCGGATCACGCGGCTGCACCTGGAGGTCGACAAGCCGCACGCGCTGCGGCTGGCCGAATCGGTGTCGGCGATCGTCGATTGGGAGCGGAAATAAAAACGGGGCCGGCCGAAAAGGCCAACCCCGGATTTGGAAACCGCTCCTTCTAGTCGCGGCTCAGTAAAACATTACTTGGTGGCGGTACGCCAGCCTCCCGCGTAGGTTTCGCGCACGACCTTGGAGTATGGCACGGAACTGACCACCACGCGGATTTCCTTCTGGCGGTGGCGCTCCACGGTGGTTTTCTTGGAACCGCCGTGCTCCTCGCCCCAGACCAGGATCAGCTCGTCGCCGATCTGGATATCCGCATCCACCATACCGAGCGAAAGCATCGACCGCTCATTATAGGTGGTGCCGCTGAACATCGACAGGCCGACGATCTTGTTGCCCTTCATGACCTTGTCGTAAGAAGCCGATCCGTAGTTGGAAAGCGGCAGGTCGATGTACTTGTAGGGTTCGCCGGGCTCAAACAGCGACCGGAACACATCCGCCACATCTTCGGAGTTCCAGGCGTAGGTGACCTTTTTGCGATGCGGACGGTCGGCGATCTTTTCGAGCGCCTCACGGCCGATGAAGTCGTGATCGAACTTGACGAACGGGCCGTAACCGAGCTCGTACGGCGTCAGGTAGTAATCTTCGACGTTGTCGGAATAGAAGCTCCCGGCCAGGCCGCAGGTGCCTTCATAGCCGTTGGCGGGGAGCCATTCGCGGTAGCTCTTCATCTTCGCACCGGTGTAAACGGCCGGCAGAGGCGAAGGAATCCAGCCCGATTCCAGAGTGTTGGTGGCGTAAGCGCGGGAGCCGACCAGGTGCAAGTCGAACTCGGCGCCGGCTTCCATAATATGATTGCGGATCTCGTCGCCTTCGGCGTAGGGTCCCCAGATCTCCAGTCCCGGAGCTCCGGCCATGCCGTGGCGCAGCGCGCGGACGGTGCGTCCGCCGATCTTGATCTCGCCCATGGTGAAGAACTTGATGTCCGGCACGGGTCCGCCATTCAGCTTCTCGATCAGCTTCCAGGCGTTGGGGCCCTGGATCTGGTAGCGATACGAAATGCGGCTGACGGGCTTGCCGTGCGGGCGCGACGGCGAACGGTCGTCTTTGATGATCTGGACGTTGTAGCCGCCGGTGGCCGCCTGGAACTGAATCCAGTTGGCGGAAGGAGCGCGTCCCACGAACACCAGCTTGTTCTGCTCCAGGTGAAAGAGGATTCCGTCTCCGATCACATGGCCGCTATGGCCGCAGGGGATGAACTGCTTGGCGCGGTTGGGGGGGAATTTCGCGAAGCTGTTGATCGCCAGGTCGGTCAGCATTTTGAGAGCGTCCGGGCCTTCGATGTAGATGTCCACCATGTGGTGGGACTGGTCGAAGAGAACGCACGATTCGCGCCACGCCCGTTGTTCATCGCGCCAATTGGTGTATTCGGGAGGGACCACAGGGTAGACATAGGCGCCGATCTGCGAATTGCGGATCAGGTTCACCGGGTTCCCGACGGCCTGTAACAAACCCTCCAGGTTCTTATGACTCATCGCTGCTAATAGCTCCTTATAGTGACAAACGCTGTCTCACCCGCAGGAATCGTCTTCCCCGGCAGGTTTGCATGCATTTTTTGTTTAGCCTCAAGCAGGATATCACGAGTGGGCGTTACTCGGCCGGAACCGAAAATGCCAGCAGCACGTTGCCCGGCATGCCGTTCTTGACGCCGACGTAGCCGGAGGGGACGAACAGCATCCCGCCCGACACGATCGGTCCCGGCGCGCCCATCGATCCACCTTTGGCCGCAACGCCGTTTACTGTCTGGTAATCCGTCGCCGTGTTGTATTCCCACAGGACACGGCCGTCCGCGGTGGATAAAGCTCGCAGCACGCCGTCCCAGCCTCCCGAGAATACGACTCCGGGGATGGCGGTCAGCGGACCATCCTGGCCGGAGTGCGAAGCAACCGCGGCGGCCGGCGGAAGCGCCGTGAACCATTGCCGTTCCCCGTCGCGCAACTGCACCGCTGCGACGCCTCCGGTGCCGAGGCCGAAATACGCGTTCTGGCCGTCTGCCGCGCCACCCCAGATGATCTTGCCGCCGAACTTGGTCGTATCGGCGACCAAGGGAGTCTTCCACACCACCGCGCCCTTCTTATCGGGATCGTGCGCCCAGACGTTGCCGCTCTTTTGACCGGCGATCAGAAGATCGCGCCCGGCCACCGTCTTGAGCATCGGCGGGGAACCGAAGTCATGATCGGGACCGACTTCGCTCGGGCAGTTCTCCGGCATCGCCTTCGTGCCTGCGGTGCAACCGGCGAGCCATGTGTCGTTCGACGTATCCTGAATCGACCATAAAATCTTGCCGGTGTCGAGATCCATCGCCATGATTGAATCGGTGGTGGAAGCTGCGGGCGAGGTGTAGGCGTCGCCGGTTCCGATATAGAGGGCGTGGCGCTTGGGATCGATGGTCGGCGAGTTCCACACGCCGCCGCCTGCGGGGGCCCAGCGCGCGACGCCGTTGGTATTCTTGCCGATCTCTTTGGGCTCCTCCGCGATGGTGTAGGTTTTCCAGATCTGCTTGCCTGTCGCGGCGTCCAGCGCAACGATGCTTCCGCGGAACGTGCAACATGCGTAATTCGGATTGGGCCCGGCGCCTTCTTCGCCGGAGGCGACCGGGACGTAAATGCGGTTGGGAGCAACCATAACTGGAGCGCCGGTGATCAGCGCACGAGGGTGCTCTTCCACGTGGGTCTTCCATAGCAACATGCCTGTGTCGGCGGAGACCGCGTAAATGTTGGCTTTCTGGTCGCCGAAGACGGCAATGCCCGCGATGGGTCCAAGAGTTACGTTTCGCACTCCCGCGTCAGCCTTGAAGGTCCAGTATTGGCATCCGGTCTTGGCGTCGAGCGCATACACCGTACCGTTGTCGGTTCCGATGTAGACCCGGCCACTGAAAACGGTCGGTGCGCCGATCAGGGAGCGCACGCCCGGGAATCCGAAGGCCCACTTCAGTTTGAGGCTCGGAACTTGTGCGGCTGTGATGCCCGGTGCGCTGGCGAAGCGCGAGTTGGAATCGTCCTGGCCCCAGTGGGCCCATCCCGCGCCATCTGCGCTGGGGCGAGTGCCCGCCGGGCATTGAGCTAACAGGCAGGGCGCGAACAGGCAGGGCGCGAACAGGCTCCCCGTTACGGCGATTATCATGAGGAAGATTCGCATGCGCTCCAGTCTACTTCCAGCGGGTCCGCCCGCACAACGGAGCCCGGCGTGCGTATGCTGAAAGGAGGAGCGCAGCGTATGGCAAGCCTCGATTGGTCGCAATGCCCAGCCGTGGAGAGCGTACCCGGCAAGGTCAGCGGCGCGTGGGTGTTTCGCGGAACGCGGACGCCGGTTTCGACCGTCTTCGAAAATTTGCAGGATATGAGCGTGGACGAGCTGATCGAGGAATTCGGCGTCACGCGCGAGCAGGTTCAAGCGGTGCTGGAATTTGCAGCGCACAGCGCCGAAGCGCCCACGCTGCACCCGTAGATGTTGGTTCTCTTCGACAACAGCACGCCACGCACTCTGGCGCGATATTTACTTCCGCATCACACGATCACGGAGGCCCGTGCGCGCGGCTGGGGAGAGTTGGAAAACGGCGCGTTGCTGGACGCGGCGGAAAACGCCGGGTTTGAGGTTTTCGTCACCGCGGACAGAAACCTGAGTTACCAGCGGAACCTTTGCGGCCGGAAAATCGCAATCGTCGTTTTGGGGAAAGGCCGATTGAGCCTCATCAAGCCGCATGTCGCGGCGGTCGTCGCCGCCGTTGATGCAGCGCGGCCCGGTAGTTTCGCTGAGGTGGAAATTCCCTCGGTTTAAGCCCCGCTTCTTTTGGGCTACTCTGAACTTTAATGGGCTGGGTGTGCTCGGGTGGTACAGGCGAAATGCTGGCCCGTTTAATTGGTTGTTCCTTATCGCGATCGTGATTGTGGCGGTGGCCATGTGTCTGAGCAGTCTTTTTCGAGGCTACATGCTTTTGTCATTAGCGCTTCCCGATTGGCTCACAAACGAAAAGTTTATTACCCTTGCCACGTGGGGGTTGGTTGCTGCAACCCTCCTGCTTGTCGTGGCAACCGTTGTCTTGTACTTCGATAGCCGCGCAAAAGGCAAAGAGCAAAGAGAGCGATGGGAGCGGGAGGATGCCTTCAGAGCTAGAGAGCAGGCCTCTAGATGGGAACGGGAGGATCGGCTGAGGGAAGAGGATGCAAAGCCGAAGGTAGCGGTGGAGCTTGCTCAAAGAGATGATGCTCCGGAGATTGTGTTTAGGTGCTACAACCTAGGAAGCACCATCTTTTTCATCGATCAGATGATCGTCACATTCTTTGATCAACCGGGAACAGCCAACCAGACTTTTCAAATAAGGGACACCGTCGGCCCGCCCGTTCTGCTTCCGGGAACACTCATCTCCGAAACGTATGACTGTATAGAATTTCTGACGGATAGGTCTCGGGAGGCAAATATCGTATTTGTTCTCAGGGGGTCGCATGGGCTGGTGCCTACCGAGCCGGTCTGGTTTTACATCTTTCGTGAAGGGGCTGGCTACGGATGGAGGAGGGGACGCCTCGCTGACCGTCAGCCGGGAGCGATTGTGCTGCAACCAAGGTCAATTCCCGAAGGACAGTAGCCGCACGTCCCTGCCCTGCACGGCGGCACATTCCCGAAAACGGGTGTTAGCCTGTCAAAGGAGGTGGGAAAACGTGTTTGGGTCAGCGAAGCCTATGCAAATTGAAAAGAACGTCGCAAAAATCGAGCACACGGCAGGTGACTACCGCATTGTCGTTACTGTTGAGCATCTAAACGCCGCCGACATTAAACAAGAAGACGCGGAAATTGTGCTCACCAACAACATACTTCTATTGTTTTCACAGAGACAAAGGTACGGCGGCTGACGACCGTCCACGACATGTTTCATAAGGGGTAATTTTTCGGGATGGGGCTGCGCCCGATGAAATCGGGACTGGCAGCGTCCCCCTTGCTCCCATTATGGAGGGCAGGAAATGCTGTGACGCCCGCGCCTCGACGGAGATCAAAAGCCGCCATGCAACTCACGGTTGAGGCGGGCCGGGTGGCGGCCGGGACGGAAATTTGGGAAGGAAGGAGCCAGCCCCGCCGCAGACTGCGAAGGCCCGCCACCTCATCGAAGCGGGTCAGCGGGTTGAGGATGTCCGCGCACTGGAACGTGGGCCGCACTACCTTTTGTCGAGCCCTTCAAAGCTGACGTGTGACGGCTTAGTCGTAACGGTGCATTAACAGTCCGCAAATTAGTATGCGATGCGACGGGCCGCCTCCCCGTAAAAGGGCTCCCGCGATGGAGCACACTAGAGGGATGCGCAACTTCGACGACCTTTCCGAGCGCGAAATGCTGGCGCTGGCCATCGAGCTGGAGGAAGAAGACGAACGCGTCTATGCGGACTACGCCGAGGGGCTGCGCGAGGACTTTGCCGCCTCCGCCGCCGTGTTCGACGGCATGCGCCAGGAGGAATCGGGCCACCGGCGCCGCTTGATCGAGCTGTATCGCCAGAAGTTCGGCGACCATATCCCTCTTATCCGGAGACAAGACGTGAAAGGCTTCGTCCACCGCAAGCCGGTGTGGCTAATCCGTCCGCTGCGCCTCGAGGAAGTGCGCAAACAGGCCAGCACCATGGAAGTCGAGAGCCGGCAATTTTATCTGCACGCCGCCGCGCGGACCTCCGACGCGGGCATCCGGCAGTTGCTCGACGACCTGGCGCAGGAAGAATACACGCACGAGAATCGCGCCGAGGAGCTGGAGCGGAAACTGCTGCCGCCCGACGCCAAGAAGCAGGAAGACGAAGCGCGGCGCAGATTATTCGTCTTGCAGATCGTGCAGCCGGGATTGGCTGGGTTGATGGACGGGTCGGTTTCGACTCTGGCGCCGGTGTTCGCGGCCGCTCTGGCGACGCGCAATTCGTGGGCGGCGTTTCTGGTGGGGCTCGCGGCCAGCCTGGGCGCGGGGATCAGCATGGGATTCGCCGAGGCTCTCTCCGACGACGGCAGCCTTACCGGACGCGGCCATCCCTGGATGCGCGGAGCGATCACGGGATTGATGACGGCTCTCGGAGGGATTGGGCATACGCTGCCGTTTCTGGTCCACGATTTCCGCATCGCCATGGCTGCGGCCGTGATCGTGGTGGTGGTGGAGCTGGCTGTGATCTCGTGGATCCGGCATCGCTACATGGAGACGCCCATCTGGTCGGCGGCGATGCAGGTGGGGTTGGGCGGCGCGCTAGTGTTTTTGACGGGAGTGCTGATCGGGAGTTCCTAGTCTACGGCGCGTCCACCGACTGCGGCGCGTAATACCCGTGGCGGGCGCGCACACTCAGATCGCGCCGGCCCTTCACCTTGATATCCAGCGTGTGGTACAGACCGTCGGCTTTGAATGGCTCCGGCCGGTAAACAATGATGTATTGATGGCGCAATTCATTGGCGATATTCTCGAAGGATTGCGCCAAGTCTGACGCCTGGAACGGCGTGAACATCTGGCCGCCGGTTTCCTGCGCGAAGTAACGCAGCACCTTATCGCCACTCCCTTCCTGGTTCAGGTTGTTGGTGGAGATGGAGTAAATCACCACGTCGGCCTTCTGTGCCATTTCCAGCGCCTGCTCCCGAGTGTAGCGGCTCTGGTTGTCTTCGCCGTCGCTTAAGATGACCATGGCGCGGCGGAACTTCTCCGGAGGCTGATCGGTCAGCTTTTCTTTGCAGGCGAAAAAGATCGCGTCGTAGAGCGCCGTGCCTCCGCCGGGACGCAGCGAGGCAACCGCACCCACCAGCTTGGCGATATCGTCGGTCATGTCCGCCACCAGCTCGGCGGAAGTGTCGAAGCTGACCACGATGCCCTTGTCCACGTTAGGCCGCAACACGGTCTGGATGAAATTGGTGGCGGCTTCCTGCTGGAACTTGAACCGCTCGCGAATACTGTTGCTGGTGTCGATCAGCACGGCCAGCCGCAGGGGCAGGTTACTTTCGCCATTGAAGTCGAGAATTTTTTGGACCTTCTTACTCTCCACCACCTCAAATTCGTCCTGGGTGAGGTCGGTGACGAAGTGCCCTTTCTTGTCGGCGACGGTGAAAAGAACCGGAACGCGGGTCACATCCAGGCGGAAGGTTTCCCCGGTCTCCACGGGCGCGGACTTCTCATCCTGCTTCGCCGGAGCTTGAGCCCAAGTTTGTGAGACGCCGGGCAGGAACACCAGCAGCACCGTCAGTCCGGTCGTCAGAAGCAACATCTTCATCGGATTCACCTAGATTATATTATGGAGCCACTCTTTAAGCTCCGCAGGCAGCGGCGCTTCAACGCTCACACGTTCGCCGGTAGCCGGGCTCGTAAAGCCGATGCGCGCGGCGAACGTGTGAGCGTTGAAGACGCTGCCTGCGGGGAGCTGAAAGAGTGGCTCCATAATATAATCTAGGTGAATCCGATGAAGATGTTGCTTCTGACGACCCGGACTGACGGTGCTGCTGGTGTTCCTGCCCGGCGTCTCGCAAACTTGGGCTCAAGCTCCGGCGAAGCAGGATGAGAAGTCCGCCCGTGGAGACCGGGGAAACCTTCCGCCTGCATGTGACCCGCGTTCCGGCTCTTCACCGTCGCCGACAAGAAAAGGGCACTTCGTCACCGACCTCACCCAGGACGAATTTGAGGTGGTGGAGAGTAAGAAGGTCCGAAAAAATTCTCGACTTCAATGGCGAAAGTGACCCTGCCCCCTGCCGCTGGCCGTGCTGATCGACACCAGCAACAGTATTCGCGAGCGGGAAACGTCCAGCAGGAAGCCGCCACCAATTTCATCCAGACCGTGTTGCGGCCTGACGTGGACAAGGGCATCGTGGTCAGCTTCGACGCTTCCGCCGTGGCGGACATGACCGACGATATCGCCAACTCATAAAAACAGGTACCTGCGCTACGTCCCGGCGGAGGCACGGCACTCTACGACGCGATCTTTTTCGCCTGCAAAAGAAAAGCTTGACCGATCAGCCTCCGGAGAAGTTCCACGGCGCCATGGTCATCTTAAGCGACGGCGAAGACAACCAGACCGGCTACACTCGGGAGCAGGCGCTGGAAATGAGCAGCAAAGGCCGACGTGGTGATTTACTCCATCTCCACCAACAACCTGAACCAGGAAGGGAGTGGCGATAAGGTGCTGCGTTACTTCGCGGAGGAGGCCGGAGGGGAGATATTAGTTCATTTCCAGGCGTCGGACTTGGCGCAATCGTTCGAGAATATCGCCAATGAATTGCGTCATCAGTACATCATTGTTTACCGGCCGGAGCCGCTCGGGCCGACGGCTTGTCTCACACGTGGATATTCAAGGTGAAGGGCCAGCACGATTTGAGTGTGCGGGCCCGCAGCGGGTATTACGCGCCGCTGGCGGCGGACGCGCCGTGACTAGGAACTCCCGATCAGCACGCCGGTCGCGAACACCAGCACGCCGCCCAATCCCACCTGCATCGCCGCCGACCAGTGGACGTTTCCATGTAGCGATGTCGGATCCACGAAATCACAGCCAACTCCACCACCACCACGATCCGGCCGCCGTCATGCGCCGCGGAAATCGTGAAGCAGAAACGGCAGCGTATGCCCAATCCCGCCGAGAGCCGTCATCGATCCGGTGATCGGTCCGCGTACCCAGGGATGGCCGCGCCCGTCAAACTGCCATCGTCGGAAAGCGCTTCGGCGAATCCCATGCTGATTCCCGCGCCCAGACGGCTGCGAAGCCCACCAGAAACGCGGCCCATGGTTTGTGCGTGGCCAACGCGGCCGCGAACACCGGCGCCAGCGTGGAAACCGATCCGTCCATCAACCCCGCCAACCCCGGCTGGACAATCTGCAGGACGAACTGCGCCGCGCTTGGCGTCCTCCTCCTTCTTCCCCTCGGGCGGCAGCTTTTCTTCGAGCTTTCGGCGCGATCCTCATGCGAATTCTTCCTCCGCCAGGTCGTCCAGCAACTGGCGGATGTCCGCGTCCGCGGTGCGCGCGGCGGCTTTCGTAAAATTGCCGGGTCTCAACTTCCATGAAGCCGGCCTGTTTGCGGACCTTCTCCAGGCGCAACGGCCGGATGAGCCACACCGGTTTGCGGTCAGGAAGCCTCGCACGTCCTGCCTGCGAATCAGGGGAATGTGGTCGCCAAATTCTGGTAAAACAGCTCGATCAGACGCCGCCGGTGACCGGATTCCTCCTCGCCCATGCCGTCGAAAATGGCGGCCGTCGCCGGAAAATCCTGCCGCAGGCCTTCGGCAAGTCGGCATAGACGCGTTCGTCTTCTTCTTCGCTCGATGGCCAGGGCGAGGATTTCGCGCTCGGAAAGGTCGTCGAAGTTGCGCATCCCTCTAGTGTGCTCCATCGCGGGAGGCCCCCTTTACGGGGAGGCGGGACCGTGCGCATCGCATACTAATTTGCGGGACTGCTAATGCACCGTTACGACTAAGCCGGTCGCGCGTCACTCAGAAGGGCTCGGGGAAGGGTGGTGCGGCCCACGTTTCAGTGCGCGGACATCCTCAACCCGCTGACCCGCTTCGATGAGGTGGCGGGCCTTCGCAGTCTAGCGGGGCTGGCTCCTTCCTTCCCAAATTTCCGTCCCAGCAGGCCCCCAGCCCGGCCCGCCTCAACCGTGAGTTGCATGGCGGCTTTTGATCTCCGTCGAGGCGCGGGCGTGGCAGCATTTCCTGCCCTCCCCATAATGGGAGCAAGGGGGACCGCCAGTCCCATTTTCATCGGGCGCAGCCCCATCCCGAAAAATTTGCCCCTTATGGAGAGCGTCTCGTGGACGGTCGTCTGCCGCCGTACCTTCTCTGTGAAAACAATAGAAGTATGTTGTTGGTGAGCGCAACCCCACATTATTTCTTGTTTAATGTCGGCGGCGTTTAGATGCTCAACAGTAAGCAGACAATGCGGTAGTCCGCCTCCCGTGCTGTTCCATTTTTGCGACGTTCTTTTATTTGGTTCCCATAGGCTTCGCTGACCCAAACACG
>CAWISY010000265.1:0-41304 GCA_963838455.1 Bryobacterales bacterium
GAATAGTCCTTCACCTTCATCTGGAGCACGGCGTTGACGCGGGCGAAGGTATAGACCATCGCGCCGATTAGTGCGCGATCGCGCAAGCCGGTAAGCTCGGGCTCCTCGGCCTCCGTGCCGTCTTTGGTTTTCGCTTTTCTGGTGATGGCAACGCTGTCCAGCAGCTCGCGGGCCTCGTCGGCTGTGAGCACGGGGGTCTTGCCTTTTTTCACGACATACTTGGGGCCGCGCACGGCGTGGGCGGGGTTTACGTCGAGGACGTGACCCGTCACAAGCCAGTCGAACAGCATTCGCAGCGCGGCCAGGTGTTGCTTCACCGTGGGCGGTGTGAATTCCCCTTGCAGCTCCTTCACGAAGGCGGCGACGTGAATGGGCTGCACGTCGGCGAGCTGGCCGATGCCTTTCTCGTCGCACCAGGCCGCGAAGCGGCGCGTGGCGTTCAGGTACGCCTTGCGCGTGTGGTCGTTGTTGATCTGGCCGGTGAAGAATTCCAAAACGCGCTTCGCAGCCTTCGGCGTCGGGGTGAAGAGCGGGGCGGGTTGAAGTCCGGGGGCAGGGTGTCACTTTGCAAATTATTTGGCGTAGAATTTTGCACGCTATTTGGCACGGCTGACCCTCCTCGAACTCGGTCGCGCCAGTAGCCGCGAGACGGTTGCCGGGTGCACCTTGAACAAACGGGCAGCGTCGGCGGCGGTCTTGTCGCCTTTGGTGATCATCTTTCGAATCTCGGTTTGCTGCTGAGCGGAGAGCTTCGGGCGGCGACCACCGATGCGCCCTTCCTCGCGGGCGGCATCCAATCCGACCTTGGTACGCTCTCTGAGCATGGCCCGCTCGAACTCGGCGAACGCCCCAACCATCTGCATCATCATTCGCCCTGCCGGTGTGGTCGTGTCGATGGCCTCGGTGAGACTGCGGAATCCGGCCCCGGCTTCCCCGAGCCGCTCCATAAGAGTGAGCACGTCTCGGAGAGAACGAGACAGCCGGTCCAGTTTCCAGACCACGAGTACGTCACCCTTGCGCAGTTGATCGAGAAGCCGGTGGAGTTCGGGCCGGTCCCAGCGTCCGCCGGAGGCTTTTTCGCGAAAGATGCGCTCGCACCCCGCGGACTTCAGCGCCGCCACCTGGGCGGCGGTGTCCTGATCGTCCGTGGAGACTCTGGCGTAGCCGATCTGCATTGCACAAATGTATCGCCAATCGGGCCGCTAATGCAATACCTTTTTGCAACGCAGGAATGCCCGTAAACCAGCGCTGCTCGATCTGTTGCAAAACCGCTCGTTTGCGCAATCGGCGGATCAGTACATAACCTGGGTGAGTACCGCTTTGCGGAACACTGCGCGACTGATCGCGGGTAATCAGTCACGACAACGGGAGCTACTTCCGGCCCGGACAAGCAACTTCTCGCTCAATATACATATTTCCCGGCTTATCGGCGGCGAAACCCAATGCTGGGGGTACTTGCTCTGGTCCGCTCTTCGCTCGTGCTGTCCCCTTCGTGGGGGTCCTTGTTAGTGTGTTTCGGTTCCGCAGAGAAAAAGCGTGGGTTTGGGTCACCCCCGAGCGTCAATACTATGAGTGATGCGACCGCTACCCGAAGACGAGGTCACCCGGATCTATCGCGAAACCATCCGGCCGCTCTACGCCTATGTATCGCGGCGCGTCGGCGGCGACATCGGCCTAGCCGAGGATTTCGTCCAGGAAGCCTGGATGCGGGCGCTGGACGGCTGGCCCGGCAAAGGCATTCCCAGCGAGCCTTTGGCGTGGCTGCAGCGCGTGGCCCACAACATCCTGGTAAGCAACTTCCGGCGAGCCAGGCCGCAGCAGATCGACCCCGCCTCGATCGATATCGAGGACGAGAAGTTCTCGCCCGTCAGCCCAGGTGCCGCGGCCGCTGTCGGCTGGGGAATGACGCAGTTGCGGCGCCCGCACGCGGAGATCCTGGAGGCTTTTTACTTCGAGGGCAAAACGGTTATCGAAATCGCCGCCGAGCGATCGCTCTCAGCGCGCGCTGTCGAAGGACGCTTGCGCCGCGCCCGCGCTAAGTTGAAAAAGAAACTCGACCCCATACAGCGGCCGCCAGTAGCGTCGCGCGGCCGTGAGAACAGAGGAGAGACCTAAGATGCAGGACAAACACGAACCTACCAGCGAATTCGTCGAGAAGCTGGAGTGGGAGATCGGCCGCGAGGTTCGGCGGCGGAATCGCTCCGCCCAAGCTCCTCGCCCAGCTTTTCCTTTTCAATGGATGCCGCAGTCCCGCGGGAAGGCCGCGTTTGCCGTCATGGGTCTGATGCTGGTGTCGATGGGTCTCGGCGCAGCCGCCGTAGCCGCGGCGTACCAGGTTCAGGGCAAGCAGAGCCGCGATGTGCTGATCTCCGGATTGGAGCGCCGCGCCGATTTGGCGCGTGAGGCGGTCAAGCTCGCCACTCAAAAGCAACTGGAGATCGAATCCCAGGTGCACTTTGGCTTGGCGAACCAGGAGAATCTTCTGGACGGCCGCGCCAAGGTCGCCGATGCCGATGCGCTGCTCAAGTCCCTTGAGTCGCAGATCGAGGAAGTCCGTATTACCGGCCGCGAGCCTGCCAGCGAGATTACATCGCCGCTGGTTTCGGGCCGCGACTTTGTCAGCGAGCGCTTTCGAATCGAGATGTCCGCGCCTCAAGCGGCGCTCGAATTCGAGAAGTTGCGACTACGGGATACCGAACGGCAGGCCTCCATGGGGCTCGCGAATAGCTTTGACGTGGATACGTCCCGCACTCAAAGCGCGGAAATCGAAGCTGCCGTCGAGGGCTTCCAAAAGAAAATCGAGGTCCGCCAGGAGTTCCTCGCGCGCAAGATCAACGCCGCCACAACCGAGCTCCGCGTTCTGGAAGTCGAAGCCGAGCAGCGCCGGAAAACGCTTGCGCCGAAGGTCGATCTGGCCCGCAAGGAGTCGCAGAACACCGCGATGAAGGCTCGCATGGGACTCGCCTCGAATGTCGACCAGGCCGAGGCTGCGCTGCGGCTCCAGCAACTGGAGACCGAGCTGGCACAGGCGGATCTCGATCTGGCCCGCGTTCGCCGCCAGCTCGATCAACACCGGCCAAGCCGTTGATCGCAATTGTGGAGGAAATCATGAGAAAGCAATTGTGTTTAGGACTGATCGCGACCGGCCTTCTCGGCCCACCCTTCATTCGTGCTCAGTCTGCGCCAGCGCCTAGATTTGAAGTTGCATCGGTAAAGCCTCACATTCAGGGTTCCGGATTCATACCCCTAAGCTGCTCCAATGGGCGACTGATTTCCATGGGCTACCCGGTGGTTTTAGTCATCCAATGGGCGTTCGATCTCAACACGGACCAGTATCGTCAGGTGGAGGAACATTTACCGAAATGGATGTCGCCGACGACAGCTTTTGACATCCAAGCCAACGCCGAACAACCCGTGCCGGAATCTCAGTGCCGGCTGATGCTGCAGGCATTGCTTGCGGACCGGTTCAAGTTTGCTGCCCACTGGGAATCAAAGGAAGCTCAAGTGTCCGATTTGGTCGTCGCTCGGGGCGGCCCTAAGCTTCAAAAAGCGGCAGAGACGGCCGACGGGCCGGAGGTCAACATAGCCCTTAACGGCAGGCCTCTGACCGGCCCCCGAGCAGGGCAACCCAAAGGCATGACGCTAAAAGAGCTTGCCGAATTCCTTACATCCGGCATGCGGCTTCAGCCCATTTTCGACAAGACCGGACTCGAAGGACGCTTCAAGATCGATCTCAAGTTTTCCATCCAGCCTGCGGGCAGTACCGAAATACTTGAAGACCCGGATCTGGAAACGGCCTTGCAGCAACAGCTCGGGCTGAAGCTGGAGAAACGCAAGGGATCGGTCAACCTCATGATTGTTGATCGGATCGAGCCGCCGGACCCCAATTGAGGCGAGCACAGTACGTTATTGCCTAACAACCACACGACAAGATCTGGCGATTAGCAGGCCAACGGGACCTTGGCTGTCGGTCATGGTATGGATGATCCTGCCTAATGGCGCAGCGTAGAGTTTCCGTTAAGACTGCCCAATTACCAAGCTCTCACGAGCGGCTTCCACAACGGCTTTCGTCACTTGCCGCAACGAGTTGATTTCGAGAATTCGCTCCATCTGGGTGAGGAGACGATTCAACAATCGGAAGTTGCCACCTGTCATCCGGATGATCGTCGCGACCGTTTCCGGGTCCCAAGGCCGCTTGGGTAGACTCACTCCGGGTGGCACCCAGCCTTGCTCCAACAGGTGACAAATCTCTCCGGCACCCAGTGGCCGAAACTCATGGACGAATCCAATGCGTGAGTAGAACTGCGGATAGCGCGCGAGACGCTTTTCGATGCCCGGCATCCCGATCAAAACCAAGCCCATACCCCCGTGGTCAAAGATACTCCGCACTTGCTCCAGCCCGGCCATTTTGAGCCGGTCCGCTTCGTCGATGACAAGCAATGCAGTAGGATCAGGCGAGGTGCTGGCCACTCGCATCGCGCGATTCCGCTGCTCATAGAAAGCATTCTCGGCGTCGTCCGCTTGGACACTTCGGTAACCATCTGGGTTCCGTTTGGGGTCGCGCAGCGTTTCGGCGCGATGGAGGAGTCGCCTCATTCGCGCGTCTTCGTATCGCCGTATTCGTTCGATTGCGGCATTATGCAACAGGCTGCGGGTCTTGCTGATGGCATGCTCCAGATGGCCTGGCGAGCCAACAACAGGAGAAGTGTAGAAGACGACAGTGCCTTTACTTACCTCCTTGAGGAGTGGCTTGGTCTGAGATTGATGGGTCCAGTATGCCTGTACTTTATCCCAGTTGGCATAATGGCGGGCCGAAATGGTTTTGCCCACCCCCGGCGAGCCGTAACACAACCCGATATAGCGATAGCGTTTGCACGCATCGCAGAATTCGGCGAACCGCCGATGCCCAAGCGTTTCGACTAACGTGGACGGGGGGCGATCACTCGTTCCGGTATCGCTTGAGAGCGGGTGCTGCCCGGCTTGCTGGCTTGTCTGTTGCTGGTGGCTCATCGTTCTTCTCCGTGATTTCTCCGCGCTTCAGGTCAAGCAGCGTATTCACGGCGGCTTGGCGGTCCCGAAGGACGCCACGCAGTTCCCGCCGTCGCCGGTTTCGAGCGCGGAGAATTTCACGGAGCGGGACGGTCTCACCCGCGAGTTCAGCACAGACGGCGCGGCACAAAAACTTGTCTTCGTGGAAGACCCGGATTTCCGCCATGTCCCTCGGATCAATCCGTAGGGTGACCGTTTCACCAACGTATGCCGCCAAAGTTGTTGAGATGTAGCGGAGGCTTTGGAAGTGAATCCCATCAGCCCGGACCTGGCGTGCCTTGGCCACCTGGATCAGGAGTAGGTCCAATTGCTCCAACGAGTCCGGCATCCGCGGCAGGAAACCATTGGCCTCCCAGCGTTCGACGGGTAGCATCTTCGTTTCCGCATTTTCGCGGCGGTGGTACACGTCCAGCAGGAAGGCGCGGAACCTCGTGTCGAACTCTGCCAGCGTCAGCGTTGGCTTGCCGCGCACAACGCCGCCAGCCGGAGCGTAGCCGTCGAGCTCACATAGGAACATCTCGTTCACGGTCGAGAAGAACCGTTCGATGCGGCCTCGGCCCCTGGGCTTGCCCGGAATCGAGAATACCAGCCGTATCTTCAAGTCCGCGCCCACCTGTTCCAGATGTTGGGACGTGAAGTCGCTCCCATTGTCCGTGTAGAGAATGTCAGGGATGCCGCACACGATCCAGCGCGAGTCCTCTTTGCGCCAGATCGCCTGACGCAGCGCCAGAGATGTGTGCAACGCGGATGGGTCTTCGAACGAGAGAAAGTACCCAGCCACAGCGCGGCTGTAATCGTCGATTACGGTGGAGAGCCACGGCTTGGCTGCCGCACCGTCGGGGCGGATCAGCAGAATGTCGAGCGGCGTGTGGTCGGCTTGCCAGATCGCGTTCGGCCCATTCGCTTCTCGCCGGTGCACCAACTCGAATGCGTTGCTGTACCCCTTCGTCCCTTCATGGGCGAGTGTGACCAGATCGGCGGGCAACGCGGCGACGATGCGGTACACGAGCGAGTAGCTCGGCGGCTCTTCGCCCAAATCTTGTGCGAGGCGACGGGCTTGGCGGCTGATCATCGCAACCGGAAGGGGCGGCTTCTGGAGCGCGATGCCTTCGATGGCCTCCTTGAGCTTGGCCGAAATCTCGCGGTGCTGGCCGGTGTCTGTGCGCCTCTTTCGTGCGAGGGCGGTCAGGCCAAACTGCCGATACAACGACACCCAGCGTTGAGCGGTTCGGAACGGGATTCCTGCGGTCGCCGCGACCGCCTTCAACGGGCGGTCATCCTCCAGATGAGGTTGAAGCAGGCGGAACCGATCAAGGGCGAGCTTTCGGGCCTCTTCCGTGTGCCCCGCCAGTTGGTCCATACTCGAAGAGTACGCCAAATAGCATGCAAAGTCTTACGCCAAATAATTCGCAAAGTGACATTCGCCCACGGGTAGGGGGCACTCGGGCGCGACCAACGGAGCGAGTGCGCTGCCCCAGGCGGCGAGGGTTGCGTTTGCATTTCGCCCCCTTTTCCTCATAGGAGGACGTGGGGTTTCGGTGCGGACGCCCGGAGCCGTCAAGGGCGCGCGGGCTTCTGCGCGTTTATCGGAGCGAAGCGAAGACCATTTACGGCGAGGACGGCCCGCAAGACGCTGGTTGGCGAGCGAAAGGGGGCGTGTCCGGTCGTCGAAATACCTACGGTTTTAGAATTTCGGCGGTTTGCGTGACCCGTGCCGTAATGAAGAATCTCTATGAGCCGCTTCTCTTCGTGGATCTGGTAGTAGACCAGAATCGGGCTGTGGACGAGTTTACGCACCCGCGACCGTTTGCGGATAGTGTTTCCAATGCGGGGGAAACGACTGAGCAAATCGACATGATTCAGCAAGGCGTTGCCGAAACGCGACGCGACATCGGCATCATCCTGGGCGATATACCCGACAATTTCAGAGAGGTCGTTTAGCGCTCTTTGCGTGAAGAGGAGGCGGTAGTCCACTGGGGCAAGAGCTTGCGGACTTCTTCGATAGGGACTGTGCGGCCAGCAGCGGCATCGCGGATGCCCTCGTCAATAGCCGCGAGGGTTTCCTCATCCTCATCGTCCAGGATGGGAGCCGGATCGTCGAAGTCGATTTTCTTGGCCTCAGCCATACCTTCACAGTAGCCCGGATCGGCGGGTTGCGCAAACGAATTTTATTGAAGATTCGTGCGGGAGGTTGTGTGCCGGGCGCGACGCGGGCGGCGCGTTGGGGTGAACGCGGACATGCGGCCCGGACTCGCCGGCGGGACATGCACGAACGGCCTTGGCGCGTGAGGTGACTTGCTCGCCGGACGTGCCGGGCTGACATCGCCAGTGAACCCGCATCGGCTCGCCCGCGTCGCGGCACTTGGGGTTTGGGTCTAGAGTTGAGGACCTTTTCTGGAGCTATGCCAGAAATGGAGAATTTCAATTGCTCCCCGGTGCTCGTCCACACGGTAGTAGACGTAGAGCGGAGAATGAAGAAGCCGCCTGAGTTGAGGATGCCCTTTTATGGGAGCGCCGATGAAAGGCAGGGCCTGAAGCAATTCGATGTGGCCGAACAGATCACTGGCAAATTCCTCAGTTGTTTCGGGATGCTTCTCCCGCGACCACTCGAAAATTCTCTCCAGATCGGCTAACGAGTCTTCGTGGTAGAGGATTTTGAAAGCCATTGCTGGATTCGCTGGCGGGCTTTCGCGGCGGGAACCACGCGGCCTTCATCGGCGGTCTTCATTCGTTGTTTCAGGAGGCGGCTGGTCGCCGAACTGATCTCCACTTCCGGCTCGTTGCAAACAAACGGATCGACGATACTCTTGGCCTTAGCCATACCTTCACAGTAGCCCGGATCAGCGGGTTGCGCAAACGAAATTGTTGAAAATTCGTGCGTAGGGTTCTGTGCGGGGCGCGACGCGGGCGGCGCGTCGGGGTGAACGCGGACATGCGGCCCGGACTCGCCGGTGGGACATGCACGAACGGCCTTGGCGCGTGAGGTGACTTGCTCGCCGGACGTGCCGGTCTGACATCGCCAGTGAACCCGCGTCGGCCCGCCCACGTCGCGCCACCCCGGCCTGAACGGGCTTCAAAGAAAAAACCCCGGCTCTCGAACAGAGAACCGGGGTTGAGAGGCTGCGGTGTTTAATCCATGAAGTAAATAATCACCACGAGGGCCGTTGCCGAGTGGAAGAACATAAACAGCAGAATCGGCCAGTGCTGGATCAGCACGTCGATGAACTGTTTCGTTTCGGCTGGATTGTGTGCCGGGTTCATTGTAGGTTTCCTTTCAGGTTCAGGGGTTGTTCGTGCTCCGATCCCCGGCTCCCATCGGGGAGCCGGGGCGGAGCCAAGGGCCTAAGCGGCCTTCTGCTTGGGCTTGGGCTGCTTCTTGTGCACGAGCTTCCGCAGGTTTCGGGCGCGGATCTCCCACGTCCGCCGGTTGACGAGCGCGGTGTTGCTGCTGCCGATGACTTTGACTTCGGCTTCGTACTCGTTGGAGCGAAGCTCGCCTTCAACGAGGATGTGATCGCCTTTATCGAACGGCTTCACGGCCTCGGCGAGCTGTCCCCACGCGATAATCCGATGCCATTCGGTGCGCTCCTCCCATTTCTCGGAGTTCTTCGGCTTCCACGAGGTCTTGGTGGCCAGCGACAAAACGGCATGGCCGTTGCGCTGCTCCGGTTTCTCTCCGAGGTAGCCCACGAGCGTGACGTGGTTCTTGTACGGCGGCGCCGCCTTGGGGGTTTGTTCTTCGTTTTTTTCATTGTGTGTTTTCCTTTCTGTGTTTTGGAACCGTCTCAGTTCCTTCACCGCGTGAAGGGAACCGAGGAACTGAGCGGGGCCAAAACCAGAGGAAAAAGCGACGCAGGACGCCCGGAGACGGCGGACGCGGCCCCGAAGCAAGCGGCGTGACAGACCCGCTTTCGCGGGACTGGCGGGATCGCTTGCGGCATCGGACTCGGCCCGTGGACGTGCCTCGAACGGCGTAGCGCGTGAGTGGACTCGCTACGGGCGCGTGCCGAATGCCGGGCCGCGCGGGCCTGCGCGGGCGGGCCAGCAAAGCGGCACACCGGAAAAACGAAGATCGAAGATCGTTCAAACCGACTTGGCAACGTCGTGAAACACGCCGCCGGGGGGTACCTCGGAGAGAGGCAACCCCCAGCGACCATTTCTAGGCCGCCCGTGCGGCCACCGAGAGCTTGGAAGACTCCGGCTTGGGAGAGCGCGCCGAATTTGCGGCGGCGGATTTCGGCTGCGGCTTGCTGGCCGTGAACCGCTGGTTGATCGCGGCGGTGATAGCCTCCTCGATCTTCTTGCCGTTGATACCGGCGGCGGCGGCAATCGCGCGGGTGTACTCGGCGTCCGCACAGTACGAGTCGGCCAAAAGCGCGACACATTGCAGCACGAACCCGGCAAGCTGACCCTTGGCAAGTCCAGCAACACATTTCTTCTCGAAGCGTCTGTCCTGTTCCCACGTCAACCCCTTCGGCTTCTGAACACCGCGAGCCGCGAAAAGGACACGCCACTGTTCGCAATTCAGTTTCCCGGTCAACGCAGAAACGATCGCGGGGTAGAGCTTCGCATCGATCGTTGTGAAGCTGCCGAGTGCCTTCGTATAGGCGATTCGCAGCGCCTTCCGCTTCTCGGCCTCCACGCGCTGCTTGCGCAGCTCCTGCCGGTTGGCGTCATCCGCGCGGTGTTTGCCGGGCGTGGGACGGGGCTGTCCCGTTTCCACGATCCGCTCGGCAACCGGACGCGGAACGACAAAGTGCGCCTCCTTCGTTTGCGGGTGACGCACAATCAGGATGTCCTTCGGGGCAATCTCGACTTTCGCCGTCTGCGCCAGTTTTCGAATGCTCTCCAGCGGCACGAAAGCGGACGGGTCGAACTGACCGTAGGGCCAGCATCGTTTGGCGTCCTTCTCCCCGAGCACGCCGCCGCCCTTCGCGGCATGCGCCTTGGCCTTCAACTCGAACTCGGCATCGGGTTTCGCATGGAAGCATTGTCCATTCAGGCAGCGGGCCTCCTGCGCCAGTTCGGGGAAAAGCTGGCCTTTCGACACACCAGTGTTAAAGGGGCAATCGGCACACGTCCGGCCATCCTCGTTCGGGCATCCGTAGACCTTCGTTTTGTTGAAGGGGGCGGCATTCAGCTTGAGCAATACTTCGCGCTGCAGGTAGTCAGCGATTCCGCCCGGTGTCGCTCCGTTCTCGCCGATGCCATCGCACAGTTTCTTGCGGATCGCTTCTTCCTCGACTGCCGCAATCAATTCAGCGGCCTTGATGGGCAGCGTTCCGCTCTGCAGGAGCTTCCGCGCCCGCCCGGTCAGGCGGGTGAGCATCATGCGGCGGCGAATGAAGGCGGCGGTCTTGCCGGTTCGCGCGGCCACGCTGTCGAGGCCATGCTTGGCCACCAGCGCGGCTAACGCTTCGCCCTCCTCCAGCGGCGGCAAGTCCTCGCGCTGGAGATTCTCGACCTGCTGCGCGTCGGCGGCTTCATCGTCCGACAGCTCCCGAATAATGGCGGCGCATCGCTCCGCGCCGTTCTGGCGCAAGGCGAGCAAGCGGCGGTTGCCGCAGACCACCTCGTATTTCTCCTTGGCTCCGGCCAGAGGCCGGACAAGGAGCGGCTGCAACAAGCCGTTCGCGCGGATCGCGACTCGGCGGAAAAGATGGAACAGCTCTTTGGCGGTTCGCGGAGTGGGGTCGTGGTGTCAATGGCCAGCCGGAAGGCGTCGTGAGCCGGGTTGCTGACAAAACTGCGGACAAAAATGCTCCAGCGGAAAAGGCCGGATCAGGAAGTCTTTTGTTTTGAGTGGTGAGCGCGGTAGGAATCGAACCTACAACCTACTGATTAAGAGTCAGTTGCTCTGCCAGTTGAGCTACGCGCCCATCTTGTTTACAGCCAGAGGCTCAGATGAGTTTTTCCGCTCTCGCGATTTCTCGTTGTGGCGGAATTTGTGGCTTGCCATGCACATGATCGGGTGTGCCTCAACGAGTGTAGCACGATCAATTTGATTGGTGCTGGAGGAGGGAGTCGAACCCTCATACCCAGTGAAGGATGCGGGATTTTGAGTCCCGTGCGTCTGCCAGTTCCGCCACTCCAGCAAGCTTTCGAATCTTTTCAGTTTACCGCAGGTCTTCCCGGCCCGCACCGCAATGGTTCACGTGGCGGCGGGAAAGTGGCCCCGCGCGACGCGCTACTGTTTGTATTGGAAATTCAGCGGCCCATAGGACCAGTTGGCCGAGTCTTCGGGAATCCAGTCGGCGCCGTTCGAGGAATAAGCGGCGCTTTCGACAGCCGCGACTGGCGTGGATGTCAGCGTGCCGGCATCGTACCATTGATCGCCGCCGCTGGTCTCAGAGCTAACCAGATAGTAGCTGCTTCCCGCGGCAAGCGTGATGTGCGACCTCAGGTTGGCATAGGCGAACTGGCCCGCTTGGCACCCGGACATCGACACAGTTACCGACCCGCCGGATACGTCTCTTCCGGTCTTCCCATTCACGAATCGGAGGGTGTGGCGTTTGGAATTGCCCGCTACACAAATTCTGCCAAGGGATTCGACAGTGATCGGGCTCGAGCCGACAGTCAAATACATGCCTACCTCTCCGGTAAGGTTATTCCGGAGCTCGGGGTTATTTAAGTTGTACGTTGCCACGAAGGGCGACACAGGCGCCACGGTGTACTCCATGCTGGGCGGCACGTATGCCGTATTCGGCCCATTGTCCGGAACCCAGCCACTCCCGCTCGAGTAAATCGAATTGGTCACGGATACATCGGCGAGCGGCGAAATCGGCCCCGAGTCGTACCAGAAGTCCCCTCCAGCTTGCTCTTGGCTGACCAGATAATAGCTCGCCCCGGCCTCGATGGTGGCGGACGAAGTCAGAGACGCATACACGAACTGTCCGGCGACGCAGTTCGCCATATTCACGCTAGCGGAGGCGACGTTTGTCCCGCCTTGTGCATTCACCAGTTCCACAGTATGCGTAGCGGAATTTCCCGCCACGCAAATGCGTCCAACCGACGAGACACTCAATGAGTTCGAACCCACGGTGAACTGCATTCCGACAAATCCAGTGAAGTTGTTGCGCAGTGCCGGTCCGCTGGATGCCGTGAAGTTGACCGAGGTCTGGCTTGCGCCGTTCACAGTCACCGCTGAGCTGGCCGGCGCGAAGGTGTATCCGGATTTGCTGGGTGTGACAGTATAAGACCCGTTGGCGAGTCCGGTAAAACTGTAGGCTCCGGAACTGTTCGCGGTGGTGCTGGCGCTAGCCGCTCCGGTGAGCGTTACCGTCGCGCCGCTTCCACTCGCCGCCGGACTGATGGCGCCGGAAATGGTCCACGTCTGGGCGGACGTCACCGTAATGGCGCCCGCTAGTCCTGAGGCTGAAATCGCACTTCCCCCAGCAGAGACGGCAACGATGCGACTGAGTAGGATCGGCACGGAACCGGATGCAGCACTCGCAGCAATAGTGAACGTAGCCGTTGCCAGCAGTCCCGCTCCGATCGTGTTCTGATTTATCCCATCCACTACGCAGGTCACCACGCCGGAGCCACCCGCGCATGTTAGGGTCTTACTGGCAGAGGAGGCACTCGCTCCCACAGCAACGGTCACCGTGGAGATCGTCGCGACAGGATAACCGATGGTCCACTGCACCGCTGCCGGAGACGTGCCTGAGGTGGTTAGGGAAATCGCCAGCGTGACCGCCCCTCCCGCTATAGCGTTGCCGGTTCCCGCAGCCACTGTGACCTGTGCCGTTGCTTGGCTCGCACTTGCAAAAAGCAAACACGCCAGGCCTGCGATTTTGAAAGATTTCGAGAGAGAAAAATCCGAGAGACATAGAAAGGTGCGCACGAACTCCCCTTACCTTGGCGAACAGATTCCGGAAGCGCACAAATCATCGAGCTTCGTGCGGACACACCTCGGCCGTGAGTGGCGGTGCGGAGCCTTACCGCGCGCTCAAGACGACGGTTCGTCTTGGCGCGAGTTTCGAAACACGAGTTCGTGAGCGCTTCTCGACGAACGAAGCGGGATCGCCAACGGTGGGGTAAACTGGACGCTAAGTAGAGGTACCGACCTTCACCGTTGGTATCCCGCTAGGCGGCCCCCGCCCTAACGGGGGCTGCCGCTTTCAAAGATCAACTTCCGCGCATAGCCGTGCCGGAACGCTGCGTCTATTTCTATAGCGCAGGCTAAGAAAGTCCCGGTTGGCGGCTCAAAGTTTTAGCACGGCGACAGCCACTGCCGCGCATCTCTCCGCCGCCCGTAAGCCCAACGGCATCAGAGGTTTGTTTGGAGCGACGGTTGAAGCATCCAGCCTTGGAATGCCGCGGGCGGCAAATTTTACGTCGAAGAGGCATCCGAGAGTCAACTAACCGTTACGCATCAGTAGTATAGTTTTCGGTACACCCGACCGATGAGCGGAACTTGTTACGTGGCCCACTTCCGCGTACAGGCCGTTGCGGAACGCGGCACACTCCTCGATGAGCGGAAATTTAATTGTTCGCTGATCAGCTCCGCGGTCTGTATTGCCGCGCGATCGCCCTTAGTCCACGTATGATAGCCTGTCAGCAATTGAGAATGTCTCGACCGTGCGACTTGCTTGTCGCCATTCTACTGATGGCGCCCACACCGCTGATGATCGGCGCCGAGTTGTCCTTGCCGAATCCAGTTAGCGGTCCTGGGAGCAGCTTGTCCGCCTCAGCCGTCTTCGCGCCTGGAGCCGATGCGGTCAGCGGCATTCAATTCGATGTGCTGTATGACAGCTCTATAGTGAATATCGTCGCGACTGCAGGCGATGCGGCGAGGGCTGCGGGCAAGAGCATTTATTATTACGATTTGTCTCCCAATCAGCGGCGGTTTTTGCTCGCCGGAATGAATCAAAATCCCATCCAGGGAGGCGCGCTGATCAACCTTTTTCTCAACTTGAGCCCAAGCGCCCCGGCCGGCTCGTACCCGCTCGCCATTTCCAACCTGGTTGGCACCGACGCGTCTGGCAGCGCGGTGCCGCTGAACGGAATAAGTGGAGGGATCTCGATTCAAGGCGGCTCCGGTGACCCGATTCAGGCAAGCGGCGTGCTCAACGCGGCCAGCCTCACTTCCGGGCCAGTGTCCCCTGGAGAGATTGTCACTCTGATTGGATCAGGGATTGGGCCGGCGACTGCCACATACCCAGGTTCTTCAGCGACCAATACCGTCTTGAGCGCTACCAGCGTGCTATTTGATGGAAACCCAGCGCCATTGCTTTTGGCTGGGCCGGATCAGATAAATGCCATCGTCCCCTATGAGATTTCGGGACAGAACTCCACACAACTGTTCATCATGAATGGTGGCCGATTGGTCGGGGAGGTGCCTCTCTCCGTCGCCGCCGCGACGCCCGCGATTTTTACTCTTGATTCGAGCGGCGCCGGTCCTGGCGCGATTCTAAACCAGGACTCCAGCGTTAACTCGCCCTCGAACCCCGCGATCCGGGGATCCGAGGTGGTCCTGTTCGCCACAGGCGCGGGCGTGATGAATCCGACTCCGGTCGACGGCCAAGTCACAGGGAACAGCCCGCCGCTGCCGAGTTTGCCCGTATCGGTTCAAATCGGTGGCGCTGCCGCTCAAGTCGTCTACGCGGGCGCAGCGCCAGGTTTAGTAGCCGGGGTTCTCCAGGTGAATTGCGTGGTTCCGCAACAGGGCATCACTCCAAGTGATTCTGCGCCGGTGGTACTTATGGTCGGAACGGCGGCGAGCCCTTTAGGCGTCGTAATGGCGATCCAGTGATGCAGGTGCCTGCATCTACTAAAGTCGGGCGCAGCCGAGTCTAGCTGCGCGCGCGACGGCGTCGGAAGAATATGACGAGTCCCACCGCTCCCAACAAGTCAACACCCAGAAGAGCGAGCTGATCGGGTTCTGGAGTTGTGACCGTGAGAAATTCCTGTGGAGGTATCTGAGGACATTGACCACCGGAATAACCCGGGCAAGTTATCGGATCGCTAGCAATGGGCGTGTACATGGTTACATCTGCGAACTCGCCTGCCGAGAAGCCACCGTTTAAGGCCATTGTTACTGCCTCAGTGTACAGGCCCGCTGGTGTGGACTGAGTCTGGGGTGCGTTGATCGCGTTTAGGAGGGATTGATCGTTCGCGGAAAGATAGCTGGCTACCGAGTTGCGGCCGGTGGGATCAAAAACCTCCCAGATGGCGTACTGGAGTTGTGCAGCGGTGCCTGGATCCGTGGTGACCGCCAACTGCTGCGCCAACCAAGCCGCGGCTTCGTAGGCTTGGTATTGTGTTAAGGTCGTGTGGCCTTCGCCGTAGACAGGTATGGTGGTGCGATCACCAAACATCACACTTGTCGAGGGCAGAGCCGAGAAACTGGTCACCGTCGCAGTCCAGACCTCAGGAACATAACTTTCGTCGGTGAAGTCATCGCATATTACCGCTGTCTGGACCCCGTTAATCATCGCATAGTAGGGACCAACGTATACGTCCGCTACAGGATTGTCGCCTGGACTACAAAGGGTCATCGCGGCTGTCCCCGACGACGGCGGGGATGATGGCGAGTTCGCGGGGCACTGAGCGAAAGCGCTAGGGACAATGAATAGCGCTGCACCAACCAGGAACCAACATCTTAGCATCGACTGATCTTTCACCGGTCCTCCGATTCAAACGATTCAAATCGCCTCTAGCTGTTGCTAGTAGGTCACGAAACCGATCGTAGGCCATTTGTAAACATCCTGTCAAGATTAGAACAGCAACCCGAAGTACCAGTAGTAAGGGGTCTCTCGGCTGGTTGCGGGAAACGCGGATTCGGGCGAAACCGCCGGCGCGCTCGGAGCTGGGTGAATCTCACAACCCGTGCGGCCCGTGACGGGCAACGAGCGGCGCAGTCTTTGTCCGAAAGTTCCAATTGTGGTCACGTGTTCCCACACTCAGCCTCATTGCCGGCACTCCAGATCTTGTGCAAGTCCTTATCCAACAATGAATTGAGCTCGCACAGCAGTTTGGCCATTGACCTGCTTCTTTGCAGGCCATAGGTGTTCCCCAAGCCATGAAAGCTTCCGTCAGGAAGGCAAGTTTCCTTGCAATCGGTGTGTTCCTACTGACCGCGTGTTCGACCGATCCCAACAGGCAGAAGGTCAAGTATCTCAACAGCGCAAAGGAGTACTCCAATCGGGGCGAGCTTCAGGCGGCCGTTGTTCAACTCCGGAACGCTCTCCAGTTGGACCCCAAGTATGCCGAGGCGCACTATCAGCTGGCTCTTACGTATCTAGGGCTTGGCAACCGGGATGGTGCTCTGACCGAGCTTCAGCAGACCGTCGCTTTGAACCCGGGAAACTCCGATGCCCAACTTCAGCTCGCTTCCTTGCTGCTGGCTCACCGTCAATATGACCAGGCGCAGACGGCGGTGAACAAGGTTCTCAAGACCGATCCCAATAACGCCAAGGCGCACGCCGCTCTTGGCGAAAAATATACCCTGACGCACGACTACGAGCATGCGATCCCCGAGTTAGAGAAGGCGATTGAACTGGATCCCAGTCGAGTCGAGTTCTACATCAGCCTGGCGACCTTACGCCTTTCGCAGGGCCAGCGCGAGGCCGCAGAAGCCATTTACGAGAATGCCATCAAGCGGAACCCGAACTCGGTCGAAGCACGCGTCGGTTTGGGCCAATTCTATTTCGAGCAGGGCAAGTTGACTGAGACCGAGGCGCAGATGCAAGCGGCGTCCCAAATAGATCCGCATGCCGTCCTGCCACGGCTTCTCCTGGCGCGCACTTATGTCGTGATGGGGAGATTGGCTGACGCTGAAAACGTCGATGCCGGACTGAAGGCAATTGCACCAAACGACCCGGACGCGTACCAAGCTTTGGGGCTGCACTACTTGTCCACCGGTCAAAGGGAGAAGGCGGTAGCCGAGTTCCGGCTGCTCATGGCGTCCAAGCCCAAGGACAATTCCGTCAAGGCGTATCTGGCCGAGACCCTCCTCGATCTGAAACGGATCGACGAGGCCGCGGCCGTCGACCAGGAGCTGCTCAAATCAAGTCCAACCGACCTGAGGGGGCTGTTGGCGCATGGCCGGATTCTGATCGCGCAGGGCCAGTATCGGGAAGCCGTGACGGAACTCGAGAAAGTCACGCAAGCCGACTCGCGCTCTGCGGCTGCGTATTACAACCTGGGTCTCGCCCAGAGATCCCTCGGTCTAACGGCCTCAGCGAAAACAGCCTTCAATAAGGCTCTTGAGTTGAACCCTGGGATGACCGACGCAAAGCTAGCCCTTGCGAATCTCGCAACGAAGGAGGGTGCCGAGGATAACGCCACACGCCTGGCTGGCGATGCGCTCAAATCAGATCCGAATTCAGTGCAAGCCTATGTCGCCGAGGCGCGGGCGGTGATTGCAAAAGGGGACGCGCAGAAGGGGGAAGCGCTTCTGCAAGAGGCCCTGAAGCGAGACCCATCCTCCTTAACCGCGCTTGCGATGTTGGTCAAGCTTTATTCACAGCAAGGGAAGACAAAAGCAGCAGTGGCGCGGATCTCCGCCGCACTGTCACAGCAACCTCAGAATGCCGGCTTACACTTTCTTCTAGCTCTGAGTTATTTCGACTTGAAGGATCTTCCCCAGGCAGAAGCCGGCGTGCGAGAGGCGATCAGGCTGGATCCGAAAACGCCCGACGCGTATACGCTGCTCGCGGACATTGATTATGCGAAGGGTTCGGCCGCCAGTGCCCAGGCGGACCTCCGCAAGGCGATTGAGCTGAGTCCGCGCAACGTCTCGAACTACCTGACCCTGGGGGCTTGGCTCGCCAAAGAAGGCAACTGGGATGAGGCAAGAAAGCTATGGGAGAAGGCCCACGAGGTCGACCCGGCATCACCCGAAGCCGCGGGCCAGCTCGCGTTCCTGTATCTCGAACACGGCGGGGATGTGAACCAAGCTCTATCCCTCGCCCAGGAAGCAAAGGGAGCAATGCCGGATTCCGCGCCGGCGGCCGATACGTTGGGCTGGGCGTATTATAAGATCGGCTCGCCCGGGCTAGCGATTGCGCAGTTGCAGCAGTCGGTTCACCGAGCTCCGACCAACCCCATCTATCTTTATCACCTCGGAATGGCGCAGATGGCCGCGGGCAATAAACCGGCGGCGAGGCAGTTCTTGGAGCAGGCCCTTCAGCGCACACCCAATTTCGCTTACGCGAGCGATGCACGGGAAGCCCTGAAGAAAATCTCGACCGCCAAGAATTGATTTAGGCGAGTCGCCGGCGGAAATCCGTTGCTGATCTGGCCCAAAACGTACCGCTCGCCTTCCAGATGCGCTACGAAGCACCGGGACTTCAATGCGCACCCGATACGATGGCGCGGAGGTCCAGGTTGTGGAGTTCTGAGAACCTTCGAGGACTGAGTCTGTGGTAGCTGTCGCTCTGCCGGTCTGGTGATGCTTGGTGCACAGCGGAATCGCCGAATAGTCAGAGGACTTCTGGCCCGGTCCGTGAGGCGGTGTGGGAAGCTTCGATCCACCCGGTTGATCCGCACACGATGCAGGGGGGCGTGCGTATCCAGGCCAGGTAAAGAGGGGAACCTCCCCGCCCCATTCGCTTTCGGGGACACTCAGTCGGCGATCTGTTCATGAGTCTGATCGACACCTGCGAACTGAACGGAGCCAATCCGTTCGATTACCTGACCGAGTTACTGCGGCACGCTGAGGAGTTGAAGCGAAACCCATCGGAGTGGATGCCTTGGACTACCGCGAGACGTTGGCGCGGCTGGCACAACCCGCGGCTGCGTAATATGATGAACCTTCCTGGCCGGAAAGGACCGACTGCGGCCAGGGTTGGATGACATTCTGAAATGGCCGCCAAACGGAGCTTTCCGAAGGCAAAATCCGGCCACGTTTTTGGCCAGCGACGGAAACCGTCAAAAATGTTCCGCGCCGGCCTGTACGCACGCGTTTCCACGAACGATCAGCAGACCTTACCGATGCAGAGCCGCGCCATGCGGGTTTATGCCGCCCGCCGCGGCTGGACGATCGCCGTGCAAGTCCGTGAGGTTGGCTCCGGTGCGGCCAAGCGAGAAGGTCGGGAGAAACTGATCGAGGCCGCCCGGCGCCGAGAAATCGCGGTAGTGCTCATGGCGGTTGGACCGCTGGGGCCGGTCGGTTACGGATCTGCTGGCCTGGGCTTGCGCATGGAAGGATGGCTGGAAGGAGATCGCCACGGAATGTTCGACCGCGGCCTCCGAGGAAATATCGGCGCAGGCGCAGGCCATGGACCAGGTGGCGCAGGAATTGCGCGCCATCGTGGAGGGCCGACTCGCGGCCAGTTTACTTGGCGTCGGTCTTACTTCACGCTGTCTTACTTCGTGTCGGTACAAGTGGCGCTGAGCCACTTGCCGGTGCCGTTTATGGTCATGTTCACCGTCTGGCCGTTCATGGTGCCAGATGAGACCACGTTGAACTTCATCGATTCCGGGCTCAGAGCCTCGGCCACGATGGTGCTGGTGGACTTGTTGTTCGGATCGTCGCAGACCACCTTGGCTTCGAACCTGCTGCTGGAGGAACTGGTGACGTTCATCTTGCAGGTTTTGGTCATCTCAGTGGGGTTGAAGTTGGAAAGGTCTTCCTTCTTGACGCAGTTCTTGTTGACGGTGGGCTGGCCTGACATCACGGCGCCGGCGTTCTTCATGGCGGCCTCGATGCGGGCGCGCTGCTCCGCCGGAATTTGAGCAAGCTGCTCCGGAGTGAGCTGCGGCATCTGTTTCATCTGCTTGGCCTGCGCCGCCATCTGCGGCGACTGCATGGTGACCGAGTATTCCCACTCGCCGGTCTTCACGTTCAATGGAGTGGGGTCGGCCGCAAGGGCGATGGTTCCCGAAAACAGAGCAAAAACCAAAATAGACTTCATTATCTCCTCCTAATCGTCCGCGCTTTGTGTGCAGGACGTATTCCTTGAGCATATACTACGCGGCCGTGGCCGAGGCTGGGACCTTAGAATCGCCCAGACTCGGCACATCCGTACTAACTGTTATAATACGGCCGTGATCCCTTTCCGGCTCACCTTCGAACCCGGGATTTCGCTGTATGAGCAAGTGGTGTACGCCGCCAAAAAAGCCGTGGTCAGCGGGCAGATGCGGCCCGGTGACGCGTTCCCTTCGGTCCGGGCGCTCAGCAAGGCGCTCAAGATCAATCCCAACACCGCGCACAAGGTGATCACGCATCTGGTCACGGGGGGGGTGCTGGAAGTGCGCCCGGGAATCGGCACAGTGGTGGCGAGCCCGGCGCCTTCCACAGCGGCCGAACGCGGAAATCTGCTCAAGAAAGAGCTGGAACAACTGGTTGTCGAAGCGAAACAATTGGGCCTGGATCTCAGCCAGGTCTCCGACGCATTGGCCGAACACTGGGCTCGACTGGACGGCAACAAGCCGAACGGGAGGAAGGCGTGAGCGACATCCTCAAGACCATCGATATCAGCAAGAGATTTCGGGGGAATGTGGTGCTGGATCGGCTCAATCTGGCGGTGCCGGAAGGCAGCCTGTACGGGCTGGTGGGGCCGAACGGCGCGGGCAAAACCACCACCATCAAGATCCTGATGAACATCCTCCAGGCCACAGCGGGCGCGCGGAGGCGCTGGGAACCGATTCGCGGCGCCTGGGCCGTGGGGGTTCGCGCAATCGGCTACGTCTCCGAAAACCAGGAGATGCCGGAGTGGATGACGGTGGAGTATTTCCTCGCGTACTGCGGCCGTTTTATCCCACCTGGGATGAACGCGGGAGAAGGAGCTGCTGCAGCAGTTCGATCTTCCGCTGGACCGCAAGCTCAAGCATCTTTCGCGAGGGATGCGGATGAAGACCGCGCTGGCTTCGTCGCTGGCCTACCGGCCGAAGCTGGTGGTGCTGGATGAACCGTTCACGGGTCTCGACCCGCTGGTGCGCGACGAATTCATCCAAGGGCTGCTGGAGAATGCCGAAGGTACCACGATGCTGATCTCCTCGCACGACCTGGCCGAGATCGAGAGCTTCGCCAGCCACATCGGGTACCTGGATCACGGGCGGCTGCAGTTCTCCGAAGAGATGACCTCGCTGGCCAGCCGCTTCCGTGAAGTTGAAGTGACGGTCAACGCGGCTGTCGGCGAGGCTCTGGACTGGCCGTCTTCCTGGCTGGGGCGCGAGGCTTCGGCCTCGGTGGTGCGCTTTGTCGAGAGCCAGTTCGAGCAGGAGCGCACGCTGGCCGAGGTGCGGCGCGTGTTCGGCGACGTCCACCAGGTGTCGCTCAACCCCATGCCGCTGCGCGAAATCTTCGTGACGTTGGCTAAGGCCGGGCGCCGGGCTGCATAAAGAAAGGACGCGTGAATGCGACAGGCTCTGCACATCTTTCGCAAAGACGTCCGGCATCTGCGCTGGGAGATCGCGCTGCTGCTGGCGCTGATTGTCTTGGCGGCTTATGAGGCTGCCGTTCGGCGCGGTTCCCAGGCGCAAGGCTGGGCGGAGGTTCTGCTTGGGGCGATGATTCTGCTGTTGCCCGTGCGGCTGGTGCATGCGGAAGCGTTGCCCGGCGAGAGGCAGTTCTGACTGACGCGGCCGTATTCGCGAGGCAGTCTGCTGGGGGCAAAATGCTTGTTCCTGGTTGTATTCGTGGTGCTGCCGATGACGATCTCCGATGTGGTGCTGGTGGAGCGAGCGGGGTTCTCCATCGCGGAGCACATGCAAGGATCGGACTTTGAGCAGGTGCTGCGCATCGCGGTGTTGATCCTGCCGGCGATGGCGCTGGCCACGATTACGCGCAATGTATCGAGCCAGGTTTTCACGGCGCTGGGCGTGCTCGCGGTCTGTGCGCTGATTGGAGTAGTCGCTGACGGGGCCGACGTTTTCACTACGATCGACTGGGTATACGACTCGATCGCGGCGATAATCATCGCTGGTTTTGCGACGGCAGTAGATACGCAATGTCACGACAGATTAGGGGCCGAGTTCTGCTCGATATGCGGTCGTGCTGACGTGGCTTGTATCGAGAATTCCGGCGGCGGGCGCCGTGGGGATTAAGATTCTGTGGGACAAGAAGGCAGTTGATCCCGCCGCAATTCGTGTGACGCTGGATCAACCTTCGCCGCGCCGTCTCCGATTCGCCGTGAAACGCTCCGGCTGCCATTGCGCATCGCTGGCGTTCCGAAGGGCCTGAGGATGTGGGCTGATGTGCGGACGCTGGAGGTCCGACCGGGGGAGGAACCGGGATTCGCCTCAGCAGATCAACGCGGAGTTGGTGAAGTGGTTTGCGGTGGATGAAGCGCACGCAAGCACCGGGCTGGTTGTCCACGATCGCGCTGTGCTGTTGAAAAACCAGCCGGTCGACTTGCGGTTCACCGCGTTGATGACATTGAGCGGGCATGCACGGATTGAGCAAGTGCAATGGAGCCGGGCGGCGTTTCAAGACACGCGATCCTTCTTGTTCCAGGGGCCGGGACAGGTGGTTCTTCCCCGTTCCTATTCGCTTTTCCGGCGGAGCTGTCGCTCAATCCGGTGAATTGGTACGGACCGCCGGACGCAGTTCCGGTGCTGCTCCGTGTGGAAGACCCGGTGCAGCATTTTTTGTATCACTTCGATCTTGATGATGTGCGTCTGGCGGACTACATCATTGAGCCGAGAACCGGTATACCGTAGTGCTGTCGAAGGTTTGGCCCGACTTCAGCACCGTGGACGGGAAGTCCGGATGATTCGGTGAATCGGGATAGTGCTGGGTTTCCAGACACAGCGCGCCGCGATGCTGGTAGGCCTTGCCGCCTTTTCCTTTATAGGTTCCGTCGAGAAAGTTGCCGGTGTAGAACTGGATGGCCGGCTGCGTGGTGAGGACTTCAAGGACTCGGCCAGACTTAGGATCGAGCACATGCGCGGCGAGCTCAAGCCCTGAACCAGAGCGATTCAAAATCCAGTTGTGATCGTAACCGTGGCCGAGTTTGAGCTGTCCGTCGTTGGCTTCCATGCGCTCGCCGATGGGGGGGGCTGGCGGAAATCGAAGGGCGTGCCGTCGACTTTGCGCAGCTCGCCGGTGGGGATGAGGCCGGCATCAACCGGAGTGAAGCGGTCGGCGTTGAGGGTGAGGACGTGATCAAGGATTTCACGAATTCGCCGGACAAGTTGAAGTAGGAGTGGTTGGTGAGATTGACCACCGTGTCTAAATCCGCGGCCGCGCTGTAGTGAATGCGCAGTTCATTGTTGGCGGTAAGCGTGTACTGGACGTTGACAGTCATGTTGCCGGGATAACCGCCTTCGCCGTTGGGGCTGATGTAGCTGAACTGGACGGCGGCCATGCGGGATGGTCATAGCTTTTGAGGTCCAGGTGACTTTATCGAAGCCGTGGTTGCCGCCGTGGAGCGAGTTCATGCCGTCGTTCTTGTCGAGCGTGTACATCTTGCCTTCGAGCGTGAATTTGGCTCCGGCAATGCGGTTGGCGTAGCGGCCGATGGTTGCGCCGAAGTACGGTGGAGGGGGCGTTTGGGTGTAGCCGTCGAGAGAGTCGAAGCCCTGGACGATGTCTTCCAGCGCGCCGTTTTTATCCGGGACTTTGAGGGACACCAGCGTGGCGCCGTAATCCATGATGCGGGCTTCGAACCCGTTTTTGTTGGTCAGTGTGTACATGTGCACCGCTTGTCCATTCGCGTTTCCGAGATTCGCCGACGGGATTGCCGGCTTGTCCGAACTGTTCGGGCCGCACGCCACGCACAGCAATACCGGTGCGAGCGCGAGAAGTTTATTTTTGTCCATAGTAGGCTCCAGGGCCGTGTTTGCGGAAGAAATGTTTGTCGTGCAGCCGGCGCGGCAACGGCTCGGCTTGCGGATTGATGGTGAGCGCGTTGAGCGCCATGGCCGCGATCTCCTCCAGCACCACGGCGATGTGCGCGGCTTCCGCCGGAGTCGTGCCCCAGCAGAAGGGCGCGTGTCCGGCGACCAGGACGGCGGGGTGGTGAAGAGGGTTGATCTGCTCGAACAATCGGGCGATGAGGCGGCCGGTGTTGACTTCATAGCCTGCGTCGATTTCTTCCTGGGTTAAGACGCCGGTGACCGGGACTGCGCCGTGGAAATAATCGGCGTGGGTGGTCCCGTAACAGGGGATTTCGCGTCCGGCTTGCGCCCAGCTTGTGGCGGCTCGGGAGTGGGTGTGGACGATGCCGCCGATGGAGGGGAAGGCTCGATACAGTTCGAGATGCGTCGGGAGGTCGGAAGAGGGACGCAGAGCGCCGTCAACGATGCGGCCTTCGAGATCGACCAGAACGATGTCGGATGCCAGCATTCCTTCGTAAGGAACTCCGGAAGGCTTAATTGCTACGATGCCCGCGGAGCGATCAATGCCGCTGGCGTTGCCGAAGGTATAGAGGACCAGGCCGCGGCGCACGACTTCGAGATTGGCTTCGAGGACCTGTTCGCGGAGGGTTTGATGTTTCATGATGCTCTGACCTCCGCGGCGATCCTGCGCAGTTTGGGGAGCACGTGACCGATTGAAACTGGTTCGGAGGTTTGTGATCCGAAGCCGAAGTAGAGTTTGCGATAGAGCTGGTAGAGGTCTTCGTAGACCCGGGCGGATTGGGGATCGGGCTCGATCACGCGATGGGCGGGGCAGAGCGCGGCTTGGGCTTCTTCGACGGTTTTGAAGGTTCCGGCGGCGAGGAAGGCGAAGATCGCCGAGCCCAGGCTGGTGATGTCGCTGGAAGGCACCAGCACGGGCTTGTTCAAGACGCTGGCATAGACGCGGTTCAGCGTTTCGTTCTTTTGCGGAATGCCTCCGGCGTTGATGACGCGATGGATGGGGCAGCCGTGCTGCTCCATGCTCTCCAGGATCACCCGCGTGTGAAAAGCCGCGCCCTCGATGGAGGCGAAGAGATCGTCCTGCGCAGTGTGGGTGAGGTTCCAGCCGAGGGTGATGCCACCGAGCTCAGGGTTGACCAGGACGGTGCGGTCGCCGTTGTCCCAAGTCAGGCGGAGGAGGCCGGTCTGGCCGGCTTTGTAGTGTTCGAGACCGCGAGAGAGCTCGGCGACAGTTGAGCCGGCGCGGGTGGCGATGGCGTCGAAGATGTCGCCGGTGGCGGAGAGGCCGGCTTCGATACCAGTCATCGCAGGATGGACCGAGCCTGGCACCACGCCGCAGACACCGGGAATCAGGCGCGTGTCCTCCGAGATGGCGATAATACACGTCGATGTTCCGACCACGTTGACTACGTCACCGGCTCGGACGCCAGCGCCGACCGCGTCCCAGTGCGCGTCGAAGGCTCCGACGGGGATGGGGATGCCGGGGCGAAGTCCGAGTTGTTCGGCCCAGTGTGGCGTGAGGTGACCGGCGATTGTGTCCGAAGCAGCGTAACGCCCGATGAGTTTCTCGCGCACGCCTGAGAGCAGAGGGTCAACGGAAGTGAGGAAATCCTCGGGAGGAAGACCGCCGAGGGAGGCGTTCCACATCCATTTATGGCCGTTGGCGCAGACGGAGCGATATACGTGGGAGGGCTCGCGGACGCCGGTGAGTACGGCGGCGGCCATGTCGCAATGTTCCAGTGCAGTGGCGAAGCGGGAGCGCTTTTCCGGGTTGTGCCGCAGCCAGTGGAGGAGTTTCGAAAAACCCCATTCGGAGGAGTAGGTTCCGCCGCACCAGTTGATGGAAGGGAGGTTGGCGGCATGGGCTGCCGAGGTGATCTCGGCGGCTTCTCTAAACGACCGATGGTCGCACCAGAGATAGTATTCGTCCAGGGGCTCCAGGTTTTCGCCGACGACCAGGACGCTGGAGCCGGTGGTATCGACGGCGAGAGCCTCGACGTCATGGCCCGAAATGCTGGCGTCGGCCTGCTCTGCATCAAGAAGAGCCGAACGCGTTGCTTCAGACAATGCCCGCATGTGATCGGCGTGGCTCTGCCTTGCGTGGTCCGGGTCTTCCTTCTTGCGATGCAGCGGAAAAGGAGAGAGGCCGGAGCCGAGGCGACCGCGTTCGCTATCGACGATGGAGACGCGGACGCTGAGCGTCCCGAAGTCAACTCCGGCTACGATGGCCATGCCAATGGATATCCCAGCCGAGGTACTTGGTGGAGGCTTCGTAGAGGGCCGGCGCGCAGGAACTCATGTTCGCGGCGACGTGATGCTCGAAGCCGTTTTCACAGATGTGGTGGAGGAGATTTTGCAGTTCGGGGATCTCCACGACGCCAGCGCCTCCGAAGGTGTTGAGGGAATCGTCAGTGAAGCGGCCTTCGCCTAAGTAGCCGCGCATGCGGCCTTCGACGTCGTGCGTGGAGAAGCGGGCGAAGGTCATGGGCGCGGCTTTGACCTTGCCGACCATGGTTCCGAAGGTGTTGAGCTTGCCGACGGTGCCGGCGATGATCTCCTGAAAATCCATGCGCACGTCGGCGAAGAAATGTTTCGGAAGATTGGAGCAGTGGAAGCACACCGCCTTATCGGGGTTGTCGCCGTAGTTGTTGTTCCAATCCAGCAGGGCGCTGGGCGTTCCGGAAGCCAGACGCAGGGCGTGCATGCCGACCACACCGGCGATATCCACTTCGCAGGCCGAGGACAGGAGGCTGTCGCTCATCATGCTCATGACCGTGCAGGGCACGACGCCGAAGTACTCTTCCATGGAGGTCCAGCACTGGATGGCGCTGATGGCCAGATCGTGCGATTGCATCCATTCGTCAATCACCGCGCCGAGCTTGGCCATCTTGATGAGTGACGCCTTGGGGATATCGGCGTGCGGAACATAGGCTTCGATAGCGTCGAGCTTGGCGGTGACCGGTTTATCCGAGTCGGCGAGGCGGTTTGTGCGGCCGAAGATTTCGGAGAGATCGATGGGCTCGACCGTGATGCCGTTGGCTTCGAGCAGCTTCTCGCTATAGCGTACCGTGTTGAATGCAGCGGGGCGCGCGCCGATGGCTCCGACGCGGAGCTTGCGAAGGCCGTTGACCACGCGGCAAATGGCCGAGAAGCGGTCGAGGTCGGCGATGAGAAAACAGCCGCCGAAACCATCCGCCTCGCCGCTCTCAATGTCCCCGTCCTGGTCCACGCCTTTCCCGATACGCCCGGCAAGATGCTGATCACGGACCGCCGCGACTCCTTCTGCGGCAAGATGAGCGTCTGCAATAATCTTCAGCAATTCGGCATTCGTTATTCGCTCACTTCGCTGCACACTGTCGATCCCGCCTCTCCCGAATTCGCCGCCGACCTCGACCGCTTCTCGGCCATTTGCCGCGTGGTCAACGGCCTTCGCAAGCTCCGCGTCGGAGCCATCGGCGCGCGCCCCGCTGCATTCAACACGGTACGCTATAGCGAGAAGCTGCTCGAAGCCAACGGCATCACGGTCGAGCCCATCGATCTCTCCGAAATCTTCGGCCGCACAAACCGCCTCGCCGACTCGGATAAACCGGTCACCGCCAAGCTCGACGCTATCGAAGCCTATGTTCCGCACGCCGATATCCCCAAGGCGTCACTCATCAAGATGGCCAAGCTCGGCGCGGTGATTGACGAATGGATGCAATCGCACGATCTGGCCATCAGCGCCATCCAGTGCTGGACCTCCATGGAAGAGTACTTCGGCGTCGTGCCCTGCACGGTCATGAGCATGATGAGCGACAGCCTCCTGTCCTCGGCCTGCGAAGTGGATATCGCCGGTGTGGTCGGCATGCACGCCCTGCGTCTGGCTTCCGGAACGCCCAGCGCCCTGCTGGATTGGAACAACAACTACGGCGACAACCCCGATAAGGCGGTGTGCTTCCACTGCTCCAATCTTCCGAAACATTTCTTCGCCGACGTGCGCATGGATTTTCAGGAGATCATCGCCGGCACCGTCGGCAAGCTCAACACCTTCGGAACCATGGTCGGCAAGGTCAAAGCCGCGCCCATGACCTTCGCCCGCTTCTCCACGCACGACGTCGAAGGCCGCATGCGCGGCTACTTAGGCGAAGGCCGCTTCACTGACGATTCCCTCAACACCTTCGGAGGCGCTGGCGTCGTGGAGATCCCCGAACTGCAAAATCTCCTCCACCACATCTGTGAAAACGGCTTCGAGCATCACGTCGCCGCGAACATGAGTTCCTGCGCGCCGGCCCTCTACGAAGCCTCCACCAAGTACCTCGGCTGGGATATCCATTGGCATGGCCATCGTAGCCGGAGTTGACTTCGGGACGCTCAGCGTCCGCGTCTCCATCGTCGATAGCGAACGCGGTCGCCTCGGCTCCGGCGCCGCGCCGTTTGCGCTGCACCGCAAGAAGGAAGACCCGGACCACGCAACGCAAAGCCACGCCGATCACATGCGGGCATTGTCTGAAGCAACGCGTTCGGCTCTTCTTGATGCAGAGCAGGCCGACGCCAGCATTTCGGGCCATGACGTCGAGGCTCTCGCCGTCGACACCACCGGCTCCAGCGTCCTGGTCGTCGGCGAAAACCTGGAGCCCCTGGACGAATACTATCTCTGGTGCGATCACCGATCCTATAAAGAAGCTGCCGAGATTACCTCGGCGGCCCATGCCGCGAAGCTTCCCGCCATCGACTGGTGCGGTGGAGTCTACTCCTCAGAATGGGGATTTTCCAAGCTCCTCCACTGGCTGCGTCACAATCCGGAGAAACGCTCCCGCTTCGCCACCTCTCTTGAACATTGCGACATGGCCGCGGCCACGTTGACCGGCGTCCGCGAGCCTTCCCAGGTATATCGCTCGGTCTGCGCCAACGGCCATAAATGGATGTGGAACGCGTCCCTCGGCGGCTTGCCGCCGGAGGAATTTCTCACCTTCGTTGACCCGCTCCTGGCCGGCGTCCGCGAGAAACTCATCGGGCATTACGCAGCTTCCGATCAGATCGCAGGCCATCTCACGCCACTCTGGGCCGAGCAACTTGGCCTTCGCCCCGGCATCCCCATCCCCGTCGGAGCCTTCGACGCGCACTGGGACGCGGTCGGTGCAGGCGTCCGCGCCGGCGACGTGGTCAACGTGGTCGGGACATCGACGTGTATTATCGCCATCTCGGAGGACACGCGCCTGATTCCCGGTGTCTGCGGCGTGGTGCCAGGCTCGGTCCATCCTGCGATGACTGGTATCGAAGCCGGCCTCTCCGCCACCGGCGACATCTTTGACGCCATCGCCACGCGAGCCGGCTCAACCGTCGCGGCCTTGTCTCAAACACTGGATCGCTTCAAAGCCGGCCAAACCGGCCTCCTCCGCCTCACCTGGGACAATGGTGACCGCACTGTTCTGGTCAACCCCGAGCTCGGCGGAATCACCCTCGGCTGGAACCTCACCCACACCGCGCAGGACGATCTCTTTGCGTCCATCGAGGGCGCGGCGTTTCACACTCGCGTGATTTTGGAACGCATGGAGGAGCACGGCTGCCCCATTCATCGAGTCATCAACGCCGGAGGCATCCCGCAAAAGAACGAAACACTCAATCGCGTCTACGCGAGCGTCTTGAACAAGCCAGTGCTGGTGCCTTCCAGCGACATCACCAGCCTCGGCTCCGCCATCTTCGCCTTCCTCGCCGCCGGAACCTTCAAAACCATCGAAGACGCGCAGGCCGCGCTCTGCCCCACGCACCGCGTGATCGAGCCCGATCCCCAATCCGCCCGGGTCTACGAAGACCTCTACCAGCTCTATCGCAAACTCTACTTCGGCTTCGGATTACAAACGTCCGAACCAGTTTCAATAGGTCATGTTCTCCCTAGACTACGTAGAATCGCCGCGGAGGTGCGGGCCTCATGAAACATCAAACCCTCCGCGAACAGGTCCTCGAAGCCAATCTCGAAGTCGTGCGCCGCGGCCTCGTGCTCTACACCTTCGGCAACGCCAGCGGCATCGATCGTTCCGCAGGCATCGTCGCCATAAAGCCCTCCGGCGTTCCTTATGAAGGAATGCGCCCCTCAGACATCGTCTTGGTGGATCTCGAAGGCGCCATCATTGACGGCGCTCTGCGCCCTTCTTCAGATTTGGCCACGCATCTCGAACTGTATCGAGCCTTCCCCTCCATCGGCGGCATCGTCCACACCCACTCCCGAGCCGCCACAAGCTGGGCGCAAGCCGGACGCGAAATCCCCTGTTACGGGACCACCCACGCCGATTATTTCCACGGCGCAGTCCCGGTCACCGGCGTCTTAACCCAGGAAGAAATCGACGCAGGCTATGAAGTCAACACCGGCCGCCTCATCGCCCGATTGTTCGAGCAGATCAACCCTCTTCACCACCCCGCCGTCCTGGTCGCCGGACACGCGCCCTTCTGCTGGGGCACGACTCCGGCGGAAGCCGCGCACATCGCCGTGGTGCTGGAGGAGATCGCGGCCATGGCGCTCAACGCGCTCACCATCAATCCGCAAGCCGAGCCGTTGCCGCGCCGGCTGCACGACAAACATTTCTTCCGCAAACACGGCCCTGGAGCCTACTATGGACAAAAATAAACTTCTCGCGCTCGCACCGGTATTGCTGTGCGTGGCGTGCGGCCCGAACAGTTCGGACAAGCCGGCAATCCCGTCGGCGAATCTCGGAAACGCGAATGGACAAGCGGTGCACATGTACACACTGACCAACAAAAACGGGTTCGAAGCCCGCATCATGGATTACGGCGCCACGCTGGTGTCCCTCAAAGTCCCGGATAAAAACGGCGCGCTGGAAGACATCGTCCAGGGCTTCGACTCTCTCGACGGCTACACCCAAACGCCCCCTCCACCGTACTTCGGCGCAACCATCGGCCGCTACGCCAACCGCATTGCCGGAGCCAAATTCACGCTCGAAGGCAAGATGTACACGCTCGACAAGAACGACGGCATGAACTCGCTCCACGGCGGCAACCACGGCTTCGATAAAGTCACCTGGACCTCAAAAGCTATGACCACCCCGGATGGCCCCGCCGTCCAGCTCAGCTACATCAGCCCCAACGGCGAAGGCGGTTATCCCGGCAACATGACTGTCAACGTCCAGTACACGCTTACCGCCAACAATGAACTGCGCATTCACTACAGCGCGGCCGCGGATTTAAACACGGTGGTCAATCTCACCAACCACTCCTACTTCAACTTGTCCGGCGCAGGTTCTGGTGAAATCCTTGATCACGTCCTCACCCTCAACGCCGACCGCTTCACTCCGGTTGATGCCGGCCTCATCCCCACCGGCGAGCTGCGCAAAGTCGACGGCACGCCCTTCGATTTCCGCCAGCCCCACCCCATCGGCGAGCGCATCGAGGCCGACGACGAACAGCTCAAACTCGGCAAGGGCTACGACCACAACTGGATCCTGAATCGCTCTGGTTCAGGGCTTGAGCTCGCCGCGCATGTGCTCGATCCTAAGTCTGGCCGAGTCCTTGAAGTCCTCACCACGCAGCCGGCCATCCAGTTCTACACCGGCAACTTTCTCGACGGAACCTATAAAGGAAAAGGCGGCAAGGCCTACCAGCATCGCGGCGCGCTGTGTCTGGAAACCCAGCACTATCCCGATTCACCGAATCATCCGGACTTCCCGTCCACGGTGCTGAAGTCGGGCCAAACCTTCGACAGCACTACGGTATACCGGTTCTCGGCTCAATGATGTAGTCCGCCAGACGCACATCATCAAGATCGAAGTGATACAAAAAATGCTGCACCGGGTCTTCCACACGGAGCAGCACCGGAACTGCGTCCGGCGGTCCGTACCAATTCACCGGATTGAGCGACAGCTCCGCCGGAAAAGCGAATAGGAACGGGGAAGAACCACCTGTCCCGGCCCCTGGAACAAGAAGGATCGCGTGTCTTGAAACGCCGCCCGGCTCCATTGCACTTGCTCAATCCGTGCATGCCCGCTCAATGTCATCAACGCGGTGAACCGCAAGTCGACCGGCTGGTTTTTCAACAGCACAGCGCGATCGTGGACAACCAGCCCGGTGCTTGCGTGCGCTTCATCCACCGCAAACCACTTCACCAACTCCGCGTTGATCTGCTGAGGCGAATCCCGGTTCCTCCCCCGGTCGGACCTCCAGCGTCCGCACATCAGCCCACATCCTCAGGCCCTTCGGAACGCCAGCGATGCGCAATGGCAGCCGGAGCGTTTCACGGCGAATCGGAGACGGCGCGGCGGAAGGTTCATCCAGCGTCACACGAATCGCGGCGGGATCAACTGCCTTCTTGTCCCACAGAGATCCAACCCCCACGGCGCCCGCCGCCGGAATTCTCGATACAAGCCACGTCAGCACGACCGCAGATCCCAGCAGAACTCTCGCCCCCAGAATCTGGCGCCGCGTATATTGCCACAGGATCACCGCCGTCGCAAAACCAGCGATGATTATCGCCGCGATCGAGTCGTATACCCAGTCGATCGTCATGAAAACGTCGGCCCCGTCAGCGACTACTCCAATCAGCGCACAGACCGCGAGCACGCCCAGCGCCGTGAAAACCTGGCTCGATACATTGCGCGTAATCGTGGCCAGCGCCATCGCCGGCAGGATCAACACCGCGATGCGCAGCACCTGCTCAAAGTCCGATCCTTGCATGTGCTCCGCGATGGAGAACCCCGCTCGCTCCACCAGCACCACATCGGAGATCGTCATCGGCAGCACCACGAATACAACCAGGAACAAGCATTTTGCCCCCAGCAGACTGCCTCGCGAATACGGCCGCGTCAGTCAGAACTGCCTCTCGCCGGGCAACGCTTCCGCATGCACCAGCCGCACGGGCAACAGCAGAATCATCGCCCCAAGCAGAACCTCCGCCCAGCCTTGCGCCTGGGAACCGCGCCGAACGGCAGCCTCATAAGCCGCCAAGACAATCAGCGCCAGCAGCAGCGCGATCTCCCAGCGCAGATGCCGGACGTCTTTGCGAAAGATGTGCAGAGCCTGTCGCATTCACGCGTCCTTTCTTTATGCAGCCCGGCGCCCGGCCTTAGCCAACGTCACGAAGATTTCGCGCAGCGGCATGGGGTTGAGCGACACCTGGTGGACGTCGCCGAACACGCGCCGCACCTCGGCCAGCGTGCGCTCCTGCTCGAACTGGCTCTCGACAAAGCGCACCACCGAGGCCGAAGCCTCGCGCCCCAGCCAGGAAGACGGCCAGTCCAGAGCCTCGCCGACAGCCGCGTTGACCGTCACTTCAACTTCACGGAAGCGGCTGGCCAGCGAGGTCATCTCTTCGGAGAACTGCAGCCGCCCGTGATCCAGGTACCCGATGTGGCTGGCGAAGCTCTCGATCTCGGCCAGGTCGTGCGAGGAGATCAGCATCGTGGTACCTTCGGCATTCTCCAGCAGCCCTTGGATGAATTCGTCGCGCACCAGCGGGTCGAGACCCGTGAACGGTTCATCCAGCACCACCAGCTTCGGCCGGTAGGCCAGCGACGAAGCCAGCGCGGTCTTCATCCGCATCCCTCGCGAAAGATGCTTGAGCTTGCGGTCCAGCGGAAGATCGAACTGCTGCAGCAGCTCCTTCTCCCGCGTTTCATCCCAGGTGGGATAAAACGGCCGCAGATACGCGAGGAAATACTCCACCGTCATCCACTCCGGCATCTCCTGGTTTTCGGAGACGTAGCCGATTTGCGCGAACCCCCGCGGGCCCAGGCGCCGCGAATCGGTTCCCAGCGCCTCCGCGCGCCCGCTGCTGGCCTGGAGGATGTTCATCAGGATCTTGATGGTGGTGGTTTTGCCCGCGCCGTTCGGCCCCACCAGCCCGTACAGGCTGCCTTCCGGCACCGCCAGATTGAGCCGATCCAGCACCACATTCCCCCGAAATCTCTTGCTGATATCGATGGTCTTGAGGATGTCGCTCACGCCTTCCTCCCGTTCGGCTTGTTGCCGTCCAGTCGAGCCCAGTGTTCGGCCAATGCGTCGGAGACCTGGCTGAGATCCAGGCCCAATTGTTTCGCTTCGACAACCAGTTGTTCCAGCTCTTTCTTGAGCAGATTTCCGCGTTCGGCCGCTGTGGAAGGCGCCGGGCTCGCCACCACTGTGCCGATTCCCGGGCGCACTTCCAGCACCCCCCCCGTGACCAGATGCGTGATCACCTTGTGCGCGGTGTTGGGATTGATCTTGAGCGCCTTGCTGAGCGCCCGGACCGAAGGGAACGCGTCACCGGGCCGCATCTGCCCGCTGACCACGGCTTTTTTGGCGGCGTACACCACTTGCTCATACAGCGAAATCCCGGGTTCGAAGGTGAGCCGGAAAGGGATCACGGCCGTATTATAACAGTTAGTACGGATGTGCCGAGTCTGGGCGATTCTAAGGTCCCAGCCTCGGCCACGGCCGCGTAGTATATGCTCAAGGAATACGTCCTGCACACAAAGCGCGGACGATTAGGAGGAGATAATGAAGTCTATTTTGGTTTTTGCTCTGTTTTCGGGAACCATCGCCCTTGCGGCCGACCCCACTCCATTGAACGTGAAGACCGGCGAGTGGGAATACTCGGTCACCATGCAGTCGCCGCAGATGGCGGCGCAGGCCAAGCAGATGAAACAGATGCCGCAGCTCACTCCGGAGCAGCTTGCTCAAATTCCGGCGGAGCAGCGCGCCCGCATCGAGGCCGCCATGAAGAACGCCGGCGCCGTGATGTCAGGCCAGCCCACCGTCAACAAGAACTGCGTCAAGAAGGAAGACCTTTCCAACTTCAACCCCACTGAGATGACCAAAACCTGCAAGATGAACGTCACCAGTTCCTCCAGCAGCAGGTTCGAAGCCAAGGTGGTCTGCGACGATCCGAACAACAAGTCCACCAGCACCATCGTGGCCGAGGCTCTGAGCCCGGAATCGATGAAGTTCAACGTGGTCTCATCTGGCACCATGAACGGCCAGACGGTGAACATGACCATAAACGGCACCGGCAAGTGGCTCAGCGCCACTTGTACCGACACGAAGTAAGACAGCGTGAAGTAAGACCGACGCCAAGTAAACTGGCCGCGAGTCGGCCCTCCACGATGGCGCGCAATTCCTGCGCCACCTGGTCCATGGCCTGCGCCTGCGCCGATATTTCCTCGGAGGCCGCGGTCGAACATTCCGTGGCGATCTCCTTCCAGCCATCCTTCCATGCGCAAGCCCAGGCCAGCAGATCCGTAACCGACCGGCCCCAGCGGTCCAACCGCCATGAGCACTACCGCGATTTCTCGGCGCCGGGCGGCCTCGATCAGTTTCTCCCGACCTTCTCGCTTGGCCGCACCGGAGCCAACCTCACGGACTTGCACGGCGATCGTCCAGCCGCGGCGGGCGGCATAAACCCGCATGGCGCGGCTCTGCATCGGTAAGGTCTGCTGATCGTTCGTGGAAACGCGTGCGTACAGGCCGGCGCGGAACATTTTTGACGGTTTCCGTCGCTGGCCAAAAACGTGGCCGGATTTTGCCTTCGGAAAGCTCCGTTTGGCGGCCATTTCAGAATGTCATCCAACCCTGGCCGCAGTCGGTCCTTTCCGGCCAGGAAGGTTCATCATATTACGCAGCCGCGGGTTGTGCCAGCCACGCCAACGTCTCGCGGTAGTCCAAGGCATCCACTCCGATGGGTTTCGCTTCAACTCCTCAGCGTGCCGCAGTAACTCGGTCAGGTAATCGAACGGATTGGCTCCGTTCAGTTCGCAGGTGTCGATCAGACTCATGAACAGATCGCCGACTGAGTGTCCCCGAAAGCGAATGGGGCGGGGAGGTTCCCCTCTTTACCTGGCCTGGATACGCACGCCCCCCTGCATCGTGTGCGGATCAACCGGGTGGATCGAAGCTTCCCACACCGCCTCACGGACCGGGCCAGAAGTCCTCTGACTATTCGGCGATTCCGCTGTGCACCAAGCATCACCAGACCGGCAGAGCGACAGCTACCACAGACTCAGTCCTCGAAGGTTCTCAGAACTCCACAACCTGGACCTCCGCGCCATCGTATCGGGTGCGCATTGAAGTCCCGGTGCTTCGTAGCGCATCTGGAAGGCGAGCGGTACGTTTTGGGCCAGATCAGCAACGGATTTCCGCCGGCGACTCGCCTAAATCAATTCTTGGCGGTCGAGATTTTCTTCAGGGCTTCCCGTGCATCGCTCGCGTAAGCGAAATTGGGTGTGCGCTGAAGGGCCTGCTCCAAGAACTGCCTCGCCGCCGGTTTATTGCCCGCGGCCATCTGCGCCATTCCGAGGTGATAAAGATAGATGGGGTTGGTCGGAGCTCGGTGAACCGACTGCTGCAACTGCGCAATCGCTAGCCCGGGCGAGCCGATCTTATAATACGCCCAGCCCAACGTATCGGCCGCCGGCGCGGAATCCGGCATTGCTCCCTTTGCTTCCTGGGCGAGGGATAGAGCTTGGTTCACATCCCCGCCGTGTTCGAGATACAGGAACGCGAGCTGGCCCGCGGCTTCGGGTGATGCCGGGTCGACCTCGTGGGCCTTCTCCCATAGCTTTCTTGCCTCATCCCAGTTGCCTTCTTTGGCGAGCCAAGCCCCCAGGGTCAGGTAGTTCGAGACGTTGCGCGGACTCAGCTCAATCGCCTTGCGGAGGTCCGCCTGGGCACTGGCGGCCGAACCCTTCGCATAATCAATGTCCGCGAGCAGCGTATACGCGTCGGGCGTTTTCGGATCCAGCCTGATCGCCTCTCGCACGCCGGCTTCTGCCTGGGGAAGATCCTTCAAGTCGAAATAACTCAGAGCTAGAAGAAAGTGTAAGCCGGCATTCTGAGGTTGCTGTGACAGTGCGGCGGAGATCCGCGCCACTGCTGCTTTTGTCTTCCCTTGCTGTGAATAAAGCTTGACCAACATCGCAAGCGCGGTTAAGGAGGATGGGTCTCGCTTCAGGGCCTCTTGCAGAAGCGCTTCCCCCTTCTGCGCGTCCCCTTTTGCAATCACCGCCCGCGCCTCGGCGACATAGGCTTGCACTGAATTCGGATCTGATTTGAGCGCATCGCCAGCCAGGCGTGTGGCGTTATCCTCGGCACCCTCCTTCGTTGCGAGATTCGCAAGGGCTAGCTTTGCGTCGGTCATCCCAGGGTTCAACTCAAGAGCCTTATTGAAGGCTGTTTTCGCTGAGGCCGTTAGACCGAGGGATCTCTGGGCGAGACCCAGGTTGTAATACGCAGCCGCAGAGCGCGAGTCGGCTTGCGTGACTTTCTCGAGTTCCGTCACGGCTTCCCGATACTGGCCCTGCGCGATCAGAATCCGGCCATGCGCCAACAGCCCCCTCAGGTCGGTTGGACTTGATTTGAGCAGCTCCTGGTCGACGGCCGCGGCCTCGTCGATCCGTTTCAGATCGAGGAGGGTCTCGGCCAGATACGCCTTGACGGAATTGTCCTTGGGCTTGGACGCCATGAGCAGCCGGAACTCGGCTACCGCCTTCTCCCTTTGACCGGTGGACAAGTAGTGCAGCCCCAAAGCTTGGTACGCGTCCGGGTCGTTTGGTGCAATTGCCTTCAGTCCGGCATCGACGTTTTCAGCGTCAGCCAATCTCCCCATCACGACATAAGTGCGCGCCAGGAGAAGCCGTGGCAGGACGGCATGCGGATCTATTTGGGACGCCGCTTGCATCTGCGCCTCGGTCTCAGTCAACTTGCCCTGCTCGAAATAGAATTGGCCCAAACCGACGCGTGCTTCGACCGAGTTCGGGTTCCGCTTGATGGCATTCTCGTAAATGGCTTCTGCGGCCTCGCGCTGGCCCTGCGAAAGGCGTAAGGTCGCCAGGCTGATGTAGAACTCGACTCGACTGGGATCCAGTTCAATCGCCTTCTCTAACTCGGGGATCGCATGCTCGTAGTCGTGCGTCAGGGTATATTTTTCGCCAAGAGCGGCGTGCGCCTTGGCGTTATTGGGATCGGTCTTGAGAACCTTGTTCACCGCCGTCTGCGCCTGGTCATATTGACGGTGAGCCAGCAGCAAGGAAGCGAGCTGAAGTTGGGCATCGGAGTTTCCCGGGTTCAAAGCGACGGTCTGCTGAAGCTCGGTCAGAGCACCATCCCGGTTGCCAAGCCCTAGATACGTAAGAGCCAGCTGATAGTGCGCCTCGGCATACTTGGGGTCCAACTGGAGAGCGTTCCGGAGTTGAACAACGGCCGCCTGAAGCTCGCCCCGATTGGAGTACTCCTTTGCGCTGTTGAGATACTTGACCTTCTGCCTGTTGGGATCGGTCGAACACGCGGTCAGTAGGAACACACCGATTGCAAGGAAACTTGCCTTCCTGACGGAAGCTTTCATGGCTTGGGGAACACCTATGGCCTGCAAAGAAGCAGGTCAATGGCCAAACTGCTGTGCGAGCTCAATTCATTGTTGGATAAGGACTTGCACAAGATCTGGAGTGCCGGCAATGAGGCTGAGTGTGGGAACACGTGACCACAATTGGAACTTTCGGACAAAGACTGCGCCGCTCGTTGCCCGTCACGGGCCGCACGGGTTGTGAGATCCACCCAGCTCCGAGCGCGCCGGCGGTTTCGCCCGAATCCGCGTTTCCCGCAACCAGCCGAGAGACCCCTTACTACTGGTACTTCGGGTTGCTGTTCTAATCTTGACAGGATGTTTACAAATGGCCTACGATCGGTTTCGTGACCTACTAGCAACAGCTAGAGGCGATTTGAATCGTTTGAATCGGAGGACCGGTGAAAGATCAGTCGATGCTAAGATGTTGGTTCCTGGTTGGTGCAGCGCTATTCATTGTCCCTAGCGCTTTCGCTCAGTGCCCCGCGAACTCGCCATCATCCCCGCCGTCGTCGGGGACAGCCGCGATGACCCTTTGTAGTCCAGGCGACAATCCTGTAGCGGACGTATACGTTGGTCCCTACTATGCGATGATTAACGGGGTCCAGACAGCGGTAATATGCGATGACTTCACCGACGAAAGTTATGTTCCTGAGGTCTGGACTGCGACGGTGACCAGTTTCTCGGCTCTGCCCTCGACAAGTGTGATGTTTGGTGATCGCACCACCATACCTGTCTACGGCGAAGGCCACACGACCTTAACACAATACCAAGCCTACGAAGCCGCGGCTTGGTTGGCGCAGCAGTTGGCGGTCACCACGGATCCAGGCACCGCTGCACAACTCCAGTACGCCATCTGGGAGGTTTTTGATCCCACCGGCCGCAACTCGGTAGCCAGCTATCTTTCCGCGAACGATCAATCCCTCCTAAACGCGATCAACGCACCCCAGACTCAGTCCACACCAGCGGGCCTGTACACTGAGGCAGTAACAATGGCCTTAAACGGTGGCTTCTCGGCAGGCGAGTTCGCAGATGTAACCATGTACACGCCCATTGCTAGCGATCCGATAACTTGCCCGGGTTATTCCGGTGGTCAATGTCCTCAGATACCTCCACAGGAATTTCTCACGGTCACAACTCCAGAACCCGATCAGCTCGCTCTTCTGGGTGTTGACTTGTTGGGAGCGGTGGGACTCGTCATATTCTTCCAACGCCGTCGCGCGCGCAGCTAGACTCGGCTGCGCCCGACTTCAGTAGATGCAGGCACCTGCATCACTGGATCGCCATTACGACGCCTAAAGGGCTCGCCGCCGTTCCGACCATAAGTACCACCGGCGCAGAATCACTTGGAGTGATGCCCTGTTGCGGAACCACGCAATTCACCTGGAGAACCCCGGCTACTAAACCTGGCGCTGCGCCCGCGTAGACGACTTGAGCGGCAGCGCCACCGATTTGAACCGATACGGGCAAACTCGGCAGCGGCGGGCTGTTCCCTGTGACTTGGCCGTCGACCGGAGTCGGATTCATCACGCCCGCGCCTGTGGCGAACAGGACCACCTCGGATCCCCGGATCGCGGGGTTCGAGGGCGAGTTAACGCTGGAGTCCTGGTTTAGAATCGCGCCAGGACCGGCGCCGCTCGAATCAAGAGTAAAAATCGCGGGCGTCGCGGCGGCGACGGAGAGAGGCACCTCCCCACCAATCGGCCACCATTCATGATGAACAGTTGTGTGGAGTTCTGTCCCGAAATCTCATAGGGGACGATGGCATTTATCTGATCCGGCCCAGCCAAAAGCAATGGCGCTGGGTTTCCATCAAATAGCACGCTGGTAGCGCTCAAGACGGTATGGTCGCTGAAGAACCTGGGAATGTGGCAGTCGCCGGCCCAATCCCTGATCCAATCAGAGTGACAATCTCTCCAGGGGACACTGGCCGGAAGTGAGGCTGGCCGGTTCAGCACGCCGCTTGCCTGAATCGGGTCACCGGAGCCGCCTGAATCGAGATCCCTCCACTTATTCCGTTCAGCGGCACCGCGCTACCAGTCGCGTCGGTGCCAACCAGGTTGGAAATGGCGAGCGGGTACGAGCGGCCGGGGCGCTTGGGCCGAGTTGAGAAAAAGGTTGATCAGCGCGCCTCCCTGGACGGGATTTTGATTCATTCCGGCGAGCAAAAACCGCCGCTGATTGGGAGACAAATCGTAATAATAAATGCTCTTGCCCGCAGCCCTCGCCGCATCGCCTGCAGTCGCGACGATATTCACTATAGAGCTGTCATACAGCACATCGAATTGAATGCCGCTGACCGCATCGGCTCCAGGCGCGAAGACGGCTGAGGCGGACAACTTGCTCCCAGGACCGCTAACTGGATTCGGCAAGGACAACTCGGCGCCGATCATCAGCGGTGTGGGCGCCATCAGTAGAATGGCGACAAGCAAGTCGCACAGTAGAGACATTCTCAATTGCTGACAGGCTATCATACGTGGACTAAGGGCGATCGCGCGGCAATACAGACCGCGGAGCTGATCAGCGAACAATTAAATTTCCGCTCATCGAGGAGTGTGCCGCGTTCCGCAACGGCCTGTACGCGGAAGTGGGCCACGTAACAAGTTCCGCTCATCGGTCGGGTGTACCGAAAACTATACTACTGATGCGTAACGGTTAGTTGACTCTCGGATGCCTCTTCGACGTAAAATTTGCCGCCCGCGGCATTCCAAGGCTGGATGCTTCAACCGTCGCTCCAAACAAACCTCTGATGCCGTTGGGCTTACGGGCGGCGGAGAGATGCGCGGCAGTGGCTGTCGCCGTGCTAAAACTTTGAGCCGCCAACCGGGACTTTCTTAGCCTGCGCTATAGAAATAGACGCAGCGTTCCGGCACGGCTATGCGCGGAAGTTGATCTTTGAAAGCGGCAGCCCCTGTACGGCGGGGGCAGCCTTAGCGGGATACCAACGGTGAAGGTCGGTACCTCTACTTAGCGTCCAGTTTACCCCACCGTTGGCGATCCCGCTTCGTTCGTCGAGAAGCGCTCACGAACTCGTGTTTCGAAACTCGCGCCAAGACGAACCGTCGTCTTGAGCGCGCGGTAAGGCTCCGCACCGCCACTCACGGCCGAGGTGTGTCCGCACGAAGCTCGATGATTTGTGCGCTTCCGGAATCTGTTCGCCAAGGTAAGGGGAGTTCGTGCGCACCTTTCTATGTCTCTCGGATTTTTCT